>JAJEFL010000068.1:0-14416 GCA_022820435.1 Rhodothermales bacterium
TGCAATCCTACGAAAATGAAACCTACTACGATACCCGGGGGCGCATTGTGTTCTCCAAAAAAACCGGGCAAAGCCCCGTCCCGCGCACCAAATCCAGCAAAAAGAGTTCATTCGGAATTCATACGCCCACACGCCGGGTAACCAGTATCCCCCTCGGATGGAACGACATCAAAAACATGACCGAAGGCACCGTTACCTATACCTTCATGGATGATACGCTGCCGGGCGGCCCCCGGGAGCGGACGGTGGAATTCCATGCTCCGTTTGACAAGTGCGACCGCGAAGAAGATTACCGCGAAGCATGGGCGTTCTTTGAAAAAGCAAAAGCGGAGAACCGGCTATGATTCCTTCCGTTGTGGGACGGGAAGTCCGCGAAACCATTCAGGACTTCCTGCGGACACGCTACCGGATTACCACGCCAGCACTCGCACAGGCGCTGGATCAGTTCATCAGAAACAAAGAGGCAATCCGGGGAAGCTACCTGTCCTTCCAGCTCCCGTTCGTAAAAAGCACCTCGGACGAAGAACCCTTCCCGGAAATTCCCATGGGCTTTACCCCCTACCTGCATCAGACGCGTGCATTTGAGCGGCTGGGCGCGGACCCTCCCAAACCGACGATCGTGACCACCGGCACCGGGTCCGGAAAAACCGAATCCTTCCTGCTTCCAATCCTGGACTACTGCCGGCAGACCGCCGGGCAGTTCGGAATCAAGGCAATCCTCATCTACCCGATGAATGCACTTGCGGCAGATCAGGCCAAGCGGATTGCAAGACTCATCTTCCAGACCCCCAGCCTTAAAGCAGTGGTTACCGCGGGCCTCTATGTCGGTGGACTCGGTGCAAGTTCTCACTCCCGTATGACCGAGTCCAACATCATTTCAGATCGGCATAAACTGCGCGAATCACCTCCCGATCTGCTGCTGACCAATTACAAGATGCTGGATTACCTCCTGATTCGGCCAAAGGATAAACCCCTCTGGGAGAAGAACCATCCAGATACCCTGCGCTATGTGGTCGTGGATGAACTTCACACGTTTGACGGAGCACAGGGAACCGATCTGGCATGCCTTTTGCGCAGGCTCAAAACACGACTTCAGTGCAAAACCATCTGCCCCGTTGGAACGTCTGCCACGCTGGGCACCGGGTCCGGTGATCGACTGCGTGAATATGCCGAAACAATCTTTGATACCGAGTTTGATGACCATGCAGTCATTACCGAGGCGCGGCTGGATCCGAGAGATTATCTGACAGATTTACAGACATCATATGTTAAGTTTCCAACCAGTGATGCGTTGCTTCGGTCAGATCAGTTTGAATCCAGTGAGGCTTACCTCCAGGCGCAGTACAAGGCATGGTTCGGAGGTGAAGTTTCCGAAGAGACGCTCAATACGCTGCAATGGAGGCAGGATCTTGGCAAAAAACTGCACCAACACGGTGCCTTTAAGAATCTGGTACAACTGGTCGGCCCCAATACCCTGCTGATGACAGAGGTGGCCGGGCAGTGGAGACTGCCTGGGGAAGAAGATGTCAAAGAAGGCACGGATCATCAACTTCTTCTGGAAAGCCTTCTGTCTCTGATCAGCCATGCCCGAGACCCCAAAACCGCAGACCGGCCCCTGCTCGATGTACGAATCCAGTTCTGGATGCGTGAACTCAAAAGGATGGTCGTCTCCGTGGACCCGAATCCCCGATTAGCATGGGACGCCGATCTGGCTTCAACCGACTCCCCGCACTACCTTCCGCTTGCCTCCTGCATCAAGTGTGGGACCGCAGGATGGGTGACGGCGCAGGAAACCGGTACCGATCCCTTTATCACGAACCTTGAGGAGATCTATCGCACCTACTTCAGTAAATCCGCCGCCGCTGAACTGAAGGTCATTTACCCGGGTGAAGACTTGAATTTCACGGAAAACTGGCACCTCTGTCCTGCATGCCTGCAACCCCAGAATGCCCGTGCAACAAAATGCTCAGACTGCTCAACGGAAAAAGCCCTCCTCCCCGTTCATATCCCCTCCCTAAAATTCGGACAGAATGGAAGCCCTGAATGCCCGCACTGCGGAGAATCCAATCAACCGAACATATTTGGTGCGGGGGGAGCAACGCTGCTGTCCGCAGCGTTAGGACAAACCTTTTCATCTCGTTACAATGACGATAAGAAAGTCCTGACCTTCTCCGACTCCGTGCAGGATGCGGCGCACCGCGCGGGCTACTTTGAGGCCCGAACGTATACCTTTAGTGTCCGAACGGCAATCCTGCAATACCTTAAAACCCTGAATGATGATCAGGATATTGAAACGATTGCGAATAAGCTTGTGCAATCTCAGCGTAACTCCCTGGGAGATGCAGACTTTGTAGGCACATTCATTGCGCCCAATATGGACTGGATGGATGACTACGGAGTACTGGTCAAGCGAGGAACACTCCCCGAAAACTCAAATCTGCCCTATCTCGTGGCAGAACGCCTCAAATGGGAAGTCTTTAACAACTTCGGACTTCGTGCACGCAGAGGACGCACCCTGGAAAACACCCACTCCGCCGCCGTCGCAGTGGATCAGAATCTATTGAAAATCTGGACGGCGAACATCCTGCCCGTCATCCGGGGGAAATATCACGAAGGGCTGGGATCCATCACAGAACATGACCTGATCCAATTTTTGACCGGCCTCCTCTATCGACTCCGAACCGGTGGCGGCATTGCACATCCCGCACTCAAAGACTATATCCAGGGGCTGGGGAAAACCAGACTTTATCTCCCGCAAAAATGGGCACCCCGATTCAAGCCCAACAGCCCGCGTCACGGCTTCTTATCCACCAAATCCACGAAAAACTTTCTTCCCCTCACAGGGAGCAGAAACAACTCCTGGGTCCAGGGATGGGGGCATAAATGTTTGGTCGCAGAAGAAAACCTGACTCCCGCCGGATTTGATGCGGCACTCAAGGACATCATTGATGCAGCACCTGCCGGCGTCCTCAAACCGTACTCTGCCAATCAGCATACCGTTTGGGGAGTTGAGCCGAACAAACTCACGGTTACCACAAAAGTGGCCCGTTTCGCCTGTGAAACCTGTTCGTATGATGTCAGCGTCCCTGCACAGGATCACGATATCTGGCAGGCGATGCCCTGCATGATCCACAAATGTCAGGGACAATTCAAAATTCAATCAGACTATGATATAGACTATTACCGCACACTCTACGGGGCCGGGGATGTCTGCCGATTCGTTCCCAAAGAGCACACCGGTCTCCTGACCGCCGGACATCGGGAGGAGATTGAAAAGACATTCATGCGTAAGGAACGACACCCCTGGGATCCGAATATCGTCTCCTGTACCCCCACTCTGGAACTGGGGATCGATATCGGAGACCTATCAACGGTATTTCTGTGCAGCATCCCGCCATCACAGGCGAACTATGTCCAGCGGATCGGGCGGGCCGGGCGGAAAGATGGAAATTCATTTGGGTTTGCGGTCGCAACCAATCAACCCCATGACCTCTATTTTTTTGCAGAACCGCAGGATATGATCAGCGGTGAAGTGAATGTACCCGGGGTATTCTTAAAAGCACCTGCCGTACTGGAGCGCCAAATGGCCGCCTATAGTCTGGATATGTGGGTTGCCCATTCAAACAATGCGGCCGTTCCAAGTAATTTGAGAATCATTCTCAGTTCTCTGGCCAGCGAAGATGATGGTAAATTCCCGTTCAATTGGCTGAATTATGTTACCACTCATGCAGATGAGCTGGCGCAGGGGTTCAAAGAACTGTTTGGCAACCTGCAACCGGAACTCCTTGAATCTCTGACCCACTTCTTCTACCCGGATGCCTCCTCGAAAACCAATCTGAGATATCGAGTCACGGAAGCATTTATTCAGCAGTATGCCGAACGTAAGGAGTTGCATAACCGCATTGAACGCCTGAGCAGACGGATCAAAGACCATGAACATGCACCGCGTGATGAGAACTACGAAAAGAATCTGAAAGACCTCCAAAATCACCGGGCCGGACTGCGAAGCCTCCGATTCCATATCGGTGACAAAAAAGTGTTCAATTTCCTCTCGGACGAAGGCATCCTTCCGAACTATGCCTTTCCCCAAAGTAGCGCCCAGCTGCACTCCACAATCCTGCAGCGAAAAGAAAAAGAACATCAGAAGCCGCTGACCGAAACCTTTGAACGGCCCGGTCAGCGGGCCATCCGGGAATTCGCCCCCGGGAATCACTTCTATGCGAACGGAAAAAAGGTTCGTATCAGCGGGATACGATTTGACAAAAATGATATCCAGACCTGGCGGTTCTGTCCCGACTGCTCCTGGCATGAACCCGAATCAGAGAAACGAACCGCTAAATGTCCTCAATGTAACTCTGATGGATGGGGAGATATGGGACAGACACTGGAACTGGTCCGCTTTTCCACCGCCAGATCCACCTCCCACGAAAGTAACAACCGGATTGATGACCGGCGTGACGAACGACAGCACATCAGCCCTGTCATTCGAACCCATGTAAAATTTGATCCCGAAGATGTAAAAATCGCCTACAAAGCCAGGCATTCCGAGGTACCGTTTGGATTTGACTTTATCCAGGGGGCCACCTTCACCTTCATCAACCATGGAGATTCATCCTCCGGTGGATCCCCGGTAAAAATCGCTGGCGAGGAAGAACTCATTGCAGGATTCCGTATCTGCACCGAATGCGGCAGAGTGGAACTGGAAAATGAGACTTCCCCCCATGAATACTACTGCAGGTATCGGGGCAAAGACAAAGATCCAAGAGTTCCCCTGTCTCTGTATCATAACTTTGAATCCGAATGTATCCGCATCCTCCTACCGGTTGTGGATCATACCGAAACTGGACTCCAGGCCGAATCATTCTCCGCGGCCCTTTTCATGGGGCTGAAAGAGCATTTTCACGGTCAGGTAAACCACCTGCAGACGATCACACAGGATGCACCGGTACCCGGCGAAGAGATTCGACGTACATTCATTTATCTCTACGACACCGTGCCAGGCGGAACCGGGCATCTCAGGGACCTGCTCACAGACAGAACCATTCTTGAGAAAGTTCTGGGACCCGCGCTGGAGGAATTAAAAAAATGCCGCTGCAAAGAGGATCCAGCCAAAGACGGGTGCTATCGATGCCTCTTTGCATACCGCAACTCGTTCCGTAGAGGGGCGATTTCCAGGGAGGTTGCTATCGATATCCTGGAAAGCATTGTAAACAAAGGAGAAGGGCTGGATGAGACCAGGAGCCTGGATGATATTCCTGTCCATCCGCTTGTGGACAGTGCACTGGAACAGGGTTTCCTTGAACATCTAAAAAAATGGCACTCAGCCAGTCTGTTACCAATCCACCGCGGCACCGATAAGTTATACGAACTCAAGATCGGCAAAGAGATCTGGACTGTTGAATGTCAGGTTCTTCTGGGCAGGAGTAAAGGCGTACAGGTTCCCTCTAAACCAGATTTTTTACTCACACCGGCCCCCAACTCGAACGCGCTCCCCGTTGCCGTCTTTACGGATGGCTTCAAGTATCATCGAGATCAATTCGCGGATGATACCTTGAAGCGCATGGCAATCCTGGCTTCCGGGCGCTATCTTGTCTGGTCACTGACCTGGAACGACCTCAAACAGGATGAGCCCGAACGAAACGGAGACCTGTTCCCGCTTGACTCCCGGCGCAGTGCATTCAAAAATTTTGACAGTTTCATCAAAAAATTTGAATCAGATATGGGAAGTCTGTCGCAGCAGAACAACGTGAAAGGGGCAGGAAGTTTTAATCTTCTAAAAGCATATCTGACAGACCCAAACCCCAAAAAATGGCAGGCACTGGCGTACTGTCATGCCGTACTGAATGTCATTGAGACCGCCTCCGCGGACGAACTCAGCAACCTTGCCCCACAATGGTTCATGGAGGACTGTTTCATGCGAAAAGACTCTCGTATTGGAGCTTACTGGATCCGTGATCAAAAGGAACTGCACACCAGCTGCGTCGCCGTCAATCTCGCCAACTCCGAAACAATCGATCCTGCCGCTTTGCAGGTTTTTGCCTATATCGATGACCGTGCACAGTCCGAGATTACATTTCGACCGATCTGGAATGGATTCCTGCGGGCAATGAACCTGTTCCAGTTCATTCATCCTCGAACCGGTTTTTTCTGTGCGTCCGGGATTCAAAGGAATGAGCACTACGAAGTACTGAGCATCCAGGAAATCCATCCCGGGAGGTCAAACGCATGGAGCAATGTTTTGAATGACGAGTTTCTGGATTCTTCATGCCTGCCGCTGCTTGGCAAATTGGCAGATCATGATGCCCCTGTACCAGAGATATATTTTGAGATTGCAGGCTCCGACAACGAGATCCTCACCACCGCCGAAATCGCATGGCCCGCGCAGAAAGTGGCGCTCCTTCATGGAGAGTGCTGGGAGGATCGCTCCGAGTGTGAGCGCGACGGATGGAATTGCTTTGAACTGGAGAAACTGACGACCGCCGATATTCCCGAAATCCTCAAACTCCTCGACAAATGAATATTGCTCTCATACCAACACCAACCTTCTGGGCCGCTGTGACGAAACTCCCAACTGCACAGCATTCTAAAGTGTGTAACTTCATGCTTCGGTTTCCAAAGAATCCCCACTCCAGCGGCTTCAACTTTGAGAAGATCACACTCTCCACCAGTGACAAGATGCGCTCCATCCGGCTGGACTTGAAGTATCGCATCATTGCATATCAGGAAAAAGAAAGTAACCGGGTCATCTGCCTGCATGTGGATGTACATGATGCCGCCTATGCCTGGGCACGCACACACCGTTTTGAGAAGAACCAGTACACGGGGGTCTATCAGACGATCCAGATCTCTGAATCCTCCGAGGATAAGCCCGGGAAAGAACAACAGGAGCAAACCCTGTTCTCTGCCTACCGTGACCGCCAACTCCTGCGCCTGGGAGTGCCGGAGGCGCAGTTGGATTTAGTGCGGAACTTTAAAACCGTCCATGACCTTGGGGAGTACTCCAATGTACTGCCCGAAGATGTCTGGCTTGCGCTGGATGACCTTGCCTCCGGTACATCCTATGAGGACATCCTCAAAGAAATCACCGAACTTGCCCGCCAGTACGATGAGGAAAATGAACTGAATCACCCCGAAAACAGGCGCCAGTTTGTGACGATCACGGATGAAGATCTCCAGAAAATGATTGACGCACCACTATCCGAATGGAGAATCTACCTGCATCCATCTCAGGAACGCATCGTCAAAATGCACGCCAATGGCCCAGTACGGGTACTTGGGGGCGCAGGGACCGGGAAAACCGTGGTTGCCATGCACCGGGCCCATCACCTCGCAAATGAGATCTTTACCGGTGAGCGTGACCGGATTTTATTCCTCGTATTCAACAGTAACCTGGCCGCCGATATTTCCAATAATCTAAGGCGCATGTGCGCTCCGGACGTATTCAAGCGTATTGAGGTGGACAATATTGATTCCTGGGTAAGAAGCCAGGCCAAAAAGCGTGGTCTGCCGGATCGCATGACCTATTTCAGTCGCGAAAAAGAACTGGCGAATCAAGCGTGGAGGATCGCCATGGATATGATGGATGACCTCCCCTATTCTCAGCATTTTATTCGAGATGAATTTGAAGCCGTCGTTGCAGCAGGCGGATTGCAGTCCCTGCAGCAATATCTTCGCGCATCCCGCCGGGGGCGTGGCCAGCGATTAACGCGAACCGCTCGCGGGCAACTCTGGAAGGTCTTTGAAGCCTACCGTGACGAACTCAAACGACAGGGGATTACAGATCCCTATGATCTTCAACATCAACTGGTGGAGCAGTTCCAGACCGATCCACCTGGCTACCGCAGTGTAGTTGTTGATGAAGCACAGGACATGAGCCAGGCATCCCTCCGAATGATCCGTGCAATCCTCCCCGAAGGACAAAATGATCTGCTCCTTGCCGGTGATACACATCAGCGCATTTATGGAAGGATGGTGATTTTATCCCACTGTGGTATCAATATCCGTGGGCGCGGCCGACGGCTGCGCATTAATTATCGCACCCCGGAGCGCGTACGTAACTGGGCCATCGGATTTCTGATGGGAATCCCCTACGATGACATGGACGGGCAGCGGGATACCTTGAAGGGATATACTTCATTGATCCAGGGCGAAAGACCGCCGATCATAAAAAGTTACCGTACCCAGGTTCAAGAACAGGAAGGCATCATCGAATACATCAACAGTCTGGAATGTGACGAAGATCACCTTCATCATATTTGCCTTGTTGCTCCAACCTTGCACGAACTGGCACGTTATGAGGGAGCACTCACTGCTCGGGGAATCAAGGTCCATCAACTCAAAAAGAACAATGATCGTGCATCTATTCCTGGAATCCGGCTCGCTACAATGCACCGTGTGAAGGGGCTGGAATACGATCATATGATTGTGGCAAGTGCAAATAAACGCTACCTCCCTCATCAAGGGGTACTCAAAGAGGCAGAGGATGAGATGGCAAAGAAAGAAATTTACCGGAAGGCGCGTTCCCTCCTGTATGTGGCCTGTACCCGGGCTCGCAAATCATTATTTATTGCCAGTTACGGAAAACAGAGTGAGTTGGTCGCGGATGTGGTCAAACAGAGAAACCGCTAATCCAGAAATCCTCGAAACTGCATGATGCCAGACTTTGCGCATGGTCATGTGCAACTCCCGCCTCAATTCAGTAATCCAGAATTGTCTCCCCTCCATCCCTGAATTAGACGGGCCATCGACCCGACTACGACGATTTGAATATCATAGAATTCAGGAGTTGTCTAACGACATTAACTTTTATTCTATGCAACCAGCTATAAGTTTCCAATCAGGGAGGAGCACGGGCAATAAATCCTGATCGGCTAGCCTTTGATGCTACGAAAATACTTGCCCAACAAAGGATTAACCAAGCCCTGATATCAGGCTGGGCAGGACATCACCTAATGCCTCAAAGATGCCTAAAGCTATGGCGACTCCCACTAACCAGCGTACGATTCGTGCCTCGCTAGCACTGATTTCCACACGAACTGAAGCTATCTGGGTCTCCATATCACTGCGTAACTCACTGATTGCCACACGCAACTCGCCGACTTCCGCACGTAAATCGCCGACTTCCACACGTAAATCGCCGACTTCCACACGTAAAGTATCAATTTTACCATCCGTGCCTTTCTGTATCTCAACAATACGGGTATGTACAAACTCTTTAGTTGCAAGATTCCCGTTGTGCTGAACAACCGCTCTCGCAACGACATCTGCAATGGCCTCAGCGTGCTCTCGTTGAAGCCCCGACTTGGTGAGTTCACGTGAGAGTGATAGTGTATTGATCATGTTTCTAACCGAATAGACTAAGTGGCGAACATTCCTCTGATGGAAAGGTTCCTATTCTATCCTGAACTACCGCGAAAGAGACTGATTTCTCTGGTTCTAATATGGCAGGAAACAATATTATCGTACAGTTCAATGCGAACATGAAGGCTGCAGGCACAGATTACCGCACCCAACGATACGATGAAGCCTCACGCCGAATCCACCAAGGCGCAACTGGACGCGCTTTCCAGCCGCTTCCTGCTCTAGACCATTGGCGGAATCGGCGCGTTACTGACTATCATGCTCGCCTACGGCACGTTCTTCGTCGGATAAAAGGTTTCTTCGCCGGGTGGAAAGAGCGGTATCCTCTTCGAAGAAATGATTGCCGCCGGATGCCCCGTGCCTCACCGAATCCAAATATTCATCGAAGCGGGATTCTACAGAATCCGAATCATGGTCGACACCGCCATGCGCTTCATTGATCCGGATCGGCATGAACAACAGGATTGAGATACGCACTAGATTGTTTCAAGTGTACCCAAACCTGCAGGTGTACAAAGAATGACGAAATACTGAAAACTCGATGCCTTGCTCTTAAATGGAGCGCCCTCTTAATCTTCTGAAGAAAAAATAATTCCGCATCTCTGCATCCTTCAGAACTTTCTCCCAACTGAGAACCTCAATGTAAAGATTGCTTCCGCTGATCCAGTGAAAGAAACCAAGGCCATCCGGCATAGATGTGAAATTTCTATCGTTGATGAGCCATTTCTCAAATTCCGGTGATGGATCACAGATAATGTAGCCATAGGCCGGCGTATTCCGGGGAACCCGAATTGGAGGTTCCGCAGAGGTTTCACCGCTTCCGTCTCGAATCTCTCCGACATAGTTTATGACCTGATCTACCGGGTTCTCTGCGGTGCCATCCTTCACCAGACCTTCACGCCCCGGGTACTTGAGTGCAATGATCGTGACAGGATTCTCCTCCACATCCTCTCCCCTGAAAAGCAGCCGCTGATCATAGGCGGTCTGATCTGCTCCTCTATCAGGATCAATATCTCCGAGATCCTGATCGGAGGCAAGACAGTTTGCAAAATTTAGCCGCTCATCAAGGATCCATAAATTATGATGATCAAACGGCATCCAGTCTGGATCTCTGCTCCGTGGAAAAAGAATGTCATGCACCGCACCCGCAAGGAAATACTCACCCTCTTCATCTCTCGCAAGACTTTGCCCCAGCAGTTCCAGAATCGCCCCGCGAAATGCCACATAGCGAACCAGATCGTCCCTGTGCTTATCGGATGCCCTTCTGACCACTTCCGCAACATCGCCCTCGATCATATCCAGACTCCCCTCCGCTACAATTGCATCAATTCGTTCCCGGATTTCAGATTCCTGTGCGAGTTTCTCCGCATGAAGAAATTTCTCAATCTCATCGGGAGACGCATTCCACCGAAGCTCGGTGAGATCCGACTCATCCAGAACACTGTCGAACCACGGTGCCTCCGCCACAACATGTCGTTCAACGTGCTCCCGCTTGATCGCCTTCCTGTCCAGAAAATCATTGCCGATAGCTTCACGGGCAATTTCCGCCGCATTGATCTCAATGTCTCGTTTTCCAATGGGAGCATGCATTTCCGGATCCAGTCCAAACCGGAATCCACCACGCTCCACAGATACATGGCGGTCAAGATAATCGCCGAACACGTATGCCTTCACGATATACTTCTGCTCATCATCGCTGTCTTCATAAAATGCATCCTCAAATTCGGGGATGTATCTTCTGAGTGAAGTTTCCGAAACCTCACGCCGATGTGCGACCAGACTGATCTGGTTCTTCTGATTCCTGGGCTCGTAAATCTTGAATATCCGAACTCTGAATTCTTCCTGCGGGGAAATTACCGGCAACTTGAACCTGCAGCTGCCTTCCTCAATCTCCTCGATGAATCGCAGGTATTGATTTAGAATGATCACCTCACTTCCATCTCTCTCGGAAAGAACCATTTTTGGACACGCATCCCCCTCTTCAATCAAAAACGGAAGAAGACGCTGTACAAGTACTTTCGCAATGGTGTCCAGCCGCAGATCAAACGAAGTCCCCTCCATCGGCCCGTAAAGGCGAACCATCGTCCCTGTGTTCGTGCGACGAGTCTCCGTTATCACCTCATTCTCAATGATCTCATTCCTGCGGCCCACTGAAAATTTTCTGGCCGTGAATCTGTCTTCATCCGCCCGGTAAACACTCTCGATCCGGAAATCCTCAAAATGCCTGAGACAAACAAAGCGCCCAAAGCCCCGCCCCCCTTTTTTGATTTTCTGATCCGTATACAGCGTATCAAACGATTCGCGGTGACCATCCGAAAACCCGATCCCATTGTCACTGACCTCAAACCCTTCAACCATGTGAAGCGCAGTTCCCGACTCGGAATGTTCGCTCCGAAGCACCCGTATCTCAACGCGGCCTCCACTTTCGATATCCGTCTCCTCAATGGACTCAATTGCGTTAACAATCACCTCGATGAGGGGAGTGTAAGAATTCGTCCTCGGCAGTATATTCTGGACCGCCCGGCCAATATTGATCTTACTCATGCTTCAGTACTACAAGTGGCAGATTCAGTTTTACGCACACCGCCCCGCATAGGTACCTGAATGAACTGCGATGACGAAACGCTGCCTTCACATGATCTACGAGGCCGATATTTACTGCCTTGGAGGCCTGTATCCCCGTTCTTTTTGATCATGCAGGGGCCGCGCAACCAGATCCATTTCAGTCCACCGATAAAATTCTCCATTCATCGGCTTCAAGGTTCCTCCTGGAAAACAATGAACCTAGCCCCGATTTACGGAGAGCACACAATATAGACATTTTCTGTCTTCGGACTTTTTGATAGAACTCCTGCACTGACATTTTATGGAACGGCAAGATGGGTCTCGTATAAATCCCGTACCCGGCTAATTTAATTTTCCGTTCACGCCCTGCCACCCAAGCCGGATAGGATGGGGATTGCTCTTCGCAGCGTGCGTCCGATCCGTGTCAGTCAGGACGATCTGCCCAATGAGCCCCGCAGTTTTCGTGTATTTTCTTCGGCTTTCGGTACGCCTCTGCCGTTCTTCTGCATCGGGACGCTATTCCTATTCTATCTCATGGAACATCTGCGTCATAATGGGGTCAGACTTAAATATACATTTAGAATCAGGTAGCACGCCGGACGTATATGAGGTGCGGAATGAGTCCAGTCCACTCGGTTTGCTTGAGTCCGTCCCGCTGCATCTATTCCCGTTCCAGTGATACACGTTCTGTGCAAACGATCTGCCGAAATTGGATTCAAGTAGTTTTGAAATAATCTCAAAAATATAGCCGGACAATTCCCCTCTGCTTCCTCTAACTCATTGCCGATTGCCCCCCTTTGATTAGTATTGTATTGGTTCAGAATTCATGAAGTACACTCATCCAGTCTATCGCAGGTTCCCCGTAGAGCGAATTTGGCTTGGTTTGATTTTTAAATCTGCCGAGGTTCTTGCAAAACGAATAATCCAGGCTAAAAAGCACTCTTGGGGGCACTCAGATGAACAAAAATCTTCAAGATTGAGAGCTTTGCTAGATGCGCTGCCATCAAAGCTTTTGCCCGGATACATGAGTAAAAGACGATCTCGCCAAGCTGATCGGATCAAAAAATTCACTGAGATAATTCAGGGAGAGCCGAACGCGGAAAAAAAATCTGATCATCAGAAGCATTCCGGCTGGACTTTATTCCATCTCGTTGCCGGATTCAGTGAGCATCCTAAAACATTCAAGGCCCTGATTGATCATGTTGCAGATGTACATGCCCTGAACCGAAAGGAGCGAACTTCCCTTTGCCGTGCCATAAAGAAGCGTAAGATCCCCGAGGCGGTAAAGATCTTACTGAACGCAGACCTTAATGTGAACGCAGTGGAAAGTGCCGGCCGTACCCCGCTTCACTGGGCTGCTGCACTTTGCCTTGAATATGAAATTATAGACGCTCTGGTAGATGCAGGGGCAGAAGTGAATGCACGATCACTGGATGGCAGTACGCCCATGCACATGGCCGCAGCGTACAACACAAATCAGGATGTCATTATAACCCTGATCTGTGCAGGTTCTGAATTTGACCTGCGGAATCAATATGGCAGAACTCCATTGCATCTGGCCTGCCTGAGGGTCGAATCTCTGGATGTGGTAAAGATTTTCCTTGACTCCTGGGTTGACATCGCCGCGGTGGACAATCAGGGCATGACCCCGCTTCACGCCGCTGCAGCAGTAGACGAGAATCTTGAAATTGTGAAGGCCTTGATGGATGCCGGGGCTGATCTGAACGCAAAGCAATATGATGGGGGAACTCCCCTGCACACCGCCGCCTCAGTGAATGAAACCCCTGCGGTTCTGGAGGCCTTGATTGATGGCGGAGCAGATCTGAACGCACTAGACGCGGAGCACGAAACCCCGCTCCACTGCGCTGCATTGCTGAACGAAAATCCTGAGATTGCAAAAATCCTGATTGATGCGGGAGCAGATTTGGGACGGATCGACAAAAAGGGCAAAACTCCATTCCATCTCGCGGTACTGAACGAGAATCGTGAAGTCCTTGATGTTTTTATTGATGCAGAATCAAATATAGACGCAGTGGATCGAGACGGCAATACTCCGCTCAATATCGCAGCAGCGATGGGCAGAAATCCTGAACTGATCAAAACTCTGACTCACGCAGGGGCCAATATACATTGGAGGCTTGAAAACAGAAAAATGCCGATCCATTGCGCCGCGGCCCTGAACAAGAATCCTGAGATTATCAAGGGGTTGATTGATGCAGGAGCAGATCTGAATGCAGCAGATGACGATGGCCAAACCCCTCTTCTCTTCGCTGCGAGACTGAACAGCAATCCTGAAATCATTCAGACTCTAATTGACGCGGGAGCAGACCTGAACGTGAAGGATCAGGATGGACGCACACCGCTCCATTTTGCTGCTGAATTCAATGAAAATCACAAAGTTACTCAGACACTGCTTCATCAGGGAGCGGATGTGAAGGCCGTAAATCATCATGGGCAGACGCCCCTGCACACGGCCGCTGAAGGCGGTGCA
>JAJEFL010000048.1:0-24944 GCA_022820435.1 Rhodothermales bacterium
TCCGCAGACTTGGTGGAACAAGACTTTGAAAAAGGAATCAAAATCAGCGATGCCGAGATGGCAAACCTGAATCTGCACTCCCATCAAACCATACCCCAATGGAACTACTCCATCAAACCGCAAACAAATCGCATAATTCTGCTGTCTTAATGGAAAATTTAGAGGATAAGTTGTTTTTTCGCCAGCCCTAGGTATAGAAGAGATTGCACAGATTCGTATGGATGTGGAGATGTTATCTCATTTAAGGGATGTTTATTTGGGACTCTATAGAACCAAACTAGGTGAGAAAGTTGTCAATGGGGTTGGCCAAAAGAGTTTCAAAATCATACGGAAAGCCCTTCAAGAGGCAATGGTCATGGGTACAGCAAGGCTGATAGATCCGTTAGAGACCCGCCAGCACAAAAACATGCCCATTGAACTAATAATCGGATCAGGCAGCGAAGAAGACAATGCATTCATAACTGAACTGAACCGTATAAAGGAGGAACTCTGCCCCGACATTTTGGAGTTACGAAACAAGGTGTTTGCACATCGCGACCGTAAATACTATGAGGACTGGACAAAGTCCCAACACACCCAAGACGATAGCGAGTCCAAAGAGATCAAAGATACAAATATATTAGAAGCGGTCCAGGCAATAATACAGCTAATGACCGATTGGTTAAAAAAAGTATCATATGTGAAAATAGAATTTGATGACTCCAGGGATGTAACTGAATTATTGCACGTACTACATTTTGGTCAAAGTCATTCATCAAAAGAGTAATCAAAAATGCAGGAAGCCCCGATCATCTCCCGAAACCATAAAGTGACGCAGGTTCCATTGATATCTCTAAGATTGACGGGCCTGTTCAGTTCAAAATGAACGGGTTGTGACTGCCCCTCATTGATCATTACGCTGTCCGCGTAGAGATACATTCGATCATAGTTATCTAGAATTGGATGAAGTCGTGCCTGCAGGCCAGATAAGTGCCCTGACTGGTTGGCAATTATGCGTGATCCCCCCTCCTGAGTTGATTGCATAGAAACGTTCAACTGCCCACTAGGGAGATAGCCGTATTCTACATGGGACCAATACCCATCAGCAGCACACATTACAGTCATTGGCAGTCTTGAGTGCATTACAAACTCAGCCATCCCATCCACATCAGTCTGTGCCTCAAGGTATGTCTTGTTCGGATAGAGCATTAATATCTTCACGCCCTGTAGAGGCGTGGTATTGTCACTTCGGGATACAACCACCCGCGCAAGAATCCCTTCCGGTTCAGGTGGTTTTGCGGCAGGTAAAGTAAGTCTCAATTCTCGTCCGCCGATTAACTCAAAAACTGGTCGCTGTCCCGAAAAAGCAAAGGTCTCATCTTCTATCACGGAAACTCCCTCACCACGTCCCTCAATAAAGTATTCGTGATCACCAGATCCTGAGAGGTCACCTACGCGACATTGTCCTAGCCGTGAAGCCAGTAATTCATTGCGCGTAAACTGGCTCGTACGCAAATCCTCCACGGTCATTGAATTGCTTAAACCGCCAGGTGAATAAAGCTCCAGCCGATCTTCAAAAAGAAATAGACGAATCCGGGATCCACGCACCGAATAGTCACGATGCACCACTGCATTTACTACGGCCTCAAAGACTGCCTGCATGCTGAACTGCGGCAGTTCAATACGCGCAGGACTTTTGTACGCTGCCACACGCTGATTGGCCGCTACGAAGCGTATCGCCCCTCGGATCTGTTCATCAAGAGGCCCCCTAATGTCTCGGGCATCAATTTGATACTTAGCACCTAATGTGTTCCCTCGATAACATACAGCCTGAATCCAAGCATTCGGCAACCATTTGCTCGGATCTTTGGATGCCAACAGTATACCTCCTACCGTGGCCTGCAAATTCCCCTGCGGATCATTCTTTGCAAATTTCAATCTAGTGAGCACCATCTCATCTGAATCACGTCTGCGGGAACTTGCATATTTCTGCCACAACTCTCTTTGAAGATTATTGATACCGGTCTCCCTGACCACCTGGGTATCAAATGAACTGAGATCAGACTGTCCACGCGCTTGTGATAATCGATTCACTTCGGCCATCTCCATAACGCATTTACTATCTATCTTCCGACGGAAATACCCCCCAGGTGAGCGATGCACCGCCACACTCTCAGGAATTTCAATTAAAAGTGCTCCTCCCTCCCCCGACTGTACTGGAATTCGTGAAACATGACATTCCAGTTCTGGCTTGATACTTTCGGTGCAAATTTCGCGCACAAACGTAACGAGAGCATCAAGTTTTGCTGGCGTAAGAGATTGCGGTTGCCGATCATCGGTCACACCTAAGATTAGCCGTCCTCCGCTCCCGTTCCCAAACGCCGCAATCTCGTCTGCAAGCGAATCTCTTCGAGGTGCGGAGACTTTATCCCCGCGGAACTGAACGGACTTCAGTTCAAGGGTTGAATCCTCGCCTAGAGCAATCTGCTGCCACAACCTTTCAAGATTAACCAATGACATATCCATTAACCATCAAAAATGAAAACTCATCATCATACATCCTCAACCTACGTCAAACAGTAATTGCATCTTCTTGCTCATTGCATGTCCACCCAATTATCAGACCATGCCTTTGCCTGTTCAATCACTGTTTCCGTGGCTTTCTCCTGCTTATCCGGTGGGTAATCATGTTTCCGCAAAACCCGCTTCACTGAACTGCGAAGTTTGGCTCGCACATTTTCACGTAGAGTCCAATCAATTGTAATCTTATTACGTACGGTTTCCACCAACTCATGGGCGATTTTACGGAGCGTATCATCCCCTAGAATCTTGGCGGCGCTATCGCTTGTTTTAAGGGCATCATAAAATGCCAATTCGTCCTCCGATAGCCCAAGTTTTTCCCCACGGGCGTTTGCTTCCCGTATCTTTCTCGCAATTTGAATCAGTTCCTCTATGATCTCGGTAGCGTCCAGAGCACGATTTTGATAATGTCTGACGGTTTTTTCTAGCATTTCGGCAAAGGACCGGGCCTGAACGACATTCTTTCTGCTGCGGGTCCTGATTTCGTTCTTCAGAAGCTTCCGTAATAGTTCCACCGCAAGATTAGGACGCTGCATACCACGCACTTCCTCAAGAAATTGCTCCGACAGAACAGAAATGTCTGGTCTTCTGAGTCCTGCCGAAGAAAAAATATCTACAATTCCGCCGGGCACCACAGCTTGAGAGACGATTTGACGCATAGCATGATCCAACTCCTCGTCTGTTTTTCCCTCGGACGCTGCGCGTTTTGATAACGCTATCTGGACCGCTTGAAAAAAAGCTACATCATCACAGATACGATCTGTATACTCGTGTGGAACAGCCAGAGCGTAAGCTTTTCTGAGGCCACCTACGGCATCGACACAACGATTTTTACCATCCTCCTGTGCCAGTACATGTTCCATTGCAGCGGGCAATAAATCAAGCTTTTCAGCCTGGGAGAGTGTCCGCTGGTTCTTGTGGTCAAAGTCATGAAACAGGTCACAGCAAATCTCATACTTCTCCTTCAAAGCCCGAACTGCATCCTCCTTATTCAATGTTACTTCGCCTTTGCCCCCGCTGTCTGTATACGTGATCAGGGCTTGCTTCAAGTCGTGTGCTAATCCTAAGTAATCTACCACAAGGCCTGCAGGCTTATCTCGAAAAACGCGGTTTACTCTGGCTATAGCCTGCATCAGTCCATGGCCACGCATCGGCTTATCAATATACATGGTGTGCAAACTTGGCGCATCAAAACCGGTAAGCCACATATCCCGTACCAGTACAACTTTAAACTGATCCTCAGGATCACGAAATCTTTTGGCGAGCAACTCTCGACTCGATTTATCCCGAATATGATGTTGCCATTCCTGTGGGTCAGATGCCGAGCCAGTCATAATAACCTTCAGATTTCCTTCCCCGTCATTTTCACTATGCCATTCTGGACGAAGATCTACCAGTTCCTGATACAGATCAATGCAGATACGCCTGCTCATGCATACGATCATTGCCTTACCATTGATCGCTTCCAGGCGTTTCTCAAAATGATTGACGATATCTCTGGCAATTATTTTTATCCGTTTTTCTGAACCGACTATAGCCTCCAACTGTGCCCATCTTGTTTTCACCTTCTCTCGGCGTGTAGCCTCTTCGTCTTCGGTTATTTCCTCAACACTGGAATCAATGCTGGGCTTCTCTTTCTCATCTAGAGTAAGCTCTGGTACGCGGTTCTCATAGTAAATCGGTACAGTGGCCCCATCCTCAATGGAACGATAGATATCATAAATACTGATATGATCGCCAAAAACTGCACGCGTATCCGCGTCAGCATGTTCAATCGGAGTTCCAGTAAATCCAATGAACGATGCATTCGGCAGAGCATCACGCATGTGTCGTGCATAGCCGTCAATGAAGTCGTACTGGCTCCGATGCGCTTCATCGGCAATTACGACAATGTTCTTCCGATCAGAAAGACATTGATGCCGATCTCCTCTCACGTTGGGGAAAAACTTTTGGATCGTAGTGAACACAACGCCGCCTGACTGCACTGCAAGTTTATTGCGTAGATCTGCCCTGCTCCTAGCCTGATACGGCTCCTGACGCAGAAGCCCCTCACAGCGAGTGAATGTAGTGAAAAGTTGATCATCAAGATCATTCCGATCCGTCAAAACAACAATCGTAGGATTCTCCATTGCAGGCTCACGGATAATCCTGCCTGCGTAAAAGGCCATCGTTAAGCTCTTGCCTGATCCTTGGGTATGCCATACTACACCAATTCTACGGTCACCATAAATTCCTCCCTGCACAGAAGACATTCCATCTCGTACCATCTGATTGCGGGCTTTCTGGCGTTGCATCTGGGTTGCACGTAACGTTTGCTCAATCGCAACTTCCACGGCATGGTATTGATGATATCCTGCCATTTTTTTGACCAATTTACCACTGCCGTCATCCTCAAAAACTATAAAATCACGTAAGATTGACAGGAAGCGCTTTGGCTCCAGTACACCTTCGGTTAACACCTGGAGTTCTAGGGGTGCTTCTTTTTCTCCCGTGATCGCTCTCCACGGCTTGAACCATTCTTTACCACTGGTCAACGTTCCAATTCGTGCTTGCAAACCATCTGATATAATCAATGCCGCATTGTACGTGAACAGCGAGGGGATTTCGGATTTATAGGTCTGTAATTGCTGAAGTGCAGACCATATCGTTGCTTTTTCGTCAGAGGGATTCTTGAGTTCAATCACAACAAGCGGCAAACCATTGACGAACAGTACGACATCCGGCCGGCGTATGCATCTGTTCTCTTTGACGGTGAACTGCCTGACAGCAAGCCAGTCATTAGAATCACAGTCATCAAAATCAATCACCTTGACTTGTGTGCCCCGAATATGACCGTTATCATTGTAATTGACAGTTATCCCATCAATAACCATACGATGGAATGCCCGGTTCCTGGCCTCCAGCGTTGCTCCCGGTGGATGAATTAGTTTACGTTCCGCATCATTGATGGCTTCCTGCGGCAGGTCTGGATTGATGCGTACGAGGGCATACTTCAGACGATCTCCGAGTACCACATCACGATAGTCGGTACGCAAAGAATTTGATGAATCGGGAGCTATATCCCCGCCATGACATACTTTCCAGCCAATACTTTGCAGCCACTTGAATGTTTTGTCTTCAACCGTAGACTCGGATACGTATAATTCACTCATAGGATTTCACTTCACACTGGATAGCTCAACTGATTTGCCCTTAATTCGAAATTGCGTTTCATTGACACTCACCCTGCCCGACATCAATTGAGGTAATAATGTATCACGAAGTTTACCCAGTATACGTAATTCTATTTCATTCATAATTTGATGTTGTAGCAGGTTACTGAATACCCCATGAATGGAAGACAACACACAATCAGGGGCCGTAATACATACAGCCTCTTTTAGATGGATCCGCTTGATATGTCCCATTGTAGTAGCCTTGCTTTGGGCAATTCTACGAAATTCTGGAAGATGTGTTAGAAGACTGTGCAAGTAAAACCATTTAGGATATCTGTCAGATGTGACCTTGAATAAGTGTTGATTTAGAGCGGAAGGCCCCCCACACCACACACTGACTAGTAAACTACCTGACCACGAGAATACAACATCACCATCTTTGAGTATGCATTCTGGTCTAATTGAGGCACTGGCCCATTCTCCACTATCTGCATTTCCCGTTCGGAGTTGGGCAATCTTAACTACTGGCAAGCGGGGTTCTCTCTCACGCGGGCGATGCTTCTGGAGCGCTAAGCCATTCTGAAAATTAGCAATTGACTCAAGTCTCTCTTCCCGCCACCCTTCTGGGATTTCGCCCAACTCTGAATCCACCAGACGGTCGGGGAATAAGTCTGCAATATGTTTTGGTAAGCCTGTATCCCGTCCCTCCATTTTAGCCCGCACAGGATCAAAATCAATGAACCACGACTTGAAAAGCGCCCTAGACATTGCCTCAAGCGTTTTGCTCATCCGCCGGTTAAGTTCAATCTTATCGTCTATCGTGCCAAGTATATGGGCAATCACGCGTTGTTGAGAAATAGGTGGAAGCGATATAACTAAATGCTTTAAAGATGCGGCGGACATTCGCTGTCGGCCAGATGTTCCCGTCATTTGTCCGACAGCGAACCTTATGACCCTTTCTGATTTAGTTAGATAGTAAGCAAAATCATTGTCGGTCACCTCAGGACATCCCCTAATAACGATAAACTCCGTAGAGCCATGTGCTTCTTTCTTAAGTTTAGGGGCATGGTACTGGGCAATTTTCCCGTTTTCCAGACAAGGTGTTATACGTGCCATTAAGGTATCGCCTTCACGAAATCTTGCTCCACCGCCCTTAAACTTGCGCTGCTCCTGTGGGGAAACATACCGGGAACCCACGTTTATTGAGGCCATGCTAACGAAGGGATAAACCATTCCTCGTCTTAAATGACGTTTAGGATTGATCTGAACTGCTTCACTGAAAGGCAGTTGTTGCCAATCACCGTCAATCATCAAGTTATTCCCTTTTCCCGACTTATTATATCCAATTGCTAACTTCAAACTTTCTGCTCCGATTTTTAATGATTCTGGCAGATCGTCCCACACAAACACATCTATCTGAAATGACACCCCAATCTCTTTTACTCCATCTCGCAAGTCACTGATCGCTTGCTTCTGCGCGGAAGACGAAAATACAACAAGGATGAAGTCCGCCTCTGAGATGGATGCGTACTTTCCCCTTAAGTCATAAATCCAGACATCTGTATACGGAAGATGCCGCTCCAGTAACTCCTGAATGATCTTGAGTTCTTCCGCAGGAATATCAATCCCCGAACATTCCGAATTCAGAGGCACGAACTCTGTTCTATCTGGAGAGCAGATGGCATGACCATTGTCTGTAGTTGCTGGATGTGCATACCACTCAATACCGTGCCTCCGAATATGACTCTCTAATTCCTTGTTTCGTATTGAGTCATACAAAACTAGATCAACCGTTTGCGCCATTGGAATCTCTTCCAGTGCAGCAGTAAGGCGAACTTGATCTGTTCGTGTCAGCCGATTCCCGAATAAAGCGATATCCACATCGGAAGTTACCGTATTCGTACCGGTTGCTCTAGATCCAAACAATACGGCCCGCTCTACACGATCATTGGCTGCAATTTCGGCGATTATCGCCTCTCGATGAATGTCTTTGATGCCGCCTGTCATAGTGACTGTCTAGCCTCCAAAGTTAGGCGGAGCCGTAGAAGAACGGGATGGTAATCCTCTTTGATGATCAATTTGGCTTCCTGTGCAAGATCTCCGTCGTAGGTGTGACTCAATAGATTACGCCTTTGCAAGGCATCTAATAAGGTTTCACAGTCGCTCTCGTTAATGTACCCAGCCTCGAAGCTCTTACGGATTACGGCTCTTGGTGTCTTTTCATCAAACCCTTCATAGAAGAGCAGATCCTTGAGAACTTTCCACGACAATTCAAAGCAATTCTCGAATCTCTTAATCAGCCCGGCAAGTTCCAGATCACTATATTCTTCGAGTTTGCAAGCCTCCGTCAATCGCGCAAGTGCCGCTCTATAATTATCCAGTCGCTGCTTCCAGCGCAGTTTATCTGAATTACTCATTTCCCGCCCCCGCCCAAAATAGCCCGCTCAAATTCGTCTGAATTGCAAGTTCAAGTCTACTTGCTTCCATCAATTGCTCACGAAGTTCATCTATAAGCCGCTTCATTGTCCACGTATACGAATCATCCTGGTGGTCTCGTGATGGTCGCCCAGCACATTCCTCTGCTATCGAAATATACTCTTGGTTGTAGATATGGCCCTGAGACTCCCCGTCATCGGCCAGGGCTTTGGGGATCCCCCCGATGTCTATTTTTCCAGAAACAAGATCTGGCAGAAGACTGTCCCGAATATTGGCTAAAGCATAGTTTTCTGAGACATTGTTCCTAATGCGCTGATCCAGCGGAGCAATCACTGATTCCCAGAGAGCAATGACTCGTAATGATGGTTCAATCACTTGGAATGCCTGAAGGAATTTTTTACCTATTGTTTCTTTGGCTGGATCGTTATACCCATATCGCCTTAATTCCTGCTGGAGAGACAGCACTGAGTAGTAGGTAAAGGAGGCAGCCCCTGATTTATGGCGTAATGCTATGAGCCCGCCTCCAATACAGCATTCGTCCCATACCATGTTAATATCACCCACAGGAGCCTGCCTGCTTACAAGTGTGTCCCCCGGCTTTGCTATACTGACTGGTGCTGAACAGTACTCTCTTTTCTTAGGATACCTGAATCCAAAATCTGCACTATCTCGGAAGAATGGTATACCTTCAACATACTCGTCACAGGAATTCGCCAATGGAGATTTCCCCGCCATGAGAAAAAAACTCTCACCAATAGTATGATTCTTCCATCCTGCTGGTATGCCATCAGGCCCAATATTATGGGGAATCGCATCATCTGCCTCGCCAGCCAATCCTTTATCCCGGCCTTCGATTTTAGCCCGCACAGGATCGAAATCAACAAACCACGATTTGAACAATGCCTGCCCCATTGACTCTAGAGTCGCATTCATCCGCCGGTTGACCTCAATCTTGTCATCGATTATACCAAGGACATGGGCTATTGCTTGTTGCTTAGGGATACTTTCCGGCAAATTAATTCGCATACGCTGTAAAGCTGACCTAGATAGTTCATCGAAGACACTCCCTGCTGAGTACTTTTCTAATTCATGAGTATTGGCCTTTAGCCAGTAATACAGAAAATCAGAATGATAAACGGGGGCAGGGATAAGGCTGAGTAACTCCTCATTCGTTGCGACAGGATTTGCTGCTACAGCCACAGAGCCAATTGACTTACGGCTCGCAATCAGAAGTGTGCCTGTGGGCACAATGCTCGCAGAGCAGGCATTTAGCCCTTTTTGTGTCAGACTTTGAACTCCATGCTGGATATGACGATCATTATTCCTTTCCAGATCACGGAGTGTCAACCACGGAATATCGCCGTCAAAATAGGAGGCATCCTCTTTAAAGGGGGTGCCACCAGTTACGATTTCCCCAATCTCGCCAATCCGGTGGGGAACCCAGCCTACAGGGCATGAAGAGGGTTCTTTTCGGGATGAGTGATCATTTTTGATCATAACTGGACTTTGTAAGGTCACCGCATGCTCGTGGATGATCTTGCGAAAATAGTCCTTCGTTCGTGCCCAATCCACAATATCTACACGAAAAGGAAGTTTTGATTCAACAAATTCATCATACAATGCTAAATGTATAGACCAAGGCAAGGGCTTCTCTCCCATGACTGCAAGATCAAGATCAGAGTAATCTCTGGCAGTCCAGGTGGCACGGGACCCAAATGCCAGTACCTTTCTATCTGGAATATGCCGCCGGATCGCATCAAAGACAATTTCCAAATGATCTGGACGTAAATCAACAATTGGATGAATCATACTCATCTAGACATTGTGGATACCACTCATTTCATTTCTCCTCTTTCCAGTTCATTTAATAAAGCACTGGCATCAGGTATAAATTCCACTATCATGTCATAGACCTCATCTGCTATTTCAGAATCATAAACATGCGTTGTGTGGTTTCGGGCATTATGATACCCAGCCCAGATCTCAAAATCATGGATCAAGTGACTTTCGGCTGCAAGACGAAAGAGATGCTGCTTAGATATACCGCGCACATCATTAGGAGACATATTCTCTTTGAGCCAGCGCTCTATGAGTTTCCAACAGAGTTCATAGGTCATCTCAAAGTGCTTAATCACACCTGCTCGAATTGCGATCTGCTGATACTCTGAAAGTTGATTCATCGAATCCTCATCTTCACTGACCTCGTGAACCTTGGTAAGCGTATCAAGTGCATTACTTAAATTTCCTAAGACTATTGGCATGATTTTTTCTCAAAACTTAACTGCCGGGAATCAGTGATAGAATCACCCAACCCTGCCGGTCATAGAATCAATCCATTTCCCGGTTATCCTCGTCTATCCCAACATCATACGTTTTTTCTCCCAGCGAAAACCCAAGCATGCCGAGATTCGCTCTAATCTCAGCATCCAGCCGCCTGCCTTCCTGTTGCTGCTCTTTCAACTCAGATACCAGACGCTTCATTTTGTCCTCAAACAATTCATCATCCTCTTCTTCCGGTTCCACCCCAACATATCGGCCTGGAGTCAGTACATGGCCGTGCTTGCGAATATCTTCCAGCGTAGCACTCTTGCAGAAGCCTAGAACGTCTTCATATTCTGATGCCTTCCCCCCGCTTTGCCACGAATGATAAGTCCTCGTGATGCGAAGAATCTCATCCCCGGTCAGCTCGCGATGTGCTCTGCTCACCATCCTGCCGAACTTACGCGCATCAATGAATAAAACCTCATCAGGTCGTTTACGCTCCCGGGATAGAAACCATAAGCAGGCGGGGATTTGGGTTGAATAGAAAAGCTGCCCAGGAAGTGCAACCATACAATCAACCAAACCATTTTCGATGAGATTCTTTCGGATCTCTGCCTCATTCTTCTGGCCCGATGACATGGATCCATTCGCCAATACAAAACCAGCCGTACCACCAGGAGATAAATGATGTACGATGTGCTGAACCCAGGCAAAGTTAGCATTACTCGCCGGCGGTACTCCGTATTTCCAGCGCTTATCCTCAATTAGACGCTCGCCTCCCCAATTTGAAATATTAAACGGCGGATTCGCCAGAATAAAATCGGCCTTGAGATCTGGATGCTGATCATTGTGAAAACTGTCCCCCTGTGCAATTTGCCCCTCAATACCGCGGATGGCAAGATTCATCTTGGCCAGGCGCCAAGTCGTAGGATTTGATTCCTGACCATAAATTGAAATATTATCCCTCGCGTTGCCTCCATTCCCGTTACCCGTAGCATGTGCATCAATAAATTCTATGGACTGCACAAACATCCCCGATGAGCCGCAGCACGGATCATACACACGACCTTGATAGGGCTCCAGCATCTCAACCAAAATCTGAACAATACTGCGCGGAGTATAGAACTCCCCTCCTCTTTTACCCTCAGCACTGGCAAATTGGGATAAAAAATACTCATACACCCGGCCAAGAATATCTCTTGAGCGAGCCTCTTCACCACCTACACGAATATTACTGATCACATCTATGAGTTGTCCAAGTCGCTTCTTATTAAGACCGGAACGGCCGTAGTTTTTGGGAAGGATTCCCTGCAAACTCTTATTTTCTCGCTCGATTGCAATCATCGCATCGTCCACATTCTGACCGATAGTAGGCTGGCGGGCATTTGCACTCAGATGTGCCCAACGCGCATCAGAAGGCACCCAGAAAATATTTTCCCCACGGTACTCATCCGGATCCTCCGGGTCTGCACCTTCATCAAGTTCACTTTCGAGTACCTCACGACGCTCCTCAAATGCATCCGAAATATACTTGAGAAAAAGTAGCCCCAGAACTACATGCTTATATTCGGCAGCATCCATGGAACCACGTAACGCATTGGCCATCTGCCAAAGCTTTACCTGATATTCCGACATCATTTCCTGATCTCCGGCCACCTTAGCGTTCCCTGCTTTCGCCGCATCTCGCAGTTTCGTTGACATGGATTCTTTTGTTGTGGTAGTGTTTTGAAGCTACAGGCCAAGAAAAACCCCAAAATATTCCCGTTCAGGTACTGAATACCCTGTAGAAGTTACAAGCTCCCGTTGTCCAGGGGCAGGTTCGACATTAAAATTGATCTTTGGAGATTCCATCATGATAGCAGCCCATATACGATTGAGTCCCCGCACAGGAGGCGGAGCGCAAGTACCTGAAAAGTGCCCAGTTACATTAACCCAGCTCATAGGAGTAGTCAAAGATACACGAAGTTCCAACCATCTCACGAAACCAAAGTGTCGCACTGTTGCCTTCTGTATCCAATAGATGTATTGGCTCATTCAGTATAAATTGAACTGGCTGAGATTGGCCCTCGTTGATAAGGATACTGTCTGCATAGAGATAGGGGCGATCCAGGTCATCTAACATCGGATTCAGATACCCCTGTATTCCCGAGAGAGAACCTGAACGGTTCGGTATGATTTGGGAACCACCTTCCTGAACAGGCTGCAGGGTAACCTCAAGAGGAGCATCCGGCATATAATTCCTTTCCACATGTGCATTGAAACCCTCGGCCGCACACATCACGGTCATTGGGAGCCTGGAATAGAGGACAAAATCAGCATGACCGTATGCATTCGTATGCGCCTCAATATATGTTTTGTCTGGATAGAGAATCAGCACATGCACATTTGGATGCGGCGCTTGGGTATCCTCATATTTAACTGAGATGCGGGCCACGATTCCGCCGGCTACGGGGGGCTGTGCTGCAGGTAAACGAACCCGTAGTTCGCGCTGACTGATTAACTCAAAATTTGCCCGCTGTCCTGATAAAGCAAATGTTCTGTCTTGAATGAGACGTACCCCCTCGCCTCTTGCTTCAACAAAATACCTGCGCCCGCCAACATCCTGAAGATCGCCGACACGACATTGATGCAATCTTGAGGCCAGCAGTTCGTTGCGTGTAAACTGACTTGTTCGCAAATCGTCTACCGTCATGGAATTGCATAGACCGCCGGGAGAGTACAGTTCCAGTTTATTTCTAAACATGAATAGACGAATCCGAGATCCACGCACCGCATAGTCCCGGTGTACAACTGCATTAACAACAGCCTCAAAAACTGCCCGCATGCTAAATTGGGGCACCTCCGCTCGTGCAGGATCTTTATATGCTGCGACGCGCAAATTGGATTTTACAAAGCGTACGGCCTTTCGTATCTGATCGTCCAGGGGGCCTGTGATATTGCGAGCGTCAATTTGATGATCCGCATTAAGTTGATCCCCGCTATAACATACTGCTTGTATCCATGCATTCGGAAACCATTCGCGCGGGTCGTTTGTCGCCAATAATAAACCTGCTACCGTTGCCCGCAAATGACCGTCAGGGTCACGCTTCACAAACTTCAATTTCCTAAGTTCCACATCATCAGGGTCAAGTTCTCGTGACACTACATATCTGCGCCATAAATCCCGTTGAAGAGTATTAATCCCGGCATTTCTTACGATTTGCGAGTCAAATGAATTCGTATCAGATTGCCCGCGTATCCGAGATAATCGGATTACATCATCTATTTCCATAGCACGTTTACTATCCAGAAACCGATCAAAATACCCTCCGGGAGAACGATGTACGGTTGCACCCTCAGGAATTTCAACTAAAAGCACATCCCCTTCACTGGATTCTATGGGAATTCGCAGAACTTTGACGTTGAGCACCGGCTTGATACTTTCCGTACAGATTTCACGCACATACCTGACTAGGACATCAAGTTTTGATAATGTAAGGGACTGTGGTTGCCGATCATCGGTCACACCTAAGATTAACCGTCCACCGCTTGCATTGGCAAATGCTGCAATCTCATCTGCGAGCGAATCCCGCCGAGGTGCAGAAACCTTATCCCCACGGAATCTGACAGATTTCAACTCAAGTTCCGAATCCTCGCCTGAAATGATCTGCCTCCACAACTTTTTGTGATTCACCGAGGTCATTGAGTCAGAAATATGGAGCCCATTGGGATCGTCCACGCATCAAAACGACATAAAGTTAAAATCCGAGAATTCATTTGAAACTGGAATATTCGAAATCCCCCAAAATGCGGAATCTGAGGCTCATTCAATCTGATAGATTCATCGCCTCATTTTCCCCTGGACCCGGTTGATTACTCTCTAACACGGGAGCCCGTCCATTGCAGCACAATCTGATCCGGTTCGGATCATGACACACCTTCGCTCATTTCAATCATACGCTCAATGGGCTTGAGTGCACGCTTGCGGATAGATTCCTCCATATGGATTTCCGGCAACTCGTGATGCATGCAGGTGTACAGTTTCTCAAGGGTGTTGAGCCGCATATGGGGACACTGACTGCAGTTACACCCGCTTTCAGGAGGGGCAGGAATAAAATGCTTACCGGGGGAGTCTTTACGCATTTGATGCAGAATCCCCTCTTCCGTTGCAATAATAAAAGAGTCTCCCGTATCTTCACGGGCAAACCGGCGGATTGCACTGGTTGAACCGACAAAATCAGCGTGCCGGAGGACCGCTTCCTCACACTCTGGATGGGCCAATACTCTGGCCGCAGGGAATTCAACTTTCAACGCAAGCAACTTCCGCTCGCTGAACGTCTCGTGAACAATACATACCCCATCCCAGATCTTTAATTTGCGGCCGGTTTTGCGTTCAAGCCATCGGCCTAGATTCCGGTCAGGCGCAAAGATCACCGGTTGTGATTCCGGGATCATCCGCAGCAAGTGCTCCGCATTGGTTGAAGTGCAGATAATATCACTCCTTGCCTTTACCGCAGCAGAGCAGTTGATGTAGGACATCACCAAATGATCGGGATGCCGATCACAAAAAATCTGAAATTCATCCGCCGGACAGGTATCTGCCAGAGAACAGCCTGCATTTAAGTCGGGAAGCAGGACCTTCTTTTCCGGACTTAGAATTTTGGCGGTCTCGGCCATAAAATGAACCCCGGCAAATACAATAATATCCGCCGATGTTGCCGCCGCCTGCCGGGAAAGGCCCAACGAATCTCCAATAAAGTCGGCCACATCCTGGATCGCAGGCTCCTGGTAATAGTGCGCAAGCAGAATCGCATTTTTTCTCTTCTTGAGGATTTCAATCTCCTCGTAGAGATCCAGTGTCTGATCCACAGGATCATCAATGAATCCGATCTGCTCTAATCGGCTGTTCCAAACATCTTGTGCTACAGGCATAACTCAATCAATTAGGACAGAGCCGACATCTGCGGCTCCAGTCTGATTAACGGTCCAAGTGCATTACTGCATAAAAATACAACGCAACGACAAAACTATCCCTGCCGTAGCCCTGGAAACTATTTTTCACCATCCTGTAATCCCGGAGCACCATGACCTAATTCGCTCAGATCCGGGTTATGGGTGCAATTACAAAAGCCCGGCTATAGATCCGGCTCAAATTGAGCAATTCCTCATGGAGTGCACCCTCAGTCCGTGTGTGAACCTGCAGGCAGGTTCGGCGGCGGGGATGAAAAGGGACTGATTCATTTGTACATATTTAATCAAAACGTACTGCCTTCGCTCCCGAAAGTTCTGATGAGCAGTGCTCAGGTGGGATTTTCTGCATTACAGATGGAAAAGAGAGGAACGGCCCCTACCCTGCATTCACCCCTTATGGATAAGAAACAGGTACTCGCAATTCGGCGAATCAGCACCATTCAACCACTCATTGGTCCACCTCATGTTTGCCATCACATTACGTTGATAATTCACTTTAACAAACTCCACCACCTGACCGCAATCCCGGATCATTGAATCAATTTCGGCGGCGGTAGTGCGTCCTCCAGAACTGTAGGACAGGATAATCCATTTTGCACGGGTTGAGGTAATCAATCGCTCAATTGCCTCCACGGCCATATATCTGCCCGTGGATGGATTCTTTCTAAACTCTTCAAATATAGAGGCCGAGACCTTATCGGAAGAATCTACCCGGCGTTTTGCCTTACCAAAGAGTTCCGGTTTGTCATTCAGGCAAATACTGGTCCATAAATGATAATAGGCCGTGTATCTGACTCGGGATGGCGGCATTTTCTCATTATTGGAGCCATAAGGGGGATCGTAGTAGGCAAGATCAACCTCCATATCTGAAACATCAAAAATATCTCTTTGCAATACTTCATTCTCCTCTCTGGAAATAAATACCTTGGGGACTTCCAACTGAAGCATCTTGTAGGAGCGCTTCGACCATTCTCTCAAGTAAGAGGCAAAATGTCCAATCGTGCTGTCCACACGGTCTAATCCCAGAATAAGACTGGTGAGTGCGACCGCCTGCTCAATGGGAGAAAGGCCCATACGGTCTATCTCTGACCGAATCCCGTCTAACTTGCGTGTGTTGTGGATCTGCCAGGGTTTCTTGAGACCATCCTGCTGCGCTGACGGTTGACCATTGGCAGGTGCGATCCCGCCATAGTGTTCTGTGAACCACCCATTTTCAGGCGAAACCGAATTTAGATGATTGATGATCCCCTCGTAGTGCATTCTGGGCACCCGGTTCATCAGGTAACAGATCCCAAACACCCTGGACCATGCAGATACATCGTTGCAAAAAACCTTATATCCCGACTGTGCAAATGCCTGCGAGACACGGGTTGTACCAGAAAACCCGTCCAACACGCTCCTTGCCCCGGTCTGATGTGCAAGGCGCAGAATATGGGGCAGTAATTTGAGTTTTGAGCCAGCATATTTGATTCCTTCTGTTGCAGGAACCGTCATGACAGGTGCACCAAACAATGTATAATTCACGGACATTACCTGCCTCGTATTGATTATTCGGGTTCTACCGGTATGGTGAAATACAACGCAATCATAAAAATATTCCTGCTGTGGCCCTGGAAACTATTTTTCCTGGAGTTTACCGCCCTGTAAAACCAGAACGCGATCACACAATTCGCTTAGAGCCGGGTTGTGGGTGGCAATTACAAAAGCCTGATTATAGGTCCGGCTCAGGCTGAGCAGTTCCTCATGGAGTGCGCCGGCAGTTCGTGTATCAAGGCTGCCGGTGGGTTCGTCTGCAAGGACGAGTGCGGGCTGGTTCATCAATGCGCGTGCAACTGCGACGCGCTGCTGCTCGCCCCCCGAAAGCTCGGACGGGCGATGCTCAAGACGGGCCTCAAGTCCTAATTGCGTAAGAAGCGCGGTTGCCCGCTGCTGCGCCCTGCGCAATGCCTTACCACCAATCAGGGCAGGCATGGCTACATTTTCCAGAGCACTGAACTCCGGCAGCAAATGATGGAATTGAAAAATGAACCCAATCGAACGATTACGCCAGCGGCTCAGCGAATCATCATTCTGCTGAAAAATATCCTTCCCGTCATACGAAACTGTCCCCCGATCCGGACGGTCCAGTGCACCTAGTAAATGAAGCAGTGTTGTTTTACCGGTTCCGCTGTCTCCAATGATCGCAACGACTTCGCCGGCATTCACCGTCAGAGATACGCCCTCCAATACCTCCAGCCTTCCCCCTGAACCCGTCTGAAATCCTTTATGCAGATCCTCTGCAATCAGTTGGGATGACATCAGAAGCGCGTGTTCACGACATTGGCAAACTTTGAGCCAAATGTGTACGAAAATGCAATACTGGTGCTGGCATAGTAGTCCGTTGCAAGTTCACGCTGCTGCAGGAGAATGTCTTCCAGCAGCAGCTCGCCTCCAGGCAGAGAGAGCTGGTCCCGGATCATTTCAAAACTTCCCTCAAGCTCCAGAGAAAATCCCTGAAACAGACGCACCGAAATGCTGGCAAAAAATTCCGCCCGCTGCTTTGAAGGGTCATGTAGAAATTGCGCCCCCTCCAGTCCACTGAAAATATCTCCCCAGGGGCGACGAATCGCAACGGTTGCGTCCAGCTCATGACGGGGCAGCCACTGCTCCGTCTCCCCGAAAATTGTTGTCTCAAAGTAATCCGCATACTGCATACCAATCCGGTATACAAACGTAATGGCCCGCCTCGTTGCCACTTCGTAGGGAAACAAACTGTATTCCACCCCCGGCTCAAAGGACACCCAATGCTTTAGATTCCGATCATCACGCGTCACATAGTCGACAAAGAACCCCGCTGACCAGTGAGATCCCAGACTCCTGATTAAGTAGCTGTCTAACCCATGCCGGGTAATACTTCTGCGGACCGTTGCTCTGCCGTCCCGCTGGATTCGAACCAGATCATAGTTAAAATAGGGCCGTATTCGCGCCTTCCACGCTTCACTTCGGTGATCGGCAAAGAATCCCCAGCGCGAATCAAAGACCGTGCGATTGGATTCCAGATCCAATTCAAAGTCCCCGCCATACAGATTGAAGACCCAGTGCCTCCATGGATCCCGGCTTAATAATTCTTCTGCCTCGGACTCTTCCCGCTCTACATAGGCGAGTGAAAAGAGATCGGTCTCTCTCTCACGCCCCAGAAAAGGAGCCAGCCCCAGGCGAAGTGCCCCATTGATCGCTGCCCGCCTCTCTTCGCCGGATGCATCCTGATCCACGACCCGGACCAGGTTCAATTCTGATCCTTCCATAGATCCAAGGCCGATAAAGGATAAGTCATACTGACGGCCGCTGAGAACCGTGAAACTGATGGTCACGAATACATGCACATCGGCCTGGTTTGGATCCCGAACGTAATTGACAAAATCTAACTCCGTACGAATATGCGACTCGTCACACCAGTCACAATCAAGAAACACATTCAGCCTCTGGCTGACACCAACCTGAGCCGCAACTTCAATCGGTATGAATATCACACATCCGAGCAGAATGTGCAAAAAAATCTTAGGCATTCCGTTCCAGATTATACCGCTTTATCCTTGTATGAAGATGGGAGCGCTGGATTCCGATTTTCTCCGCTGTCTGGCTCACGTTCCAGTTATTCTCGTCCAGCTTCTGCCGCAGAAACAGGCGCTCCGCATGTTCCCGGAAATCTGCCAGACTGCTATATTGCTCCGTCATTGTATGGAATTGTCCCTTCGCTGAAGATGCAGGCATAACCAGACGTTCCACATCCAGTAAAGTGACTGTATTTGTTTCGCTCAAAATCATCATCCGCTCAACCACATTGCTGATCTCCCGAACATTGCCGCTCCACGGCAATGAGGAAAGTTTGCTCATTGCCTCATTGGTAAAGATTTTGGGCGGAAGACCGTTTCGTTTGGAGAGCCGAGCCGCAAAATGCTCAATGAGCATTGGGACATCCCCGGTACGTTCTCTCACCGGAGGCATACTCAGAAGGATTACACTCAGCCTGTGATAGAGATCCTCACGAAATTCCCCATCCTCAATTGCAACCCGCAGGTCCTTATTCGTTGCAGCGACCACGCGCACATCCACCTTGATCGTGCGCTCCCCGCCTACTCTGGTCAGTTTATTTTCCTGAAGAACCCGGAGAACTTTGGCCTGTGCAGGAAGACTCATATCCCCGATTTCATCCAGAAACAATGTACCGCCATGCGCCTGTTCAAATTTCCCGACCCGCTGACGGTTCGCACCGGTAAATGAACCTTTTTCATGCCCAAACAATTCACTTTCAATGAGTTCAGAGGGAATTGCCGCACAGTTCACTTCAACCATTGGCCCCTCGTTACGGAGACTTTGCGTATGGATCCAGCGTGCGGCCAGTTCTTTTCCTGTACCTGGTTCTCCCGTAATGAGGACGCGGGCCTCGGTAGGACCTACACGCTTGATTAACTGCTTCACCGCCTGCATTGCCTGGCTGTCCCCCAACATGGGAACCAGAGTATTTCCATGTTTTTGCTTTAATGCCTGTCGCAAACGCCGATTCTCAATCACCAGTTTTCCCCGTTCAAGTGCAGAGCGAACGGTGACCAGGAGATGCTGCAAATCCGGTGGCTTTTCAATGAAATGGAACGCCCCGGACTGTGTGGCTTCAACTGCGGTCTTGATGTCTGCATGCCCGCTGATCATGATCACGGGAAGTTCCGGCCAGGTTTCAACACAGGCAGTCAAAACCTGTAATCCATCCTGCCTGGGCATTTTGATGTCCAGAAGAACTACATCAAAGGTGGATTTCTGGAGTTTTCCCAGTGCTTCCTCCCCATTCGTGGCCTCTTCAACCACAAGATCTTCGTACTCCAGAATCTCCCGGAGCGTCCTTCGGATGCTTACCTCGTCATCCACGACCAGCACACGGGGTGCAGACATGCTTACTGCAGGGCTAGTACAAGACCTAGCATGTAGTCAAACTCATCTGCCAGATCCGTTTCCGGGTAGTCCTCTTTGGCTTCAAGAATGACTTCTTCGGCAACATCTAATTCGCCGGCTTCCACATAAGCCCGTGCAGCTGAGCGTAGATAATACGGACTCTGTACCTCATTATCATCCATCTCCGCGGCACGTTTGAACAGATCCGCTGCAATTGAAAACTCCCCCTGCATCTCATGGATCGCAGCACGGCCGGCCGTTGCACTGGCACCAAGAAAATCATCGCCTGCGTTAAAATCTTCAAACTGTGCCAGCGCCTGATCGTATTCTTCCAGTTCAAAAAGTGCGTTGCCCGCATAAAATCTAGCCGTATTCCCGGCAGGCGTGCTTCCATAACGGTTAATAATATCCAGAAGCCCCAGGGTTTCGCCGCTACCGTCCAGCGCTATGCGGTAGTCTCCCCTTTCGTATTCAAGAATAATGGCTCCCAGGAATTCCTGGGCCTGCGCGTCACGCTCTCCCTGGATGTAATTAAAGCCGAATATGCCGGCAATCACCAGAAGCACACCGATTGCGGCACCCGTGAAGACACGCCGATTTCCATAATAGGCCGCTAGTATAGGCTCATACCAGCGTCTACCTGATTCCGCCCGCTGGCTGCCTCTCTGCCCCATCACTCCCTTCGGAGCTTTTATTTTTGACATTCTAAAATTCTTCCATTTGAGTGAGTCAATCCAGAGAAGTACCTTCCTGCGAAAAACATCATGGGATCCATCCTCCGTGAGGCTTTATCATCATTCGGTATCTGCCGTAAGACTGACTGCAGTTCCTGCTTAATTCTGTCCATTCAATCAAGCGAATTCATTCTCATCCTTAATCAGGCGTTGATGGTTTCGCGAAACCACCCCTCATAAATTTCAGGAGTTTCCAAGGTACCTGTAACGGTCATTCGAAAGATCTTCGTTAAATTTCATGCTGATCAAGTCTTCTGCGGTTCTGACGGGGTTCGTTCAATTTCAAGACTGAGTTTGAAACCTGATCCCATGCAATCATTTTCCGCACTTGCTCGTTTTACTCCCTTCTATGGAAAATGTTCAATCTGAAAGCCACGGTTCGGATCTACCCAGACGAAAGGGATAGATTTGCCGGCTTTCTTGTTCAACGTAACTCTATTCAACAACTTAATCAATCAACCTTAAATGGCTTACAAACTTGCAATCAACGGTTTTGGTCGTATTGGCCGACTTGCACTTCGTTCAATTTTAGAGCGCAATATCACGGCATTTGATGTCGTTGCTGTCAATGACTTAACGGATGCAGCGACACTTGCACACTTATTCAAGTACGACTCTGTGCATGGAAAATACCCGGGTAGTGTTTCGGTCAAAGGCAGCAACATTTCTATTGATGGCCACACGATTCCCGTTCTCAGTGAACGTGATCCCGTGAATCTGCCCTGGTCTGACCTCGGCTGTGATATTGTCATTGAATCAACCGGGTTTTTTCGGAGCCGGGCGGCGGCGGCTAAACATCTTGGAGCCGGTGCGAAGAAAGTCGTTATTTCCGCCCCCGCCAAGGATCAAGTCGATGCGACGGTTGTGCTCGGCGTGAATGACGATGTGCTTACTGGACGGGAGGAGATCATCTCCAATGCCAGTTGCACGACCAATTGCATTGCCCCAATGATCAAGGTCCTGGATGATTCCTTTGGGATTCAAAGCGGATTAATGACAACGGTGCATGCGTATACAGGTGGTCAGAAAATTCTGGATGCCCCGCATAGTGATTTAAGACGTGCACGGGCTGCCGCCTACTCCATTGTTCCAACCACCACCGGTGCCGCCAAGGCGGTGGGACTGGTTCTTCCACATATGAAAGGGAAGCTTGATGGGATGGCGCTCCGGGTCCCAATCCCAAGTGGCTCACTGACCGATCTTACGGTGGAGGTCAATGCGACCCCAAGTAAGGAGGATGTAAATGCTGCGTTTCAGTCTGCGGCCCATGGGACCATGGATGGAGTCATGGAATTCTGCACGGATCCAATCGTGTCCATTGACATCGTCCACAATCCACATTCGGTGATCTTTGACAGTCTGGCCACCATGGTTCAGGGCAATACAGTCAAAATACTGGGCTGGTATGATAATGAGTGGGGATACGCAAATCGGGCTGCCGATATTGCCGCCTTGCTGATGAAAAAAGCTGGCTGAGGTCAGCATCCTCACTGATGGGAAAACTAACCCTCAAAGATTTAGATCTACAGGGAAAATGCGCACTGGTGCGCGTAGACTTCAATGTACCTTTGCAGTTGTCTGAGAAAACCAATTGTTATGAAGTCGTTGATGATACGCGTATCCGTGCGGCCCTGCCGACCATCCGGACGATCACAGAGGCCGGTGGAAAAGCGGTGCTTTTAAGTCATTTGGGCCGCCCCAAGGGGCAGCCTGACCCGCAATACAGTCTGGCACCGGTTGCCGATTATTTAAGTGGGCTGCTGGGCACAAATTTGCGATTTTCGAGCGAAACCATCGGAAGTGTCGTTCAGAAAACTGTCCGCACCATGCCCGGTGGCAGTGTGATCCTGCTTGAAAATACCCGCTACTTTCCTGAAGAAACAAAAAATGATCCAGACTTCGCAGCAGAACTGGCAAAACTTGGAGACATCTTCGTGAATGATGCCTTCGGCACGGCCCACAGGGCGCATGCCTCAAATGTCGGGGTTGCGAATCACTTCTCTCTGGCTGCCGCCGGACATTTGCTGGAAAACGAACTGGTGCAGCTTGGGAATGCCCTGCAGTCCCCAACCCCGCCTACGGTTGCCCTTTTAGGAGGGGCAAAAGTATCTGACAAAATTGGAGTGATCACCAACCTGCTGGAGATTGTGGATCATATTCTGATTGGCGGTGCAATGGCGTATACATTCCTGAAGACAAAGGGAATCCCCATCGGCAACTCACTCGTAGAGGAGGATCGTCTGGGGGATGCGCAGGCAATGCTGGACAAAGCGCAAGGAAAAATCCTTCTCCCCGGTGATCACATTGTCAGTACGGATCTGAATGTACCCAATACATCAAAAACTGCGTCTGGAAGTATTGAAAACGGATTCATGGGATTGGATATTGGCCCGGAAACCGTTGAGATGTACACTCAGAAAATTATGGACGCAAACACCTGCATCTGGAATGGCCCAATGGGGGTGTTTGAGATCTTGGAGTTTGCATCTGGAACCAGAGCCATGGCGCAGGCAATGGCTTCGACAACCCGCAAAGGTGCGGTAACGATCATTGGTGGAGGGGATTCTGTTGCGGCCGTCAAGCAATCCAATCTACACACTGAAGTGACGCATGTATCTACCGGTGGCGGCGCAATGCTGCAATTTCTTGAAGGGAAATCCCTCCCAGGTCTGGATGCACTGACCGATCACCCCTAGTCCGTGCTGCAGTGATTTTTATGCATTTCCACAACCTACAGGGAGCACATTTTGTCCAGGCCATGGTTGATTCATGATGACACAAGTCAAGATTTCACTACGCCTGTGAAGTTTTGCGGAATTGCTAAGTTCCACATATCTCACCCGGAGGTTTGGATAGAAGGACATGCCGCCGGTTGCAGGTGATATCTGAAAAATTCGTATGGCGATATAGGAAACCGGCAAAATATCCAATTATGCTGTTACCTTTCTTAGATTGCCTGATCCTTAACAGTTTCGTAATATCAGGGAATGTCGGGCAACATTGGGTTGCTCCGATGGGAACATCTCTGATCTAACAAAGTTATCTTATGCCGGCACCTCATATTCAGTATTGATGCACTTGTTACCCTATGGAGTATAGGTTCATGACCAAATGGCAAAACAATGGAATTTGATCTTACGAACACCCTCACCTTAATTGGAATTCTTGTGGCTGCGGCCATAGCATTCTGGCGGATAGAGATTTCAAATACCAAGCGTATTGATCGTCTCCTTACCGAACACCGCAATGAAATTCGTCACGAGGTGAATGAAAAAATAGAGGTGCTCCGTGGTGATGTGCACGAACTCCGTGGTGACGTACACGAACTCCGCAGTGAAGTTCATGGTCTTGATCGCAGACTATCACGTTTGGAAGGCATCCTGCAGGCGTTATCTGCCTTTGTCCCCCTCTTGAGCGATACGGATCAGACTTAAGTTCCAATATCTGGACGCTGCTGGACTGCCATCTTCTCTCGCAGAGGGATGAGACTGATCCGCCCAATCTGACCACACCATTGGTGTACCGTTTCAACCGATGTTGTGCGGAAATCTCGCGATTGAATTATTCTTGCTGCACACAATGTGGCAAAAATTCAATATCCTCGTGCACTGTTTCTTTCTTTCTTTGTGATCATCCGTTACGATCCATCTGATAAAATGGGAATTATATCCATGAGTCACAACTCTCATGGTCTTTTTGGTGTTTCATCGCCCGTTGCCTGTCATTGCAGGCTTGCGCTCCGCAATGACAGGTCTTACATAGGCTCCACAACCCGTTCGGCACAATTCGTGCCAGGACACCATCCCCGACGCCCGGATATTTACGGACGCATTCGTGTCCGCATTCGCCTGATACCCGCACGCCAGACATAGAAACTCGAACTGCTTTTGCCGATTCTTTGCGTTCACACAGGAACACTTGCTAC
>JAJEFL010000128.1:0-24439 GCA_022820435.1 Rhodothermales bacterium
CTTCCTATAGGGAAAAATATGCCGCAAATCTCCGCAAGGAACTGCCCCGTATCCCTTTCCCGAAAGATGCGCAGGAGTTCTACTTCCTGGCCGAAGCAGGGAGGAAACTTGGAGAACTGCATGTTAATTATGAGGATGTCGAGGAGTATCCAGTTACCTTTGAAGAGGGCGGATGGGAACCCGCAAATGGCATATCCCCCGAAGCGTGGTTCCAAGTGGAGGATCGTCCGATGCGCCATCCAGGGAAAGCACGCGAGAAAGATCGGTCACGGATCGTCTATAACGGGCAGATCACCGTGCAGGGAATTCCGGAGGAAGCCTATGAGTACATGGTCAACGGGAAATCAGCCATTGCATGGGTCATGGAACGGCAGCGCGTCAAAACGGACAAGAAAAGCCAGATTGTCAATGATGCAAACCGGTTTGCAATAGAGACCATGCAGGATCCGGCCTATCCGCTCCGACTGCTTGCGAAAGTGATTACGGTCAGTCTGGAGACCGTCAAGATCGTGGATACACTACGTAAAATTGAATTCTGAGAGTAAATCCCCATGTTAATTGATACGCACGCACATCTCTATGATCAGCGGTTTGAAAAAGACTTGGATGATGTAGTCCAGCGGGCACAGGAGGCAGGAGTAAAGAAGATTCTTCTGCCGGCTGTCGATGTGAAGTCGGTTCATCAGGCGCTGGAACTCTGTGAACGCTATGAAGGAGTCTATGCAATGGCGGCCATTCATCCAACGCATGTACCAGAGGCAGGCGAGAACGATCTTGACGCGATTACCAGACTATGTGACGAACCGAAGGTGGTTGCAGTCGGGGAGTCCGGACTTGATTATTACTGGGATAAGTACTACGATGAACGGCAGCCGGAATTCTTTGCCCATCATATCAGACTATCTGTGGAAAAATACCTGCCACTGATCATTCACCTGCGGGATAAACAGCACCGTGACGGGGCACACAAAGATGCAGTCAAAATCCTAAACCGTGAACTGCCTCCCTATGATTACTCACATATCCGGGGAATTTTTCACTGCTTTACAGGGCCGGACTGGCTCCCGAAGGCAGCGGAGGAATTGGGATTCCTGATCGGGGTTGGCGGGGCGGTAACCTTTAAGAATTCAGGCGTGGCAGAAATAATTAAAGACGTTCCTCTGACGCAAATCGTTCTGGAGACCGACGCACCCTACATGTCTCCGGTCCCGCACCGCGGAAAGCGGAACGAGCCCGCCTGGACCGCACTCGTGGCACAAAAGATTGCCGAGGTCAAAGGCTGCACAACTGCCGAGGTCGCAGAGATTACCTCCGCAAACGCCCGGCAGATGTTTTGCCTCCGGTGAGTGGAAGGGTTATTTCTTTTCCGGTTCCTCGTCAACGATCTCAAAATCGGCATCGTCAATCACATCTTCTGCGGATGCCTGACCATTTGTAGAGGTGCCTTCTGCGGTTGCTTCCGCCTCTGCTGCCGCCTGCTGCGCTGCATACATCTCCTGACTCGCATCGGCCCAGGCCGTACTCAACTGCTCCATACCGCTTTCCAGTTCATCAAAATTTTTAGCCTCATGCAGGCTTTCCAGCCGCTCAAGTGCGCCCGTAATCTTTGCCTTCTTCTCTTCAGGGAGTTTATCTCCGAACTCTGAAAGATCATTCTTGGATCTGTAGATCAGGCTGTCCACCTGATTGAGAAGTTCAATCTCTTTCCGGCGCTTTTTGTCCTCATCTGCATTCTCTTTGGCCTGTTGCCGCATCTGCTCAATCTCATTTTCCGAAAGCCCGCTGGATGCTTCAATCCGGATGGATTGCTCCCGTCCAGTCGCCTTATCCTTGGCAGTCACATTCAGGATGCCGTCCGCGTCAATATCAAAGGCTACTTCAATCTGAGGGGTTCCACGTCTTGCCGGCGGAATTCCGTCCAGATGGAATTTGCCGATAGTCCGGTTATGGGCCGCCATGTCCCGGTTGCCCTGAAGTACATGGATCTCAACCGAAGGCTGGTTGTCCGCTGCAGTGGAGAAAACCTCCTGCTTTCGGGTCGGGATCGTGGTGTTGGACTCAATCAGCGTAGTCGTGACACCACCCAGGGTTTCAATTCCCAGGTTGAGCGGGGTGACATCCAATAGCAGAACATCATCAATATCCTGCGACAAGACACCGCCCTGAATGGCGGCCCCCATTGCAACGACCTCATCCGGATTCACCGACCTGTTCGGGGTTTTGCCAAAGAATTGTTCCACGGTCTTCTGTACCAGTGGAATTCTAGTGGAACCACCGACCAGAATGACTTCGTCAATCTGGTCATGCGAAAGCTTGGCATCCTTGAGCGCCTGTTTCATAGGTGCAACCGTACGCTGTACCAGATCGCCGATCAACTGCTCAAATTTAGCCCGTGACAAAGTGGTTGTCAGGTGTTTGGGCCCGTCTGCGGTTGCCGTAATGAACGGCAGGTTGATGTCGGTCTCACTGCTGCTGGAGAGTTCGGTCTTGGCTTTCTCTGCTGCCTCCTTCAGGCGCTGCAGGGACATCTTGTCCGCACGCAGATCTACTCCCTCCGCCTTCTGAAATTCATCTGCAAGGTAATCAATCAATTTGTGGTCAAAATCGTCACCGCCAAGATGCGTATCCCCATTGGTTGATTTGACTTCAAAGACACCGCCGCCAAGTTCAAGAATAGAGATATCGTATGTACCTCCGCCGAGGTCGTAGACCGCAATAGTCCGATCCTTGTCTTGTTTGCCCAGACCATAGGCGAGCGCAGCCGCGGTTGGCTCGTTGATGATCCGGCGAACTTCCAGGCCGGCAACCTTGCCTGCTTCTTTGGTCGCTTTACGCTGGGCATCATTGTAGTAGGCGGGTACCGTAATCACGGCTTCCGTGATTTTCTCTCCCAGATAATCCTCTGCCGTGCTTTTGAGCTTCTGCAGAATCATCGCTGAAATTTCCTGAGGCGAGTACAGTTTGTCGTTAATGCGTACACGCGCAGTTCCGCTTTCGCCTTTCTCAACCTTGTAGGGAACGGTTTTGAGTTCGTCCGGCACCTCATCGTAGGCGCGGCCCATAAAGCGCTTAATTGAGAAAATCGTATTCTCTGCGTTGGTGACTGCCTGACGTTTGGCCGGGCCGCCAGCAAGACGCTCACCGTCTTTCTTGAAGGCGACTACGGAGGGGGTTGTGCGGCCGCCTTCCGCATTTTCAATCACTTTCGGCTCGCCGCCTTCCAGTACGGAGACAACCGAGTTCGTAGTGCCGAGGTCTATTCCTATAATTTTGCTCATGATTTTGAAATTTATTTGGTGTATGTCAAAAACAGACATCATCATGCAGGGCAATAATCCTGCCGCCAAATCTGATCGGACAGAATGGCATAGCGTGCGACATTAATGCAACGGTTTTTGTGTTGAACGCACCGGAATCGTCAAGGTAAAAGCACTTTCCTGCGTTGTTATGTCATGCAATTCATCCCGAATGTCATTACGGCATTTCGCATTATAGTTACTCCGTTTCTGGTTTTCTGTGTATTTCAGGAAACCCGCTCATTTGCATTACTGGCTTTCGTGCTCTATCTCTTTGGGGCCGCGTCTGATTTTGCGGATGGGTATGTTGCACGGATGCTGAAGATGCAGAGTCAGTTCGGCCGCCACTTAGACCCTCTGGCAGACAAAATCTTTGTTCTGGGAGTTTTTCTTGCGCTGGCCTGGCTTTATCCGCAGCAAATGCCGTGGTGGGCCTTTGGTGTCATCATGTTTCGGGATGTGCTGATTACTGGACTGCGTAAGGCAGCCGATGCCACAGGACGTTCGTTTCCCACTATTCAATTTGCCAAGGCGAAAACAGCGATGCAGATGGTTTATGCGGGATTGTTTTTGCTGGTTCTGCTGTTACAGTATTTTCCCGGTACGGAAGCACTTGCCAATGAATTTATTCAGGGTGGTCTGCTGTACGGTTCAATGATTGTCGTTGTAATTGTAACTTGCCTCAGCGGACTGTCTTATATTCGAATATATTCGCAAAGAAGAACTATAGACTGAATAGAGCATGAGTAAGCAATTTAACTCTCTTGAACTTGCCATCCCCCGGGAACTCCTGAAAATTGGGGCGATTGCAATTTCGTCAGGTAAGCCATTTATCTGGTCGTCCGGTATGATGTCTCCGGTTTATTGTGACAACCGGTTGACGCTTTCTTATCCCAAAATCCGAAGAATGCTCATTGACGGGTTTGTCGAGAGGGCTTCAAAGTATGAATTTGATTGCGTTGCCGGGGTAGCAACGGCGGGAATTGCCCATGCTGCGTGGGTAGCAGAACGCCTGTCTTTGCCGCTGATCTATGTTCGGCCGGAGCCCAAGGGACACGGACAGAAAAATCAAATAGAGGGTTATCTGCCCGCGAACAGCAAGGTCCTCATGATCGAAGATCTGGTGGCAACCGGCCTCTCCTCCATTCAGGCTGCTGAAGCGGTACAGGAGGTGACGGGTTCCATGCCGGTCGTTGTTCTAGCAATTTTTACGTATGATCTGAATGGGGTAAATGAACTGTTCCAAGAGAAAGGGGCACCACTGGAGACGCTTTCGAATTTTGACGCCCTGTTAAAAGTCGCGCATGACACCGGGCACATCACATCCGAATTAAGAGATACTCTTTTGGCGTGGCGTATGGATTATCCAGAGTGGACCCTAGCACACTGAGAGGCTGAAGTGGGACAACTCAATGCGAATATTGTTGCCGTAGGAGATGAACTTCTGATAGGGCAGGTGGTGGATACCAATTCGGCCTATCTGGCAGCAGAGTTGACTCGTATGGGCGTTACGGTTTCGCACTCATTGACAGTGAGTGATGATTTGGAGGTGATTCAATCTGCGATGGCGGACGGAATGGATCGCTGTGGTTTAACATTGGTGACAGGCGGTCTAGGGCCGACTCCGGATGATCTTACAAGAGAGGCGGCCGCCGCACTTGCCGGCTCTAGTCTAACGGTAAATCCGAAAGTACTCAACTCGCTCAAGGATCACTTCAAAACACTCGGACGAACAGTGCCCCGCGGGTCGGAGCGAGTGGCCCGTGTACCCGGTGGATTTGAAATCCTCCCAAACTCGAAGGGCACTGCTCCGGGATTATGGCATAAAGGGAAAAATGGGAGCGTGGTTGTCCTCCTTCCGGGGGTTCCTCACGAGATGAAAGCCATTTTTTCGGATCATGTGGTTCCGCGAATTATGCAGATGGAGGGGCGAACAGAGATTGTTCAGCGTACCCTCAAAGCCGCCGGGATAGGGGAAACTGTACTCCAGGCAGAGATTGAATCCATAAATCATTTGTTGGAACCGGCTCTCCGGATCGCATATCTGCCAGGTGCCTACGGGGTTCGTGTCAGGCTGACCATCAGCGGGAGTAATGCCGGAGAGCGCATCGATGCGGCGGAACAATGTATCCGGGCGAAACTTGGGACCGTGATCTTTGGTCAAGATGACGATACCCTGGAGAGTGTTCTAGGGGAGATGCTCCGAATTCGGGGCATGACGATTGCCGTCGCAGAGAGTTGTACCGGAGGCATGGTGCTAAATCAACTCACCAATGTGTCTGGATCATCGAAATATGTACTAGGAGGTGTGATTGCGTATTCAAATCAGGTAAAACAGCATCAACTCAATGTGGATGCTGATACATTGAGGCAGTTCGGTGCCGTAAGCGAGCCGGTTGCCGTACAAATGGCCGAGGGCGTTCGTACCTGCTTAGGGAGCGATATAGGATTATCCGTGACGGGGATCGCAGGACCTTCGGGAGGGACAGCAGACAAGCCGGTCGGACGGGTCTGGATTGGATATTCAGATGTCTGTGAATCATGGGCTGTGAAGTGTCAGTTCGGCTTGGACCGTGATCGAAATAAACAGAAGAGTGTGGTTGCAGCCCTGAATCTCGTCCGCCGCTCGTTACTCAAACACGGTGGACAAGAGCAGTCCTGAGCGAATCACAGGCGGTCGGTTGGAAAAGGTTGCATAATTTGTCTGGCGTAATGATCAATTCTGAGATGTGCTCGTAATTCTTGCGTTTCGTTTTAGCATTTGCGGGACGAAGCGGAGTTATTTCAATAGGAATAGTATAATGGTGCATCCCCAGTCGTTCGAACCAACAACCCAGGAGTAAGCAGAATGGTTAAGCAGGTTCATGCTCGCAAAAACCACTCCTACTTTCTGGTATTTTGGAAACACATGAACGGAAATAGGATATGGCAGGCGCACCAATAAATGTAGTTGCACTTCTGCAACAGATTATTCGAGAACATACTCCGGAAAACATTTGGATTGATTCGCTCCTGATTGGATATCGTGTATTAGGAAATACCAACAGAGGCGAGATAGGAGAAGATTTTATCTGTCGTTATCTGGGCAATTGTGGAATTAAAGTAGAAAATGGCAGCCGGGTGGATCCAATTGATTTCAGAATAGGTGAGATGAAGTTTGAAGTTAAAACGGCGTCATTGGGGGGGCAACGGGACATTCCCAATTTAATCATGTACGTTTAGATCGGGATTACAACTACCTTTTGTGTCTGGGTATATGTCCAAGCCAAGTAGTTTTTAATATGTGGGACAAAGGAGAGATTTTAAAGGGCAAAGGGGGGAAACTGGTAAGGATGGCAGAGGGGCAATCAGTCACCCACAAGATCACAAAGAGATTTTCAGAAATGCAGGCGATTGAGCAACTATCTGGAGCAATCAGAAAAATCATGCATGGGTAGGGCGGTTGAGAACCGCACAGACCTCCTTTCGCCATGAGTGTCTGCTGCCACATGCGCTTTCCGCCCGGTAACCTGTTTTCCTGCAGGCTTCTCTTATCCTGCAGGTGCCAGAATATGAAGATGTACTGCCCGCATGTTATGACAGTGAAGCGTTTTGGAGCCCCCCTGAGCCGGGCATGGAATGGGACAGTGCAGGATTAACGCTTTGCCTGTCCCCCGCCGCCACGCTCTTTGATCCAGAGCAATTTGGAAGGCGGAGGCATTTGAGTATTGAGACGCAGCAAAAAGTTTTGTCTGGACGCGAGCGGATCCCCCTGGTGGTTTTCATATCGGCTGTTCGGTGGACACAGATGTTATGACTGTGCGGGGCGAATGCTGTCCTGGGTCACCCGGACTGCGGCGAACGTTGCTGGCAGAACACTCCGATGGCAGTATTCACGCCGGTTCAGCGGGATCACATACACCTGCATACTGTCCAGCCCGTGGCTCACCCTTATCCAGATTGGTCGGCAGAGCATCAGTTCCGCGTTATCTCCCTGCCGATCAGCAATCGACCATTTGCCCCCTGATAGAGAAATTTAAGTGTCATCATGAGTAAAAGTTACTGTCGTTAGACAAGCCGCTAAAAATTCATGCGAACCCCCAATGTAGGCTCAAAGCGCCGCTGAACCACATAGTGAGGTACAGAATTTATCGGCTCAAAGGTATACCTAGCCTCTGTACGGAGCAGGATTGCACCTCGGATGCGGAGGACTGTGGCAAACATGAGGGCACTCTGATCAGGAAAGGCGGTGAATATATCCGTAAAGGTGCGCTCTCCCAGGCGATCAATACCTGCTTCAAGGTTAAAGTAGGCCTCTGCCTTCATGAACAGCCGGAGGTGAAATTCGCTGAGCCGCTGCGCACCGTAGTGCCGCCGCCAACTATAGGCAAGCCAGAATGTATCCCGGATCTGGAGTTCAAATTCGGTCAGCAAATCATTGATTCCACGGGCTTCCTGAAGGCGTAAACCGGCAAAATCGCCCGGTGTGATATGCTCCAGATCCGTTCCGCTGCGGAGGATGCGGTTCCGATCATTATTCACGCTAAACAAGGTTCCGATATAACCGGGAATGAAATGACGGCTGCTGTAGAAGGCGCCAACTCTTATCCGAAAACTTAATATGTCCAGAAAACCCGAACTCTGTACGTCTGCACCAAATGCCAAACCATCCCCAAATCGCGTATACCATGCATAACTGGCATAGGGGGCAAAGGCGATACGCCCCGTCTCAAACAACTCGCTCTGTAAATCAATACTCCAGGCAGTCAAACCGGTCGGGGAATGATTGGCATAGTTAAGCCCGATCCTGCCGGCATATGGGAGGTTCAGACTTGCGCTTGCGCCAATCAGATTATTGAGAAGCAGGTCAGCCGTAAATCCGCTGAATTCAAAGACTCCCCGGCTCCAGGCCAGTTCGGCTCCGATGGTTCGTGCATCCCAGGATGTAGAAGAACGGTAGTGATTCACCACATGTCCGATCCCGTGACGCAGATCTTGAATTGGACCGATACGGGCATAAATGCGCTCTGTCTGAATACGGGCAAATTGAATGAGACGTAAAAAATCATAGGCTTCGTCCCAGTCAGGGCTGTAATGTCCAAGCGGTCCCTGCCGTACGCTTCCACGCAGTCGCAGTGCAAACGGATAACTGGCCGCTTCCAGATTCAGCAGGGCAAGTCCTCTCCATTGGGCGCCAATCAGCGAGAGCCCGGCCATGACATCAAGTTGCTGATGCGTCTGCCAGCGCTGCCGTATAAGCTTTTCCGACAGTCGATTCATACCCCCGAAGCCATCCTGTGCCAGACAATCTGTAAGCGAGAGTGGCGAAGTGAGAAGGCTAAGCAGTAGAAACCGATACACGGCCATGCCAACCCGAAAAAGGAAACACACACGCGTTACTCTCATACGAACCTGCTATGAGTACTGAAATACCAAATAAACTGGGCCTTTTTCTTCTGGATATTGTTCTGTATCCAGGTGAGGAGAAAAATTTGCACATCTTTGAGCCGCGCTACAAAGAAATGGTGGCCCATTGTCTGGCCGGAGATACGCCATTTGTGATTGTCTGCGGGAATGACAGGCAGATCAGCGAAATTGGCTGCGTTACACAGATCGCAGCCATTCTTGCACAGTATGCAGACGGCCGGGTGGATATTCGGGTTGAAGGGAAACATCGGGTTCAGATTATCAGACTAGACAGAACCAAGTCATATCAGCAGGGGATCTTAGAAGAGTATAATGATACAACGGAATCGGTATCTCTGATCAAAAAAGAGCAGCTGATTGCACAGCATATTAAACTTTTAGAGATTGCCGAACGGACAGTTAATCCGCAATATTATCAATCCGAACACTCCGTATCCTGGCTGATTGGACGCAATTGCGGACTGTCATTGGAGCAGCGGCAGCACCTGCTCGAAATGCAATGTGAGCGTGAGCGGGTTCAGTTTTTGAGCGAATATCTGGCAGAACTGATCCCCAAAGTGGTCGAAAAATGGGAGATCCGCCAGCGGGTGATGTCCAATGGACATTTCAAGGACTTTCCTCCCCAAAAATATTAACTGCAAATGCCACAAATCGGGCCGTATACCCTGCATGTGATTGAATGCGGCCGCTTTCGTCTGGATGGAGGTGCAATGTTTGGGATTATCCCCCGCGTATTATGGCAGCGCCGGATCTCCCCCGATGATCGCAATCGTATCCAGATGACCATGAGATCGCTTCTTCTGGAAGGAGATGGACGGCTCATTCTCATCGATAACGGCGCAGGAAACAAGTATGACCGGCGATTCCAGGATATCTATGCGTTGGAAGGATGTTTATTGGAAGATTCTCTCAGGAAAGCAGGCTTCGGTACGGATGAGGTGACAGATGTCATTCTGACTCATCTGCATTTTGATCATGCAGGCGGGAGCACAGAACGCAGCGGTGCTCGCATTGTACCCAAATTCAGGAATGCCACCTATCATCTGCAACAGCGTCACCTGGAAGAAGCCCAAAATCCCAATATTCGCGAACAGGCATCCTTTTTTGCGGATAATTTTGAGCCGCTCATTGCAGCAGGACAGCTAAAAACATATCTTGGCGAAAGCTGTATTTCCCCGGGGGTTGACCTGTTGGTCATGAATGGACACACAACTGCGCAGCAGTTAGTCAAGATCAGTGGACAGGCGGGAACTCTTGTATTTTGTGCGGATCTTCTACCAACGGTTCATCATGTACGCGGTCCCTGGATTATGGCGTACGATGTGCAGCCGCTGGTCACAATCCAAGAAAAAAATTCGTTTCTTCGTAAGGCACTCAAGCACCAATGGCAACTCTTTTTTGAGCATGATGCCAACGTCATCATTGCCGGTCTATGTGATACCGAGAAGGGCATTGTTGCCGATAGGTTCAGGCCACTGGGTGAAATATTTTAATTTGTGGAACCCTTGATCAAGATACAGGTAAACCCGTCCCTCACCTAACGTTTTTCCTGTTGCCTGCGAAAGTTACCCAGTGTGTATAGAAGTGCGGCCTGCAGGCCGCAATAAATTATTAAGCAAGTGCTCACAGCACTTCTCTAGACTGGTGTATCAGGTAAAGATATTTACAGTTCTGTTCCTGCTGGTGACGGGCCTCGCAATGCCCGCTGTTGCGCAGGATGCGTCTCTTCGTCTCATAGAATCTGAGCCGGGCCGCAGCCTCTATGAACTGACTGCAGAATGGGGCGATGCAGCGCCGTCTGCAGGTGGACTCTTAGAGGTTTCAGAGGTATTGGATCTTCCTGCACTGGTGCAGCCTGCCGTTCGTGTAGTAGAGGCTGAGTACGATGAATATCCATTTGAGCCGGTTGATGGGATTGGCGGCGCGGCGGCTGAAATTGTTGGATTAGGAGTCTCCCGAAAGCGGCCCGCAGCAACGCTGGTTGCACGGCTGGTGACCTATGATTTGGATTCTGAACGATTGCGGCGCTATAGACGTACGCGTATTGAGGTGACCTATCCCACGTCTCAGGAGGCCATGCAGCGCTACGGCAGTTCAGGTAATTCACATCTTAGTGTCGGGCGGAGCGTTCTCGCAGACGGGAATTTTTTCAAGATTGCAATCTCGCAGACAGGAATATACCGGATTGACCGTACATTCCTTGAGTCCCTGCCGGGACTGAATATCTCTGCGGAGACAATTGATCCAGACCGGGTCCGGGTATTTGGGAATGGAGGTGCACCGGTTCCGGCCCTGAACAGCATCCCCCGGGTCGCAGATCTGGCGGAAAATCAGGTTTTTGTTCAGGGCGGAGGAGACGGCAGCTTTGATGAGGGGGATGCGGTGTGGTTCTACGGGCAGGGGTCAAGTGGCTGGTACAGCAGACAGTTGACGAACTCCAGAGAAGAGCCAATCCTGGATGAGAATGGACAGCCCATCCGGCAGTGGACGCACTATGTACACCCATTTGATTCCACAAATTATTACTTCCTGGATGTCGGGACTGCGGAAAGCCAGTCCTATCGTCAGGAGAGTTATGCAGATCTGCCGGCAACGGCCATACTTTCAGAAGTGCAGGGGCGCTTTTTTGTGGATATGGATGAGTACCTGTGGGGACGCGAAGGGGGGCACTCCGGCCATACTTGGGTCAGTACGCTGATTCCCGGAGCAGGGCCGGGGCGTACCATACTTCAGGATACCCGGCTGCCTGGCCTGGGGGGCGGCACATTAACCTACCAAATTCGCGCGGCGGTGCAGAGTAATCCTGCCGCTAGTCTGCATTACAGAAATGGGAGCCGGATTCTGCACAGTGTGAACTATGGGCCTAGTTCCAGTGCAGTTACGTCTTCAATTGCCCGCTCTGGAGTTGCAGAGTTTGAACAGACGGTAACGGCCGATCAAACCGTTACCCTGACCGCAGATCTTGACGATCAGGTCGGGGGGCCGCAGGCCGCCCTTGACTGGGTACGTATCTTCTATCCAAAAGTACTGCGGGCAGGCGAAACCCCACTCCGGTTCAGTACGCCTCTGGCCGAACAAGGGACCTTTACCTTCAGTCTGCAGGGATTTAGTTCGGCTCCGATTGTGCTGGATGTAACCGAACCGGGGGCCTATCGCTGGCTCGGCGTTCAATCGCAGGGGAATCGGTTTCTAGTCCAGGCCACTGCATTATCGGTGGATCAACCCCGGGAATTGATCGCCTTTACCCCTGAGCAGGTTCAATCCCTGAATACGACGGCCGTATGCGGTTTAGAATGCAATGTGGCCGCTCAGAATCTGCACGGGATCCAATCCTGGCCGGATTTTGTAATCATTTCGCCGCGTCAGTTTTTTACACAGGCAGGCGCTCTGGCGGATCGTCGCAGGGCAGAGGGCATGACGGTTGAGATTGTGGACATCAAACAGATCTATAATGAATTCTCCGGCGGCCAGCAGGATGTACGTGGAATAAGAGATTATTTGAAGTTTATTTATGACCGAAGCCCGGATGAAGAGCGGCTCCTCAAATATGTACTCCTGTTTGGGGACGGGCACTATGATTATCGCAACCTGGATGCCTCTGCAACATTCCCAAACCTGATTCCGCCATTTGAGACGGAAGAATCATGGAACCCCGAAAGGTCGTACACAACCGATGACTACTTTGGACTGTTGGATGATAATGAGGGGCGGTGGCCATTTTCACGGGGAACGTTTTCAGGTGGGAATGCGCATCTGAATGAGCGTGTAGATATAGGAATTGGCCGGTTTACCGTACACACCGTGGAAGAAGCCCAGTTGATGATCGATAAGATTGCACATTATGAAAACCCCGCAACCTATGGTCAATGGCGGAATCGTTATCTGTTTCTGGCAGATGACGGCCCCACAGGAACCGCCGGGATCCAGGATGATCGCGACCTGCATACACAAAATACGGATGTCGTGGCAGTCGCAGTAAAAGAACGGGCTCCGGAAGTCAATCAGCAGAAGATCTATGCCATCTCCTATAACCGGGAATTTCTGAATACCTGGCGTATTCCCAAAGCACGTCAGGACCTGCTGTCTTCGATTGACGAGGGTACGCTGGTGGTGAATTATAGCGGCCATGGGGGAGAGCAGGCGCTCGCACAGGAAAATTTATTTACCGTAGAAGATTCCCGCAGTCTTCAAAACTACGATGCACTTCCGGTATTCATCACGGCGACCTGTTCATTTGGGAGATGGGATTTAGGCAACATGCAGACCGGTGCAGAGGAACTGCTCCTGAATCCTGCCGGGGGTGCGATTGCCCTCTTAACGACCGTGCGCACGGTGTATACATCGGGCGATGCCACAACGCTCAATGTGGGATTAAATGTCGCCCTCAATCAAGAACTCTTTCAGCGTGAGCCCAATCATCTGCTTCCGAGGCTGGGCGATGCACTCCGGAGAACGAAGAACCGGCGGGTGGGCTACGAGGGAAATAACCGGAAATTCAACCTTTTGGGAGATCCCACACTGAGACTGGGACTGCCTGCGGACTATGCGGCCGTCACCCATATCAATGACCAGGAACTTCGGACGGCGACGGGAAAGATGCGTGCACTGGAACGGATTGAACTGAAAGGCGAAATTCGCAAACCGGACGGCTCCAGGAATGCATCCTTTACCGGGACCGTGTCACTCATTGTGTTTGATGCATTGCGGCAGGTGCCGATCCCGCGTGAGATCTATCGGTATATGCCGCAGCCGTACTATGAAGTGCGGGAAGATCTGATATGGCGGGGCAGGACACGGGTCACTAACGGGGAGTTTACCGCACGGTTTGTGGTTCCCAAAGATATCTCGTACGCAAATAAGCCCGGAAAAATCACGCTCTATGCACAGGGCGACTCGGAGCATGTAAACGGGCATTCGGAACAATTTATTGTTGGCGGAACCTCAGATGAGGTTGCAAATGATGTCGATGGGCCGGAGATTGAACTCTTCCTGGGGGATGAAACGTTCACCAGCGGAGGGCTGGCCCCCGCCCAGCCCCAGCTCTTTGCCCGCATCTATGATGAAAGCGGGATCAATACAGTCGGGGCCGGAGTCGGGCATGAGATGCTGCTGGTGATTGATGAAAACGAAATGGATGCCATCAATATCGGGAACCGGTACGAGAGCGACGAAGATTCCTTCCAGAAAGGATCCGTTTCCTATTCCTTTGATGAAGCACTTGCTCCAGGGCCCCACTCAATCAGCCTTCGGGCCTGGGATGTGCTGAATAATTCCGGCGAAACCACACTGGATTTTGTCGTGACAGATACCGAAGAATTGGTGATCCGGAACGTGTTTAATTACCCGAATCCGACTGCCGGACCAACCCGTTTTGTCTTTGAACATAATCAAATTCCAGGTACGCCGGTAAAAGTGCGTGTTCGGGTGTATACGCTTGCAGGGAGGCCCATACGAACATTGGAAGCCGAAGCGTTGTTATCTGCAGGACCAATGCAAATTTTATGGGATGGATTGGACAACGATTATGCGAGTCTCGCCCCTGGCGTGTATTTATACAAGTTGAGAGCAGAGACCGTGGGAGCGGAAGCACAGCATGTTGCTGAAATCATTGAAAAATTAGCCATCGTGCGCTAATGTACGGTTCAGAACTTTTTTCCTTACAAGATTTATCGATATGAAAAGCCACATATTCAGATCTATCCAGATCTTCACATTACTGATTCTGGGTGTCAGCAGTCATCATCTGGCTCAAAAGGCCAATGCCCAGACCGGGGCGGCAGCGGTCGTATTTCTCATGATTGAGCCGGATAGCCGGGCTGCAGGCATGGGGAATGCGGGGGTCGCAGTCGCCGACAATGCGAATGCATTATTCTGGAACCCTGCAGGCCTCGCAGATCAGGTGGGAACAGAGATTGCGCTGACACACAGTAACTGGTTGCCCGAACTTACGTCCGATCTCTCGTTTGAGTATCTGGTTGCGAAGCATCACATTAAGAACTGGGGGACGGTTGGTGCCCATGTCACGTTCCTCAATCTTGGCGAGCACGAGCATCGGGATGAAATCAATACTCCACTGGGAACCTTTCGCTCGTATGATTTGTCGGTCGGGGTTTCGTACGGGTTTAAGTTAACGAAGAATTTATCCCTTGGCACTGGCGTACGCTGGATCCGCTCGAATCTGGCAAGCGTCAGTGTCGGTGCACAGGAAACACGCCCCGGGGTTTCCGTCGGGGTGGATATTGCCGCATTATATAAATTCCCGGAATTCTACCTCGGCACGATTGCCGGCCAGTACAACCTCGGATTTAATCTTGCCAACATGGGGCCCAAGATTCAGTATTCGGACAGTGAACAGGCGGATCCGATTCCGACCCTGATCCGCTTTGGACAGGCACTGACGCTTGAGTTTGATGCCTATAACAAGATTACGCTGGCCACAGATGCTTCCAAAATTCTTGTGCGGCAGCGGGTGTCGGAAGAATGTATTGACGAAAACGATTCAGAAACCTGTACGCCGACCTTCTCCTCGGATCCGTTTTATCGCGCAATCTTTTCTGCATGGACCCCCATTGAAATTCTGACCTCTGCCGTGAACAGCGAAGAGCGGGAATATCAAAACCTGTCGGTGTTTGACCAGCTTCTATGGTCGGTTGGCTTTGAATACTGGTATAATAACCTGTTCGCGGCCCGGGGGGGATATTTCTATGAGAATCCTTACAATGGCAATCGGGAATTCATGACATTTGGTGCAGGGATTCGCTATAACATTGTGGGCGTTGATTTTTCGTATGTGTACGCGCTGAAGGAAAATCATCCGCTTTCGAACACTATGCGTTTCTCACTCCTTCTGAACTTTGCACGTTAATACGGGTCAAGGCCGTAGTGGGATGAGGTGGTTCCTTGTCGGGGTGTTCGGGGTCGTATCTTTGTCACAGGTTCAGGCCCAGATGGTTCAACCCGCCGATCCACACTACAATGTGGTTGCGTTACGCGTTGAATTTGTCCCCGACACCACACGGTTCACAACGGGGGATGGGACGTTTGCCGGACTTGATTTTCCACTGGCCCCCAAGGTGGATCCACTCCCGCATGATGCGGCCTATTTTCGGGCGCATCTTGCTTTTCTGGAGCACTATACAGGCGTTGCCAGTGCAGGCATGACCACGCTCTCCACCTATCTCATCCCGGAAGTTATCCAGTTGGACAGGCCCATGGAATCCTATAGCCCGACCGGAGAGGATTCCGAAAGTGATCCCGAATTAGCCAAACTGGGCAGGCTGGTTCGGGATGCCTGGAGCAGGGCGGATCAGATCAGTATGTTTGACCCGGCGCAGCTTGAACAGGCAGAGACCGCCTTTATTCTGTTTCATGCGGGGGTCGGGCGTGATATTGAATTGATTGGAACGACACTGGATAAAACCCCGCAGGACCTCCCCTCAATTTTTATGAGTCCCGGGCTGCTGGACAGATTCGGTGTCGGTCAATTGAACTTTAAGGGGATGCCGGTGGACCATTCAATGATCATCCCGCGCACAGAAACGCGTTCGGGGTTGAATTCAATCACGGAAGAACCCTTTTTGCTGGAACTCTCTATTAACGGGCTTTTGGCAGCAAGCTTCATGAGTTATCTGGGAGTGCCGGATCTGTTCAACACAGAGACGGGGGAATCCGTGATTGGCCCGTTTGGGCTTATGGATCCTCTGGGGATATTTGCGTATGGCGGATTATTTCCCCCGCTGCCCAGTGCATGGACACGAACGGTATTGGGCTGGACGAATCCTGCGAAGATTCAGGATCCGGGATCCTATGAACTGACGGCCGGCGAGGTTGCAAAAATAGAGATCTCCGAGGCCGAATACTTTCTCCTGGAAAATCGTGTACGTGACCCTGAAGGTCAGGGACTTGTACTTCATGTCTATCGGGACGGGGCAGTTTCAACGCAAACCGTTCCAGTGGTGCGGGAGGATTTCAGCCGGTTCAACATAGAGGGATTTCAGGGGGGGGTTGTCACCCAGGCAAGTTCGTACGATTTTGCATTGCCGGGCCGGGATTCAGACGGAGAGCAGTACAATGGAGGAATTCTGATCTGGCATGTTGATGAGCGCCAGTTTGCAGGGACGGGAAATAATGATCCCGGGAGATTGGCGGTAGACATAGAGGAGGCGGACGGGGCACAGGATATCGGGTTTGATGGAAATGTCGGTGCACCGTTTGACTTCTATTTTGAAGGCAACCCTTCCTCCGTGGAACTCCCCTCCGGGCGGATCATTCCGCTCTATGAGAACCGGTTTGGACCGGACACGAACCCGGACAGTGGAACCAGTGGAGGAGGGGACAGCTTCCTGATCATGGAGGACTTTTCAGCATCGGGCCCCGTCATGTCTTTTTCATTCCGAAAGAGTCAGGATGGAGCCGTAGCGGATCTTAGCACTGTTTCTTTGAATGTGAGAGTTGGCGCAGAAGGCAGTATCAGTTCCGTTGCCGGTCATAGTGCAGTCTTTACGGGGACAGAGGTCATAATCCCGGGGACAGGTCACGTGAATGCGCAGGTACGGCCGGCGTTTGGTGCAGGCAGTCTTGCCACTATAGACATGGAGGGCAGTACTGCGGCAACCTTCAAACACTATTCAATCACAGATCGGCGACTGGAACTTGCCCGGTCTACGGTACTTCCAACGCAGCTTTTGGCATCGGGGCCGGTTGTGTATCACGCAGATGCGCACTATGTTCAATTCACGGGAACTGACCATTCCGAGGTCCTTCGGATTGCGGAAAGTATTGATTCCTATCGCCTCAATGAGACCGCGCTGGGATTGGTCTCCACCGATGAGGGGGTCTATGTGTTCGGGCAGTCCCGGGCCGGGCCGCTTGAGTCTCCTCCGGTATGGGTCTACCCGGCGAGTGAGGATGCCGGGCATCCCGTCATGGGGCGGGACAGGACCGGGCTTTGGGGGGCAATCCCGCAGCCTGGAGCGATGCTTTTTTTGCAACCCGACGGGGTGGTCATCCGAATTGATGCTTCGGTCTACTTCGGGGAAGATTATTTTTCCAGGTCAGCCGCCATGGCGGATATTAATCAGGACGGCGTGCTGGATATCGTCACGACGGCGGGGAGTAAATTGGTTGCGTTTTCTCAGGGAGGGGCGCTCCTTCCTCCGTTTCCCATTGAGATCGCTGCCCCGGCAACCAGTGCCCCGCTCATGTATGAGTCAGGGGAGTCGGTCGTGGTCATCGTGACGGCGACGGATGGGAATATTCATGCAGTGGACATAGGGCAGGGCGGGGAACTGCTTCCAGGATTCCCTCTTTCTGCCGGATTTTCGCTGGAGGCTGCGCCGCTGCTTTCCAAGGACAGTTTAACCGTTGTTACGGGATCCGGTATTCTGCGAAGTTATGGACTCGATGGCATTGACCGTGTTCTTTGGTCGGAAAAATACGGCAGCCCGCAAAATACAAGTTTTGTTACGCTGACCGCAGAGGTTACAGAGGTCGCATCTCTGCTCAGCGCAGCGGAAACGTATAACTGGCCGAATCCAGTTCGGGATGGATCCACATTTTTTCGATGCATGACCAGTGAGCCTTCGGATGTGTCGGTTACGGTGGTCAATGCTGCCGGCTCCATGATTGACCGCATTCACTTCACCACTTCTGCAGGGGTTCCCCATGAAATTCTCTGGACGACCGATGCGGTGAGTGGCGTATACTATGCCAGAGTAAAGGCACGATCAATCTCAGGGGCGACCGATTCTCGTCTGATTAAGCTTGCGATTATCCGATGAAGAAGTGGTTTATGGTGATCATCGTCGTGGCAGGATCCCTTGCACAGGTGGAGGCACAGGTCTCGCCCTCTCTTCTGGATTTTACCCGCCCCACCCTGGACTGGTACCAGATTGAGACCGAGCACTTTGTCGTTCTGTTTCATCTGGACGAAGAGGGAAGGGGGGCGAGCCGGTCGGCGCAGGTTACGGCACGCGTGGCGGAGGATGTCTATGGGCCGATTACGCAAATGTACGGATATGCGCCAGAGGGCAAAGTGCACATCATTCTTAAAGACTATGAAGACTACTCGAATGGGGCGGCGTTCTTTTTTGACAATAAGATTGAGATCTGGGCACCGGCACTCAATTCATCACTACGCGGGGCGCATGACTGGCTGCGTAATGTGATTACCCACGAATTCACGCATATTGTTCAGATTCAGGCAGCAATGAAACTGCCCCGGACGATGCCTTTTGGGTATCTGCAGATCCTGGATTATGAGAATGTGCGCCGCCCGGATGTATTGTACGGCTATCCCAATGTGCTGGTCAGTTATCCCGTTATGGGATTGAGTAATCCGGCATGGCTGGCCGAAGGGACGGCGCAGTATCAGCATGATCAGTTACACTATGACCGGTGGGATACGCACCGGGATATGTTACTGCGCACCCGGGTTTTAGAAAATAAAACGCTCACTTTGAGTGAACTCGGCAGTTTTTACTCGAAGAGCAGCCTTATGCGTGAAGGAGTCTATAACTATGGGTATGCCTTTACGCTCTATCTGGCCAGCAAATATGGGTCGGAAGTTCTGTCTGAGATCACCCGTAATCTGCGCCGGTGGCGGACCTGGCAGGTGGAGGAAGCGATCGAATTGGCCACCGGTGTGAAAGGAGCGCAGGTGTATGCTCAATGGCTTCAGGAGATGGAGGTTTCCTATCGCCGTGCGATAGCCCCCATTGAGGCATCTCTTGTGGAAGGGATCATCCTTGAACCGGATGGGTTTGCAAACTACTTTCCGCGGTTCTCGCCGGATGGTTCCAGACTTGCCTATATCTCCAATAAGGGGGAACATTTCAGCCGGGTTACACTGTATGTGCGGGATTTAACATCGGAGACCGCCGTTGCCCATGATCTGGGAGATCTGATCCATGACCATATCTGCTCTCTTGGGCATCGGATCAAGTCTGGTGTTACGGGAGGAGCGGCATGGAGGCCGGACGGGAAGGCACTTGTCTATGCACGTCAACGGACCACCTCGGAAGGCTTCCTCTATACGGATCTTCATCTGATTGAACTGGAGACAGAGACCACCAAAGCACTGACACATGATGCCCGCGCATCACAGCCTGTCTGGAATTCTACGGGGACACGGATTGCCTATGTTGCCTCCGGTGACGGTACGAGTAATGTATGGCTTTTAGATGTCGAAACTGGAGTGACCACACCGGTTACGCAATTTGAAAATGGTACGCAGGTTACCGGGCCGGCGTGGGATGGTGACTGGATCTATTTTGCCAGGCTGGCCCCCGGAAAGCACGGCAACGATCTGTGGAAAATCAGAATGGACGGCTCCGATGCCACCCCCGTCCTTCAGACGGGTGCAGATGAGCGATCCCCCATGATGGCCAATGGGGCCCTGTATTATGCATCGGATGCAACCGGGATCTACAATATCTATCGCATGGCGGGAGATACACCCGAACAGTTGACCCAGGTGACCGGTGGAGCCTTTATGCCGGACGTGGGGCCGGATGGTGCGCTTGTCTATGCCGCCTATGAGTGGGATGGATATAAGATTGCACAGTTAAAGAATCCCGTTGTTCTGGATTCTTCGATCCCCTACACTGCCCCGGAATTGATCACAAAAACCACATTGCCTCACGACTCGGAAAGCGATGCAGATATACGGTCAGTAGCGAAGCATGAACTTGTGGAGATGATAGCGGAGGACGCTTCTCTGGGGGTTGATTCACTGCAGGTGTCACCGTACGGGGCTGCGTTCACCGACTTTACAATTTCCCCGGTCATCCGGCTGGATCAATATGTGGAGCGTGAACTGGAGGGGCGTATACAGGGACGGGCGGAGACGTTCTGGCGGAATCTCAAATTTGGCGCCTATGTCTCTTCCAGAGAAATTCTGGAAGGCATGAGTCTGTTTGGCGGGCTGCTGGTTGGCCCCGGATCCCACGGAGGCGGTCAGTTTTTTGCTCCGGCAAATTTATTGGCACTGGAGCGGGATGCATTCCTTCAGTTTGATTATGCACGGGGCTTCCGGGTCATCCCGAAACGGTGGTCGCCGCAGGTGTCCATCCAGCTTTTTAATATCCGGCGCACGGTGGAAAACGGGTTATCCATTGAGGAGCATCCCTGCACCGCATGCCTGCCCCAAACCACCGATGCGGACCTGACCTATGGTCTGTGGGAAGGGAATATTTATCTGCGCAGCAAGGTGCATCGGAGCACATTATTTGAAGTGGGATATCGCTATAGCCCGTATCGTGTAACGACCAATCGGTTTTATTCAAAAGAATTGGCGGATTGGATCCCTAGTTCGTCCTCACGTTACTTCATTGGGCGCAGTTACATGGCCAGTGTATATTTTGAGCTGCAGCATGCGCATCGTGAATCGGATATCATGCGAACCGGGATTCGCATGACGGCATCCTATGAGCGGGAAAGCGGTCGCCTTCTGGATCAATTTGATATTCGGGATGGGCAGTTGGTGCCCGTGTACAGCAGCAGTATTTTACATCGCTTCCGCGTTGATCTGGAAGGGGGCATTCGGTTGCCGGGGAAGTTTTATAGCACCTCACATGGACTGAGCATGAGAATGCGTGCATCCACATTATTTGGCAAGCGGGCAGATCCTTTTTATTTTGAGTATGTCGGAGGGCTGTCAGGGGCCCGGGGCTATCCCTTTTACGGATTAGGGGGGACGGAGACCTTATGGGTGCAGGCATCGTGGCTTTTCCCGCTGCTTCCTGATATCAAGCGCCAGGTCGGGCCCATTTATTTGGACAAAGCGTTTATGCGCCTCTATGCAGACGGGGCCCGGGTTCAACCGGAAAGCCGCGCACTCCGTAAAGATATCGGTGCGGAACTCCGTCTGATGACGGGAAGTTATTATCTTTTGCCCACGGCGCTCTTTGTGAGTGCAACCTATGGAGCGGATACATTCGAAATTCAACTGGATGATGCCTTCATCACCTCACAGTCGAGTGTCCGTTACGGGAAGCAGGTTCAATGGCATTTCGGGATTCTATTCGGGTTTGATTTTTGACTTTGCATTTTTCCGGCGGCAACTTGCCCGAAACACGATGACGACGCATCAGTTGTCTGCGGATTAATTTCTACGGAAATTTTCACCTGATCGCCGGGAACATGGGATTTGATATTCAGTAAAGGGTTCAAATGAGCAAATGAGGGTTATCTTTGAATGAACTGTGATGCTTTTGACCAGAATGAAATCTGTTGTTTTTCGTAGCGGTGCCCTAATTGTTCTGTTCTGCGGCATGCTGTTGTTTGCCCGCTGTGACAGTTCTTTCGTACCGGATGTAGAGACTCTGCCATTGGAGGAGGCCTCTGATCGGGTGGAAGCTGTTCAGGATTGGTATGAATCTGCCCTCGCAAAAGAGCAGAGTATGCCGCCGGTTTTACCAGATGGGGCAGTTAACAAAACGCTCAATGACAGTACAATTGCGGCGGTGTTGGCTTCAATGGTACGTAAATATCCGCCAGATTGGGATCAGGCCGAGACATGGAGTAACGGGAGTGGTGGATATTATGCTGCGACGGTGCTGGGGATTGATGAATCTGCAACCAGTCACTCGGATAGCCGGATTTCAGTGATTCGCACCTTGGTTGCAGATGTGGATTCAGACGGACAAATCCTCTCTGGCCGATTGGTTGAATTTGTGAGCCCAGGACTGGATGCATCTCTATTCAGAGACTATGTAGAGCAGTGGTTGGCGGCTGATTTTGGGGAGATGCAGATACTAGTCGCCGAATACACGATAGGATACGCTTCTACTCAAGCAATTTTATATAAACCTGGTGAGAACCCCCAACCGATCAAGATGAAGTTGGAATTAAAAGCCAGTGCAGGTAAGGAGTTAGACGGTGTTTACTGCTGGGTTACTGATAGATACGCAATTGAGATGTGTGAGCCGACCCCAGTTGGGGCACCGGATTCTGATGTATGTTACGAAACTGAGACAATTGAAATTACATGTGTAATTACTCCCGGTCACGGTGGCGGCGGCGGGGGGGGAGGTGGATATGGTGGTGGAGGTGGAGGAGGTGGCAGTGTAGACAGACCTGGCGGAGGAGGTGGCAGTGGTGGTGGAAAGGAGGGTAGAAATGATGGCACTGGAGATGATTCCGAGGAGGAAGAAAGTGATGTAAAATTCAATTTGGCCTGTGATAAGTCAGTCGAGCGAGGGGCCAGAGCGGGTTGCAGGATTGCTCTTACGGGGGAGTCAGAAGATCCCGTGGAAAGACAGACCTTCCTGTGGTCGTCCAGTTTAGGAGCAAAAGAAAGGACAGGATATGCTTGGGGAGGAATCGCAACGGAAAGTGCCAAGGTTACGGCCACCGCCTCTAACGGCTGGAGCGCAAGTGCTAACATTGAAGTAACTGCCAGACAGTGGAATTCCACGGGGATTAAATTAGATACTAAAGAAAAGTATACGGGTGAACCTCGGATACAAAATATTACTAGAGTTGGCTTCTATCGGCTAAAAGGGAGTGCTACTCCTGCTCGGAATATATCCGAAGGGACAGGGCCGTGGGATGACCGCTTCTACATAAAGAATCCACCAGATATTCAGGGAGAACTTCGTGTTGCGGAAGACTATGATCTTGATGCTAAAAAACAACCGGTCTACCCCCTGAAGGGGACGCTTTGCAATCTAATATTGCAAGATACTAAGATTACTTCGGCAAACTACAGAGATGTAAATACTAAATGCGGGAGTTTAAATGCCTATAAGGGGGTCATAGGAAAAATCATTGGACATGAAAAAGAGCATGCGGCAGGGTATCAACAATGTCTTAACAGCAACTTAACAAAGCAGGTTTTCAAGGATCTGGAAAAACTTACGGGAACTCATCAACATGTGCGTTATCAGGTCTCTGATAAAAATGGAACATGGGGGATATACTGGAGCAGACTTAAGGCAGCGGGGCAATGGGCATCGGATGTCAATTATCCAACTCCCTTTTATCGATTTACAACCACATGGATCTACGAGTCATTTTCGGGTGGAGGCCATAGCGCGAACGTCCCTTGTTAAACATAATCACGAAAACTTATGACAATGATGAATTCAATCTATGGGCGGACCGCAGGAGTTATATTTTTCCTTCTCCTGTGTGGATTTGGAAAAACAGGGTCAGCCCAGGAATCTGAGTTATGGATACAGGGTATGATCCTGGAAAACGGTGTATGGAAGGCCCCGACACCAGAAACGGCGATGCGTAAGCTCTTAGATTTGGATTATCTAGATATAGGAGCAGGATTTGCCGTGGCGGCCGTGCTCAATGAGACTTATAATACATACCCATCTGCTGTACTAGACGCATTTGCGATGGAAGTCGGACGAATTTTTGTTGAAGGAACGGATTGGCAGAGTTCTAATGCTCAAAACGCACTGAGGATAGCAGATAGAGCGGATGTCATTATACACATCTATGAGTCAAGAGAGAGCTACACTGATCCCCCAAGTATAGGAGTGCTGTTTAATATGTTAAGTGGTGACGGAGGTCTTGGAGATGCCTATCTTCGGCAGATTCTCTTGACGAATGAAAAACCTCCAATCTGCAATGAAAATCCTCGTATAGACAAGTATCCTGTTTTAAAGTTTTGCGACGGTCAAGAGAGCCTCTGGTGCAAAGCCGCGGAAGAATTAATTGGTGACCCGGCAGGGTCACCAAGTCAGGATGACTGGGATAAGCGCTGCTATGTTTCAGATGATCCT
>JAJEFL010000086.1:0-55256 GCA_022820435.1 Rhodothermales bacterium
AGGACTCTGCCGACTGGTGATTCACCCAAAGACCGGGGCCCATACAGAGGAAGAAGTCTTCATCCTGGAGACCATCAGCAAGACCCAGCATAAGGCACTCGAACTCCTGGGAGTCAAACCCCACGAGCCCTTCATGCCGAAGAAGTAAATTCCCCCAATTCCCCCACCTCCAGGGAAGTCAATTTGTCAAAAAAATAGCCGGTTCCCCCGGAATATTGTACCCTGGAAAAATCGAAAAAGGGGGTAAGTTCAGTTAAGTGATCTTGCCCGTGAGGGGGCAGGCGGCATTGATCAGAGACATCTTGTACTTAGTGCAGTCCACAGGGTAGTCGTGATTGCCGGTTTTGGGAGATCCCGTCGAGTTCGTCAGATCGTAAAGGTCACCGGCTGGAATCCAAGTGGCTTCACTTTGCAGGAGATGGAATGACGGTAAAACGGGTCAACATTCTGCACCTTGTCAATCACGACGATATCCCAGCCGGCTTTCTCTAGGAACGGCCGCCAGGTCGTGGCATTCTTGAGCGTATCAATGGAGATGATGGCACGATCAAAGCAGTGGAACGGGTTATGTCCGGCGGGGAGCTGCTCTCGCAGGCGGGCAATGCCGATGGAATCCAGACGTACGAGCGGGATCAAGAACCGGCTCCACAGTTCCTTCTGAAACTGCGTCAGCATACTGGCCATCGAAACGACCAGGATCCGCTTTCCGCGTCCTCACCGGATCAGTTCCGTAATCAGGATGCCGGCCTCCAGTGTCTTTCCAGGGCCGGTGCCGTCGGCAATCAGAATGCGGGGCCGCGGGCGCTTCAGGGCCGGCTCCCGCTGGTACAAAAGCACATCCATCGCTCCCCGGTGTCTGGGATAGAAATGATTACGGACCTATTTTTTGGCATTTTCGGTACAGAAAACGGAAGTCTATGCACGACCAAGGGGGGCTCCCCCCGCATCTGTTCTTCTTTTTTTGGAACAAATTGCCCTCAAAATCATTCTCCGTTCTGCTAACCGTCGAAGTCAGGATGATCGTGACGCTTTGCGGCAGTTTCCTTGAGATTACGCATGAAGTGAATGGTCGCAAGAGTACATCGTTACGAAGATGGATGGATCCGGCTTAACGATGGATCAGTGTTGTGGTGACGGAGGTGTTCTCGGACAGTGCCCTGCATACATAAACGCCCGGCGGGAGTGCGGCAGCATTCCAAACATAATCATAGTTTCCTGCCGCGTGAAATTCATTGGTGAGCATGGTCACCTTTTGTCCAAGTATATTGAAGACGGCCAGTTCAATGTGCATCGGCGCATCCACCTGGATGGATACGGTGGTCTGATTCTGGAATGGGTTGGGATAGCCGGGGGAGAGCACAAAACGACGATAGGGAATCTCGGCGGCAGTACCGAGTTCAATGAGACCGGAGGGCCGGAGAGTTCTGTCCGAAAAGCCTTCAAAGTCTACCCCGTAGCGCAGTGCACGAAAGATTGCGTTCTGCTGGCGGACGGAGCCGGGAGGTCCGAAGGGAGGAATCGGATCCCCCTGTGAGACAGGTCCCGTCAGAATTACGGGATTCACATATTCCCAGACCTGTTGGTCCGATCCTGCGGAAAGTTCGAAAATCCGCCCCGTCATCCCCTCGGCGATGAGCGTATTGCCGTTGGGAAGGCGTTGTTGGCCGGATACGAAGTCGCTGTAAAATTCACCGGGGGAAGCGTAGCTCCAGACGGTTTCCGGATCCTTAAAAGCCCCGTCCAGGTCCTGGGCATACCAGATTGCATCCCCGTAGACCTCTTCCATGTAGGGCAGGGTAAGTTCGTGCACCGTAGAGTAGTTTCCTTCGGGCTGTCCGACACCATTCTCGAATACGAGCAGATTTCCTGCTCCGGGCAGGCCGTCTGGTATCCACATGGCGGAATGCAGAAAGTGGAGTGTCTGGTCCTGTTCGGTTCCTGCACCATACATCCGGGGATTCCCCCAGCGGTATAACAATTGGCCGCCGACCCCAAAATTTCCGCCTGCGTTTCCTTTTGCTTCCTCTGTGGACGTACTGTGATCAATGACCCAAAATTCATCCACGAAGGATGCACTGACGACAATCACATCCAATGTCTCATTGTAGTCCAGTGCATTGAAGTGGAGCCAATCTCCACCGGTGGAGGTATTGATGTCAATACGGCCGGGATGATCGGCAATGCGTTCCGCGTAGGTATCCGACCGTAACGGGGCGTGATCCTGAACCAGATGATCCCAGGAGTCCCATTGCCAGACAATTTCGATGGTGTCGGGCAATATCGGTTTGAATTCGACAATGCGCTCACTAAAGATCTCCACATGATCCTCCACAAGATGGTCCGGATCAAATCCGACGGCAGTGATGGCATCCATATCACGCCGGTCCCATACAGCTCCAAGGATGTTTCCATTCGGCAGGGGGACAACGTCATGATGCAGCATATAGTTCCCGGTCACAAAGTCGTACTGCCATCGGATGGTGCCATCCCATTCAATAATTTCGACCCGTCCCGAGAAGCCCTGCACATCCAGCCATGTGTTGGGGGCGCCGGATACCCTGAGCAGGGCGCCGTCAGAAAGCAATCGGTTCGTCGTCCCCCATGAAGCACTGACCTCCCATTGATGGACGATTTGTCCGTCCAGATTGATCAGATAGACGCTTGGGTGGAGTGCCGGGGTAATCAGGGTGTACCCTTCGTACGCCCCCGGCTCATTGTGCATCAGGCCCACCGTCTGATCCTGTGCCTGTACCGGAAATACAAAGAGCAGGGGCAGGATGAGAAGGCACACCTTACAGAATTTTAGCAGCATTGGGGGATTCAGTGTCTGTTTCATTGGGGTCTGGTAAAGCGCGTGCTATTGATTCTGCGGATAAATGGGAAGCCGTTCAATGCGGTGAAACATGATCCCGTACATCACCGAGGGTTCTCGGCGTACGGCGGCTTCGTAGACGACTTCTTTGGTGTTGTAATCCACTTCAACGGTTTTTCCGTTGGGGCCGTTTTCAAAATTTGAACCCGGCATAAAGGCGACGGTATGTTCTTCCGGATGGTAATCAACATCCGATACGATTGCGGAATAGGTTGCATGGCCGCGTTCACGGCCATACTCCCAAACCTGCTGAATCGTCATGGCATCCTCATTGATACGATATTCAACAGCGCGGCTGTAGGCCGGCTGCCCGCCGTAGTTGCGGTTGTCTCCGTTATCAAACAGAAACAGGGTTCCCTGCGGGGTTAATTTAGGGGCGTGCTGATACCACGCCCATGAGAAGTCCGCATGATTGGTCACCCCGTCGAGCACTTCGGGATCAGTGATGGGGACTCCATTTGCATCCAGGGGCTGCAGGAGTTTCGTATTCAGGTTTGTTCCATTGCCGGACTGTTTCCAGCCCCGGTGGGGGGCCAGGAGCCAGATGAGTTCATTATTACGGGTCAGTTTGACGGTTCCCTGTACGCGCCCGGAGACGATGATCGCATCCTGTTCTTCATCATAGGCCAGACCATTTGCGTGAAACCAGTCCCGGGCATTGCTGCTCCAGATCCGCCGCCTTGAATCCAGCGATTCCCGCAGATCCCATACCTGCACAAGGGCACCGGTTTCGCGGTCCACCTCCACGATATGATCTTCTACGGTAGGGAGTCCGTGTTTGGAGACGGTGGCGAGCAGGTTTCCGCTGGGGAGTTCGAGGACATTATGGTGGTAGGAGTAACCCGGCAGGGGCCATTCATGGACGACTCGTCCTAACATATCCATCTCAACCAGTCGGCCGCTCCGTCCGTCGCCGAAGTAGAGGTTTTCATTTTTGAGCCGCTCTACACCGGCATCATAAAATAAATTTTGCAACACGGGGTGGGTATCCATATTGGCATACCAGCGGATGTTTCCATATTCATCAAAGATGAACGGGATCTGGGGCAGTTCGGGGTTTGTATGTCCAAAATAACTCACCAGATTCATGCCCGGCTTTTTTCTCCCTGTATTGACACGAACCTCAATGATCGGGAGTTCCGGCAGGAGTTCCGGGGTGTCAATGGGGCGGGATTCTGCTCCCAGTAACTGATTCTCGCGGTTATAGAAGCGAATGTGCAGGGTATTGTTATATGCCGGATAGAGTCCGAGTACGGGGAGGGTAAAGGAGGTGCCGGTTTCTTCAAAGCGGTGGATAAGGGGTTCCTGATCTGTACTGCGGCTTTGAATTTCCAGTTCGACCTGGACGGGTTCAGTGGTTTCCAGTTTGAGTTCGGCGGCGAGGGGAACATAGCCGGTCGGGTTGAGAATCAGACTTTCGCTGGCGATCAGATGCCCGAGCCCGTCTCCGCTGGTGTCTGAATCGGCGGGGCTGCTGTCACAGCCAATCAGGAGCAGGCCGGTGAATAGAAGGAGGGAGTACTTCGATAAAGATAACATCAGGTGCTGCGATTCTGCGTATCCACTGGAAACAAAGGCCGAACGATTCAGGGCTTCTTCTTCCGCTTCGCCCGGCCCGAACTCAGTCAGGGGCGGATGCTCAGGCGCAAAGCGTACCCCAGCAGGATAACCTGCGACCAAGATAATAAATAAATGAAAATCATCAGAACCATGAACAAGTGAACGATCCGGTCGGTGCAGTTTTGAGGAAACGGGAACCATGCCTGTATATCCGGGTTTACGCGGATGTTGAGAATTTGCGGGGGTTTCGGCCGATTACATATCCCGCTAAGTTTTCATTCAGCGGGACAGATAAGAATTCAAGCATTTCCCGCATTCGTGTGTTTCCCTGGTGTTTTGTTGCAGCACCATCGTAAATAAGATTCATTGTTTTCCTCAAAACTAAAACATGCTCAAGTTATGCATTTTAACCGCTCAGAGGAACCATCACGGTTCGTTTCCGGCAGCCAGTTTACCCCCCCCCATTTTTCTCGGAATTTATCCGGCAGGTTACGTTTACTGCTGCTGATCCTGCTGATTGGCCCTGCCGGGGTATTGGCGCAAGACGGAAATACCGAACCGGATGGCCCTCAGAATTTGGTCGCGACGAGCGCAGGGCGTGCCCAGATCAATCTTTCGTGGGATTTGCCAATCAGTGACGGCGGGGTGGCCATTACTGGATATCGAATTGATTATTCGACAAATTCACAGGTGCATCCTTTGGTTGATACTAACTGGGAAACCGCAGAAGAGAATACGGGCAGTACGGACAGAACGTATTCTCACGATGGACTTGATGCCGAAACGACCTATTACTATCGCGTCTTTGCCATTAATAGCATAGGTCGTGGGCGTGCATCAGATCGAGCCGATGCGACGACGGGGGCTGCAGTCAGGCCTGGCACCCCCACCGGGTTAACCGCAGCGGCTTCGGGGAAAACTCAGATTGATCTTTCCTGGACTGCCCCCTCTGATGATGGTGGAGCGGCAATTACGGGGTACAAAATTGAGGTGTCTCCTGACGGCACAACAAATAGCTGGAATCCATTGGTAGCGAGCCATAGCGGTACGAACTATCCTCATACGGGGCTTCAGCCGGGGACGACGCGTTATTACCGCGTCTATGCCATTAACCGTGTGGGTGAAAGTACGTCCCCGTCCAATGTGGACAATGCAACGACGGATGCCATACTCAGACCCGGTAAGCCCAGGAATCTATCTGCCATGCCTTCAGGATACACCCGGATTGACCTTTCCTGGGACGCTCCCTCAAGCAATGGTGGAGCGGCGATTACGAGTTATCGAATTGAGGTCTCTCCTGATGGGACAAATGACTGGGATGACTTGGTAGAGAGCCAGACCGGGACGAGTTATCCTCACACGGGGCTCGCCGCAGGAACCACGCAATACTACCGGGTTTATGCAACCAATTCCGCCGGAGAGGGTGCTGCGTCGGATGTGGCGACTACAAGTACGGTTGCCGCAACCAGACCTGATAAGCCCAGGAATCTAACCGCCACGCCTTCAGGATATACCCGGATTGATCTTTCCTGGGACGCTCCCTCAAACAATGGTGGAGCGCCGATCACGAGTTATCGAATTGAGGTCTCTCCTGATGGTGCAAATAATAACTGGAGTGACTTGGTACCGAGCCAGACCGGGACGAATTATGCTCACACGGGGCTCACCGCAGGAACCACGCAATACTACCGGGTTTATGCAACCAATTCTGCCGGAGAGGGGGCGGCCTCGGATGTGACGAATACCAGTACCGTTGCCGCAACCAGACCGGGTGCGCCAACCGGGTTGACTGCAACGCGGGTGGGCCGCACCCGGATTGACCTTTCCTGGGACGCTCCCTCAAACAATGGTGCGCCGATTACGAGTTATCGAATTGAGGTCTCTCCTGATGGTGCAAATAATAACTGGAGTGACTTGGTACCGAGCCAGACCGGCACGAGTTATGCTCACACCGGGCTCGCCGCGGGAACCACGCAATACTATCGGGTCTATGCGACCAACTCTGTTGACGAGAGTGACGCTTCCGGTGCGGTCAGTGCAACGACAGAGGCGCTGTCGCCCCCTGGTCAGATCACTGGCTTAACCGCAACACCAGACAGTCCCACCCAGATCACGCTCTCCTGGACTGCCCCCTCCGACAACGGCGGCAGTGAGATTACAGGCTATCGGATTGAAACATCCACAGACGGGGTCACTTTTCCTGTTGTGACACCGAATACAGGAAATGCCAATACGACCTATGTGCACTCGAATCTTTCCCCCGGCACAACATATGCATACTTTGTTTTTGCCAGGAACGCTGAAGGTATAGGCAGTCGTTCTCGTGAGGTTAGTGCAACCACACCTGCGGCAGCCGCCCCGGGCGCCCCCACGGGATTCAATGCACAGGCGAATGGGCGTACTCAGATTGATCTGAACTGGACGGCCCCCTCGGAAACCAATGGTGCACCGATTACGGGCTATAAGATTGAGGTGTCCACGAATTCGGGGACGACCTGGTCGGATCTGGTGGAAGACACAAAGAAGACAGCGACGGCCTATGAACATACGGGGCTTCAGCCCAATACAACGCGCCATTATCGCGTACGTGCCATCAATTCCGCGGGTCCGGGCAGTCATTCAAATGTAGACAACGCGACGACGGATGCTGCATCTGCCCCGGATGCCCCCACGGGATTAAATGCACAGGCGGATGGGCAGACCCGGATTGATCTGAACTGGACCGCTCCTTCCGAAACCGGCGGGATGCCGATTACGGGCTATCGGATTGAGGTGTCCCCGAATGGGACAAATGATTGGGACGATCTGGTGGAGAATACAGGAAATGCAGCAACGACCTATCCGCACACGGGGCTCACGGCAGGGACGACACGTCACTACCGTGTTTATGCCATCAACTCGGTTGATGAAAGTCCAGCTTCCAATATGGCCAATGCCACTACGGATGCTGCGTCTGCACCGGATGCACCGACCGGGTTGAGTGCAACGGCTTCTGGGCGGACGGACGTTATTTTGTCCTGGAGTGCCCCCTCCGAAAATGGTGGTGCCCCCATCACAGGATACCGGATTGAGGTATCTTCCAATGCAGGGACGACCTGGGATGACCGGGTAGAGAATACAGGAAATGCAACGACGACCTACACGCATACCGGACTGACACCGGGGGCGGTGCGGCAATACCGCGTCTCTGCGATCAATGCTGCAGGTCCGGGGGATCCGTCCAGTGTGGTCAGTGTCACGGTAGGTGTGACATCGGTGCCGGATGCACCGACCGGGTTGAGCGCAACCGCTTCGGGGCGCACTCAGATTAATCTCTCCTGGAGTGCTCCCGTTGATAACGGCGGTGCGGCGATTAGCGGCTATCGGATTCAGGTGTCCTCCAATGGAACGAGCGGCTGGGCGGACTTGGTTGAAAATACAGGTAGTGCTGGCATGGCTTATGAGCATACAGGACTTCAGCCGGGCACCACGCGCCATTACCATGTCTATGCCATTAATTCTGTCGGAGAGAGCACCGATGCGTCCAATGTCGCCAGTGCCACGACAGCACTGACGGCAAGTCCGGGAGCCCCCGCGAATTTAGTGGCGACGGCTTCAGGACGCACCGACATCAGTCTCTCCTGGACGGCTCCACCGGATAACGGCGGAGCCGCCATTACGGGGTATCAGATTGAGGTATCCAGCGATGCAGGCGATACCTGGTCCGATCTGGAGGCAAACACAGGGAGCGCAGCAACCACTTTCACGCATACGGGGCTGGTGCCGGGAACGACACGTCACTACCGTGTCCGCGCAATCAACTCAATGGATGCGGGCGCTCCGTCCAATGTAGACAGTGCAACCACCGATGCGCTATCTGCTCCGGATGCGCCCACGGGATTAACTGCAACCGCCTCAGGACAAACGGAAATCAACCTTTCCTGGGCGGCTCCTCTGGACAACGGCGGCGCAATTATCAGTGGATATCGCATTGAGGTGTCCAGCAATGAAGGAACCTCATGGTCCGATCTGGTGACGAATACAGGAAGTACCGTAACCACCTATACGCACACGGGCCTTGCACGGGGGGGGACGCGCCACTACCGCGTCTACGCTCTGAATGCCATTGATGAGAGTGCGGCTTCCAATGAGGCGAGTGCAACGACGGGGGTGGCCACGGTGCCGAATGCCCCCACGGGACTCACCGCAACGGCATCTGGACAGACCGAGGTCAATCTTTCCTGGGAAGCACCCTCCAGTAACGGCGGAGCCGTGATTACAGGATATCGGATTCAGGTGTCCACAAATGAGATTGACACCTGGTCCAATCTAGTGGCAAACACGGGAAGTGCTGCCACGACCTACACGCATACTGGGCTTGCATCTGGAACGACCTACCAGTACCGGGTCTATGCAATCAATGCGATTGGGGAGAGTGCTGGTCCATCCAATGTGGCGAACGTTTCGATAGGTACAACCGCTGTGCCGAATGCCCCCACAGGACTCACCGCAACGGTATCTGGACAGACAGATGTCAATCTTTTCTGGGAAGTCCCCTCCAGTAACGGCGGAGCCGTGATTACGGGATATCGGATTCAGGTATCCACAAATGAGGTTGACACCTGGTCCAATCTAGTGGCAAACACGGGAAGCGCTGCTACGACCTACACGCATACTGGGCTTGCATCTGGAACGACCTACCAGTACCGGGTCTATGCGATCAACGCGATTGGGGAGAGTGCGAGTCCATCCAATGTGGCGAGCGTTTCGGTAGGTACAGCTACGGTGCCCAACGCCCCCACAGGACTAACCGCAACCTCTTCCGGACAAACGGAAATTATTCTTTCCTGGACGGCACCAACAGATGCGCCGGTCACGGGCTATCGGATTCAGGTATCCACTGACGGGGGAACGACCTGGGTTGATGTAGCAGCGAATACGGGAAGTTCTGCCACGACCTATACGCACACGGGACTGACATCTGGAACGACACTCCATTACCGCGTTTATGCGATTAACTCGATCGGCGAGAGTGCAGCAGCGTCCAGTGTGGTCAGTGTTACGGTGGGAGAGGTAACCGAGCCGAGTGCTCCTACTGGGCTCACCGCAACATCGGCTGCAGGACAAACGGAGATTACTCTTTCCTGGACGGCTCCAGCGGGGGATGGCGGGGCGGCCATCAGCGGCTACCAGATTGAGATGTCTATGGATGGAGGGACGGTTTGGTCCGATCTCGTCGAGAATACAGGAAGTACAACGACGACCTACACGCATACGGGGCTTACCGAAGGAAAGATGCGTCATTATCGCGTCCGTGCGATTAACTCGGCCGGCACAAGTGCCCCCTCCAATACGGCCGCTGCCACGGCAGGAGTAGACATGAATCGTCCAGACGCCCCAGCCAAGTTTACGGCTATGGCCGATGGTGAAGATACCATTATTCTGTCCTGGTCCACTCCGCTTCGAGATGGAGCATCTCCGGTCATCGGATACCGGATTGATGTTTCAGAGAATAACGGAACAAGATGGGACAAACTGGCGGATATCAATGCCACAGATTCGACCTATCGCCATGCGGGGCTGCCGCCTGGGTCAACGCGTTATTACCGGATCTTAGCAAGGAATTCCCTCGGTTTAGGTACGCCTTCAACGGTCGTTAGTGCGACAACGGAGGTGATGACCTCTATAGAATCATCGGAGGAGATCCCATCGGACTTCTCTCTGGAACAGAATTATCCCAATCCATTCAATCCGTCAACCGCCATTGAATTTTCACTGAACAGGACAGGGCAGGTGACACTGACGGTGTATGATCTGCTGGGGCAAAAGGTGCGAGTTCTGGTGGATGGTGTGCAGTCGGCCGGCCGACATAATGTGCTGTTCAATGGCACGGGGCTCGCCAGTGACACCTACATCTATATTCTGCAAACTCAGGAGCAGCGAGCGGTGAAGATGATGACGCTGCTGAAGTAATTGGCCCGTCCATGGCGGATTACCCGAATCAAGACAGGTGTCTAGCGTCAACTGAGGATGCGGGTTACGGCATCAGGAACAGGGAAATGGTTTGCATTCCGGGAGTACGGATCCAGTAGATTCCAGGGGAGAGTCCAGATGTGGAAAGGTTTACATTGCGTTGGCATAGAGTTGCCTGTGTCCGTACATGCTGTCCCAACATATCATAGATCTGAACCACCCCGCAGGCCGGGTTTGACAATTGAAGACTCACTGCATGCTCCCCGATTCGTGCAGGATTCGGAAACAGGTGCAATGCAGAGAGGGGGGCGGGTGCCTTGGACTGCGTGGGTGTGCCTCCTCCCAGAGCACTGGCTCCAGGAAGCACCTCTCCTTCAAAATTGAATAATGCGAGGTTTTCCCAGTTAGAGCCGAAGCCTGGGGCAGCAATATATTCCGGGGCCCAGTAGCAAATCCCCGAAGGTACATGCTCCCATAATTTCCGGATGAAGGCGGCCTGCCCGTCCGGCGTTGCAGGATAGCCGGGCAATACATGCCGGGGGAGTCCAACCGGGTTATGGGTGTCATCATGCCAGGCAAGTGTCCATGGGTACGCGGTTTCGATCAGCATAACCGGCTTGCCGTAACGGCTTTCCAATTCCTGAGTCACCTGAAAAAACTGCTCAAACGGGCCATGCCAGAATGGATAGTAGGAGAGACCAATCAGGTCGTAATCCAGTGCATAGGGGGACAGGTTATCGAAAAACCACCGGCCCCCCTCAGGATCGCCTCCCCGGTCAATGTGCAGCATGATTCGCGCGGAACTGGCATCCCGCACCGCTTTTGCTGCCGAGTGAAGCAGGCCGGCCAGTTTCTCCCAGTGTGCGGGAACATCAAATGCCCCGCTAACGCGTCCGGTATTCCATAGCATACCGTTGGTGATTTCGTTACCGGTCTGGACGATTACGGGGGGCGTGCCCTGGTCATTCAGCGCCTGAATTGCCTGATAGGTATGTGCATAGACACTGTCGCGCAGTGCTTTCTCCGAAAGCTGGGACCACGCGAATGGTTTGTGCTGTTTGCCTGGATCCGCCCATGTATCCGAGTAATGCAGGTTAAGAATGATTTTTAAGTGAAGATCATGCCCTCTGCGCGCAAGTTTCAGCAGATCCGGCAGCCCGTCTTGGCGTTCGGTTGGCGTATGGAAGAGTCTCAACCGAATGCTGTTCAGCCCATTTTCCTGTAAAATGTGCAGGGCATCGTCCACATGATTCTGTGAGGTGTACACTGCACCCACTTTCTCCAATTCATCCAACATAGAAATGTCTGCACAGCGAAGCGGCTGGGAGTCTGCGAGTGGTGTGAGTATACAGATCTCCAGTAAGCAGGCAAATATCCGGCAGATAAGTTGCATGGGTCACGGATGGATATGCAGTGAAATGACCGAGACAGTTCCGCCATGGGGCATCACGGTGATGCCATCTGCTCCGAATGGGATTCTGCATCCTGACTGCGTCCGATCAATCGGTAGATTTCATTAGAGACGGATAGGGGCACCGGAGAGCTCCTTCTGTGCGCCCTTCGAATGAGTCTCTTCACATGACGGGACAGTTTTTTGCCGGGTTCACGAATGGATAACTCCATCAGGAATCGAATAACAATCGTACCTTCTTCGGTGGTATCCGAGATGAGAGATCCGAGCTGATCTGTGATGGTCTGGTTCAGGCCAAGGAATGTCAAATCATCAAGGGTGTTGATATTGAGGCGCGTGATGAATTCCTCCGCGTATTGAAGATTCAATTCTTCCACCAGTTTCGAAAAATGGTCCGACGGGCCGTTCTGCAAAAATGCATCAGATGCTGGTATTTCAGGAGGAATCACAGGAATTCGTAGATCCTCTATCCGGCGGGGCGGTGAAAGGGCTTCATGGGTGGGAGGCGAAGCAGGGTACTGTTTCAGGCTTTGCACCGTATCCAACCGCCCAGGTGGAGAGAGATCCGGCATAGACAGACAAACTGCTTCGTGGTGGAAAGAATCGGTGGGCGGGGCAGAAGCTACCGTACCGAATCCGCCATAGCCGGCAGCTAATGCATGATCAACCTTTCGAAGTACGGGAAGTGTCTCCAGTTTTTCACCTTCCTCCCGTTCAACCACCAGGATATAACTTGTATACTCGGTCAGCAGTTGATAATCTACCGCAATTTGTGCAGGGGCAGACTCATCTGTAGTTTGTAATCGGGTATAGGCAGCGATTCTGGGAAGAATACCCGCCAGATCTCCACGGTTCTCAGGTTTGGCCCTGAAGTACACATCCTGTGTGATCGCACGACCATCTTCGAGTTCCATCACCAGACGGCTCTTTCCCTGGGGCGGATGATTAAACCAGGCGAACACATGGAGCGTGTCGCCGGCGTAAACGGTCTCGGGGATACCCGGTATCTGCCGGATGGGGGTTTCCGGCCACTCAATCCGTACTGAGCGGGCTTTTGGCTGATGGATCCGTTTAAAGTGTCGCACAATGCGCTCCGACATATTCTCTTTCGGGGATACCAGTTCGCATGCTCCGCCAGTCGATGTGCTGATTCTTTGAACAAAGCCCGCAGATACGCTGCTGCCTACACCGACCGAAAAGATCCGGTGTCCGGATTGTTGTGCGGCAGTCAGAATCGGTTCCCCATAGACATGGCCGTCGGTGATTAACAACAGATCAGAGGAGACTCCCTCAATAGATCCACAATGATAAGCCGCCTCAAGTGCCGCGCCGAGCTCCGTTCCTCCCATGTCCGCATCAATACGATCAATGAAATCGGATGCCCGCCGGAGGTTCTCCTTGTTGGCGGGTACAGGTTCGGGGAAGAGGAGTTTGAAATTGGACCCGAAGGTGACCAGATTGAAATAATCTTCGGATCGGAGTAGCGGAAGAATTTCCAGGAGGGCTTCTTTGGCCTGATCGATGGAGTCTCCGTACATGGACCCCGAACAGTCGACCACCAACTTCACACATCGGGCGGGTTTCGTAGAACGATCTGGAAGTATGGGATGAAACGATGCGATTGCGACATGTCCTGCATGGTCATCTGCATAGAGTCCATCCGGTGCAGACGGTGAAGGATTCCGGATAACCAGAATGAAGTCCCTGTCCATTGCAGCGCTTCCCCCCGACAGGGCCAATTCTTTCCTGTCGTTTTTCGCGGACTCATGTACCGAATGGGAGGGGCATGAAACTTCGGCCGATGCCAATTCTCCCTGAATACGGAAGGTCAGCGAAAATCCGCGGTCCACGGAGAGTGCATATTCTGGAACTTCATGTTCAGCAAGGCCCGAATCCGCGGGATCGCCATACCTGGGGGCAATGGTGGTGGGGAGCTGGAATCGGAGGTGATCCCCCTGCCAGTGATGTAATTGAGCGTATTTGAATTCAATGATCGCCTTTTCATCGGGCAGAAGATTCCCCACATTGATGGTGAACAGATCAAGTTTGGTTTTCTTCATCAGTACGGCGGAATCCCCGTCGGTGATGGCATCTTCGTAGTTCTCCTCTGCCTCTTCGCTTGGTTTCACGGCTCCCCGCAGTTTTTTGCCGTTCAGTTCCAGAGAGAGATCCAGCAGCACCGCCTCCAGGGGGAGCGGGAACGTATAGACGGCCTCAATATTGGTGTCTTGCTGGTTTCTGTATACCTGGGTCACCGTAACTTCGGAGACCAGTCCCCGTAAGGTTGCCTGAATGTCCACGGATTCCAGTGTGATTTCAGTTCCGTTCACGGATTCAAGTCTGGCTAGGGTTTCAGTTTTCATTGCTGCTGCCCTTCTGGGCGGTTTGTTTTGTGGTTTGAATTTTTTCGTAGGCCTTGATCACGCTGTCCACAATCTGCCTGACGGTTTCCGGTGTCAAATTGGATCTTGCCGGATCAATGTTCAGTTCGATGCCCTGATCAATCATCACATGGCTTCTGACTTCGATGGATCCTCTTTCCTGCGGTCGTGGCGGCGGCACCAGGGTTTCGGTATTTTCCATGTTCAGCAACTCCCGTATACGCTTCAGGGACAGGCCGGCCTGCTGCCATTTTCGAATCTCAATGAGTTGTTCAAGGTGGCGTTTGGTATAGTGTGCACCACGCCCTCCTCCGTCTGGACGGTCGAGGAGTCCGATCTGGATGTAATAGCGAACGGTTCGTATTGGCAGCCCTGTGAGGTCGGCCAGTTCGCGCAAAGTAAATGTACGTTTGTCTTCTTTCATGACACTGAATATGTACAGTATAACTGTAAAGATATGCAAAGTTTCAAAAAAAGTCAAAAAAGGGGGCGGTCATAAAAAAAGTGCTTATGCAAATGGGACTGCAATCACAGAAACCACAAATATTGATGTGCCTGAGGGAATCAACGTCACGCTGGCTGGAAGGGAGCAGCGGGCACTGAAGTTCGCCTCCCGAACGGGATTCAGGGATATATGGACGCAGGTATTCCGGGCGAATTCTAGAGTTTGCTCCCAAACCTGTCCAAGGAGACTGCCGGGGGACAAAAATAGTTCTGCCGGTATAGGCTGCTACGGCCAGATTCATTAAATTGGGGGGTTACCTGTTAATGTGGAATGAAAAACAACAAGGAAGTCGAACGTGCAGAACTGCATCGAATCATCTGGCGGATCGCCAACGACCTGCGCGGGTCTGTGGATGGATGGGATTTCAAGAGTTATGTTCTGGGGATGTTGTTCTACCGGTTTATTTCGGAGAACCTGACCTCGTACCTGAATGAACAGGAGCGTCGGGCGGGGGATCGGGATTTTGACTACGCAGATCTGAGCGATGAGGAAGCGGAGCCGGTTCGTGAGGTTACGGTACAGGAAAAGGGGTTCTATATCCTGCCCTCGGAGCTTTTTGTGAATTTGCGGGCACGGGCGCGGCAGGACGAGAATCTCAATGAGACTCTGCATCGCATCTTTAACAATATCGAAGGTTCTGCTCTGGGCACCGAAAGTGAAGATGACCTGAGGGGCCTGTTTAACGATCTGGATGTGAACAGCAACAAACTTGGGGGGACTGTAACCAGGCGTAACGGAAAGCTGGTCAAGATTCTGGATGCCATTGGCGACCTCCCGCTGAGTAATGGCAACGGCTTCTCGGATAACACGATTGATCTGTTTGGCGATGCATACGAGTATCTGATGACGATGTATGCCTCTGCGGCGGGCAAGTCAGGAGGCGAGTTCTTCACTCCCCAGGAAGTGTCCGAGTTGCTTGCACGGATTACGCTGGTCGGCAAGAGTGAAGTGAACAAGGTCTACGATCCCGCCTGCGGCTCCGGCTCCCTGTTATTGAAGTTCGCCAAGGTGCTGGGGCGGGATCGGGTGCGTCAAGGGTTCTTCGGGCAGGAGATCAATCTGACGACCTACAATCTGTGCCGAATCAACATGTTTCTGCATGACATCAATTTTGAAAAGTTTGACATTGCTCTTGGGGATACGTTGATTGACCCGGCGCACCTTGAGGAGGCTCCCTTTGATGCAGTCGTATCGAATCCGCCCTATTCTGTCAAATGGCCCGGCAAAAACAACCCGTTGCTCATCAACGACCCGCGCTACGCCTCTGCGGGAGTACTTGCCCCTCCGAGTAAGGCGGATCTCGCCTTTACCATGCACATTCTGTCCTCTTTGTCGGTGGACGGCAAGGCGGCGATTGTTGAATTTCCTGGGGTACTTTACCGTGGAGGTGCAGAGCAGAAGATCCGGCAGTATCTGATTGACAACAACTACATTGACACGGTCATTCAACTGCCCAAAGAACTCTTTTTCGGGACGAGTATTGCCACCTGTATTGTCGTTCTGAAGAGATCCAAACGTGATAATGCGGTTCTGTTTATAGATGCGTCCGATGAGTTCGCACGGAGCGGGAACAAGAATACTCTCCTGCCGGAGCATCAGCAAAAAATCCTGGATACATTTTCCGGGCGCAGGGATGTGGAGTATTTCGCGTGTCTTGTGGACAGCCGTGAGATTGCAGAGAACGACTACAATATTGCGGTGTCCTCCTATGTTGAGCAGGAGGATACCCGTGAGGTGATCAACATTCAGGTACTCAATACCGACATTGCCCGCATTGTTTCGAGGCAGAGTGAGCTCAGGACAGAGATTGATGCAATTGTGGCCGATCTGGAGGGGGAGCAGCCATGAATCAGATTGAAAAGTTGATCGCCGAGCTGTGCCCTACAGGAATAGTACATGTGAAATTGGGGGAAATGCTTCAATATGAACAGCCTACTAAATATCTCGTAGAGTCAACTGAATATGACGATGCATACAATACCCCAGTTCTTACCGCAGGGAAGAGTTTTATTCTTGGTTACACGGAGGAAACCAATGGCATCTATCTAGCATCATCTAATCAACCTGTAATTATATTTGATGACTTTACCACGGCATTCAAGTGGGTAGATTTCCCTTTCAAAACTAAGTCTTCGGCCATGAAGATCGTCACACCAAGAACAGATATTCCTGTAAATCTCAGGTATGTGTACCATGCTATGCAAACGATCTTATATAAACCTCAAGACCATGCCCGACAATGGATTAAGACATATTCAAAATTCAAAATCCCTCTTCCCCCACTTGAAATCCAACATGCGATTGTCGGGATACTGGATAAGTTTACAGAACTGGAGGCAGAGCTGGAGGCAGAACTGGATGCAGAGTTGGAGGCGAGGAAGCGGCAGTATCAGTACTACCGGGATGGGATCTTAAACTTTGATGCCCATTCTACATCTAGATGCAAACCAATCGAAGACCTTATCAAGCGATTTTGTCCTGACGGAGTGGAATACAAGGCGATTGATGACTTCGGTAAATTAGTTCGGGGAAATGGGATGCCTAAATCTGATTTTGTTGAAAATGGAGTCGGCTGTATTCATTATGGACAAATTTACACCCATTACGGTATTTGGGCAAGTGAAACAATTTCTTGTGTTTCGGCAGAAAAGGCAAAAAAACTTGCCAAAGTCGATCCGGGGGATCTGATTGTCACAAACACCAGTGAAAATATTGATGATGTGTGTAAGGCCGTTGCATGGATTGGAGAATCTCAGATTGTTACAGGTGGCCACGCCACTGTACTTAAACACAACCAAGATCCAAAGTACCTCTCGTACTATATGCAAACTTCAAATTTTTCTATTGAGAAAAAGAAACGTGCTATGGGGACCAAGGTCATGGATGTATCTGCAAAAAATCTTGCGAAGATCAAAATTCCAATCCCTCCATTTGAAGTTCAGCAGGAAATCGTCGCGATCCTGGACCGGTTTGATGCGCTGGTGAATGACCTGTCGCATGGACTGCCCGCTGAAATCACCGCACGCCGCAAGCAATATGAGTATTATCGTGACCGGCTCCTTACGTTCAAAGAGGTCGAATGAGTGATCAGATGAAAGCCTCCGACTTCCGGCCAATCGCCCGCTCAAGCGAGAGCACGGTGGTTGCAGAGTTTGAACCTGACAAAGCCCGGGAGACCGCCTATCAATCCGAGGCACAGCTGGAGAAGCAGTTCATTCGGCAACTTGAGTCTCAGGCCTATGCGTACCTCCCCGTCACCACGGAGGAAGAACTGATTGTCAACCTGCGCCGCCAACTGGAGAAGCTGAACAGGTTTGAATTTTCTGATGCGGAATGGGAGCGCTTCTTTACAACCTGTATCGCCGGAACGAATGACGGCATCAAAGAGAAGACTGCGCGGATTCAGGAAGATCCGATCCAGCTGCTTGAACGCGATAACGGCGAAACCAAGAATATTACGCTCATTGACAAAAAGAACATCCACAATAACACCCTGCAGGTCATCAACCAGTACGAGGCAAAGGGAAAGCGGGCCAATCGCTACGATGTCACCATCCTCGTGAATGGTCTACCGCTGGTGCATGTGGAACTCAAGCGCCGCGGTGTCGATCTACGCGAAGCGTTCAATCAGATCAACCGTTACGGGCGGGATAGTTTCTGGGCAGGATCCGGCCTGTTCGAATACATACAGTTGTTTGTAATCAGCAATGGCACACTGACCAAATACTACAGCAATACGGTGCGTCAAGGTCACCTTGATGAACTCCACAAACGCTCACGTAACAAGACATCCAACAGTTTTTCGTTTACCACCTGGTGGGCAAGTGCGATGAACCAGCGGATTGATGATCTGACCGACTTCACCGCAACCTTTTTTGCCAAACATACCATGTTGAATATTCTGACCCGGTACTGTGTGTTTGATGTAGACCAAAAGTTACTGGTCATGCGGCCCTATCAGATCGTGGCAACCGAACAAATTCTTCAACGCATCAAAACCGCTGCGAATCATAAAACGTTAGGCAGGAAAGCGGCGGGTGGCTATATCTGGCATACGACAGGGAGTGGAAAGACGCTGACCAGTTTTAAGGTGGCTCAACTGGCAAAAGGCCTGCCCGGAATCAACAAGGTTCTGTTTGTGGTAGATCGAAAGGATCTGGATTATCAGACTATGCAGGAATATGACCGGTTTGAAAAAGGGGCGGCCAATTCCAACACATCCACCAAGGTCCTGAAGAGACAGCTTGAAGATCCGAACGCCCGCATTATCATTACGACGATCCAGAAACTCAGCCGCTTTGTAGCGCAGAACAGATCACATCCCGTATACCAGATGCATACGGTGATCATCTTTGATGAATGCCACCGCAGTCAGTTTGGGGATATGCATAAGGACATCACCCGTACATTCAGGAACTATCATCTCTTCGGTTTCACCGGAACCCCGATCTTTTCGGAGAATGCCGCGAATCACAAACAGCCGGGAAATCGCACGACCGAACAGGTATTTGGGGATCGGCTGCACACCTACACCGTGGTGGATGCAATCCATGACAAGAATGTGCTTCCATTTCGTATTGACTATATCAATACCATCAAAACCGCTTCAGATATTAAGGACAAACAGATTTCCGCAATTGCCAAAGAACCGGCGCTGCTGGATCCAGAACGGATCAAGCAAGTGGTGACCTATATCCGGGAGCACTTTGAGCAAAAAACCAAAAACAAACGGGCCTATCGTGATCCGGGTAAGCAAGGAGCAGGATTCAATTCATTGTTTGCAACTGCTTCAATTGAAGCAGCGAAGCGATACTACGCGGAATTTGTCAGGCAACAAAAAGGAGTTCCTCCGGCAGAAAAACTCAAGGTGGGGCTGATTTACAGTTTTGCGGCCAACGAGGAAGAATCGGATGGCCTCCTGAGTGAAGAAGGCTTTGATGCCGGGAAATTGGATCAAAGCTCCCGCGACTTTCTTGAGCAAGCCATTGGAGACTATAATGCATTGTTCCAGACGAACTTTGATACGTCCTCCAGGAAGTTTCAGAACTATTACAGGGATGTGTCACTTCGGCTCAAAGAGCGAGAATTAGACATCGTGATTGTGGTTAACATGTTCCTGACCGGCTTTGATGCCACAACGCTCAATACTCTGTGGGTGGACAAAAATCTCCGAGCCCATGGCCTGATTCAAGCGTATTCGCGCACTAACCGGATTCTCAATTCGGTCAAGACCTACGGGAATATCGTCTCGTTCCGCAATCTGGAACAGGCAACCAATGATGCACTTGCTCTGTTTGGAAATAAAGATGCCAAGAGCATCGTGCTGCTGAAGCCCTATAAAGACTACTACGAAGAGTATGAGCAGAAAATTGAATCTCTCCAGAGGGATTTTCCGATTGATCATGATCTGGTCGGAGAGACCGCCGAAAAAGAATTTATCCAGCTCTTCGGGAACATCTTGAAACTCAAAAATATTCTGACGGCCTTTGATGATTTTGAAGGAGCCGAAATTCTTGATGACCGGACGTTTCAGGATTACCAGAGCAGGTATCTCAATCTGTACAACCATTATCGAACCGTCTCAAAAGCCGAGAAAGAAAATATCAACGATGATCTGGTATTTGAGATTGAACTGATCAAATCTGTTGAGATCAACGTCGACTATATCCTTAGACTGGTTGAGAAGTATCTTGACGAAAAAGGCCGGGATAAAATCAGCGAGATCTATGTCTCAATTACCAGCGCCGTCAATGCAAGCCCCACATTGCGCAGCAAGAAGGATCTTATTGAGCAGTTCGTACACTCCATTACAGCAAAATCTGAAATCGGAAAGAAATGGGAAAACTTCATCAGGGAGCAGCAACGCGTTGAACTTAACCAGATCATTAAGAACGAGAATCTGGCTGTCGAAGAGACGAGAATTTTTATGGAGGAGGCCTTCCGTAACGGGGAGATACCGCTCACGGGAACGGCCATTACACAGATTCTGCCGCCAACGCCAAAATTCAGCCCGAAGAACGAATATGCGTTGAAGAAACAGGTTGTACTGGAAAAGCTTGACCGATTCTTTGAGCGTTTTCACGGTCTGATAGGATGAGCATTTTCGAAGCTCAACTGTTGTCTAGCGACAGTTACTAGTCATTTTTGTGAGGCTAAGATTCAGGGATGGCCGGGGAATCTTCAAAAAACTGCTGCAGAACAGTGTTTGAGTTCGGGGAACCCATATACGTGCCCAATCCGCCTGCCAAAAGAGAGGCCAGAAATCCCCATATGAGCGGATCCAGCCCCAGGGGGCGGACCGGGCTGATCTCTCCTAGAGCGGCAAAGCCGATCACATAGAGAAAAACATAAATCAGCGTCCCAAAGGCCATAGAGCTGATTGCTCCGGTTTTATTAAAGCGGGGCCAATAGATGCCCAGTCCGACAGGTGCCAGAAAGGCAACCGCCAGGCCGCCTCCAGTGAAGACGATGATATACTGCAGAAATTGTGGTGGATACAGTGCGCCAACGGTGGCCAGCAGCCCAACCAGAATCGTGGTTCCATAACTGAGCAGTTTCAGAATGCGCTCGGTTGCATTTGGATGGATGGACTGCTGGTATACATCGCGGACCACGCTGGAACTGATCATCAGGATAAAACTGTCCACCGTACTCATGGCGGCGGCAAATGGCGCAGCAATCAGGATGCCTGCCATCCACGGAATCCCCGCACCGTCGGAGAGCAGATAGGCCATCACGGGCATAATTCGATCAGGGGTATGATCCAGACCGGGGGCCAGAATGCGCGCACAGCAAAAGATGATGATCAACGGGAAATAGATCAGTGAAAAATAAACCGTCAGGGATGCAATCGCACGGCGCAAGGTGCGTGTACCGGTAAAAGCCATCAACCGTACCATACTCCCCGGCTGACCCGTACCAGAGAGTGCCCAAAACGCGAAAAAGGATACAGCAAGGCCAAGAGGCAAAAATCCGTTGGGATCCGACGGGCTCGGCCCAGGTGGCTGCATGTAGATGCCGGTTTCACCATCCCCGCCCGCATAGGACGAGAGTTGGTGAACAACGGGGATTGCAGGTAAATCGGGAAGTCCCTGTTGCGTAATTCGGGCGATTTCCTGTGGTGTCGTGATTTGCGTCACTTTCACGGGTGCAGATTCTTTGCTTCCTGGAGCAATCACAGCCGCTTCGTTTGTTCGGAACAGTCGTTCATTCTCCATGAACCATGTTTCTGAATCAATTCGGAGGCCTTCCGGCGGAGCGGAATCAAGGATGACAAAGGATGCAGTTCCCAATCGGGGCGGCTGCATGAAGGTCATTTCCGAGGAAGCACTGCGCAGACCTCCCACCTGGATCAGGGCAAAGATCAGCATCAGAATGACCCCAAGGAGCATGACAAATCCCTGCAGGATATCGGTCCATACCACGGCCCTGAATCCTCCAAATGCTGTGTAGGCGACCACCAGAACTGCAAACACGAGTAATCCAAGCACATATTCCGGATTTGCATTATCTGGAATGAGTTCGGGTATGGTATGCTGAAGTTGAAATGCTGCCTCCTGGTAGAACGGAGCATTGCCCAATAACTGTTGCATGATGAGTGCGGCAAGCGTAAATTGCGGCACGAGATATACGCATAGAAGGATTGCCAGAAGCAGGGTACCCATTAATGCCAGAGCGCGGCTTTCAAAGCGGAGGCGAAGGACATCCGGCACGGTAATGGCACCGGTTCGCTGTGCTACGATGCTGAGCCGTTTCCCCAAAATTCCCATAGCGCACAGGGGGAAGATCATGTAACTGGCAATCCAGAGGGCCAGGGTCCATCCGTGGGCATAAATAAGGGATGGGAAGCCGGCAAAAGAGCCCGCAGAGGCACTGGTGGCCCCGAAGGTCAGGGCAAGTGCAATGACTCCAAGCCCGCGACTGCCCAGAAAATACTCACTGAGGAAGGCCCGCCTTCGGAAGGCATAATTAGAGATGACCGCCAGACCCAGCACGACCGCAGTATAGCAGATAAATGCAATGAGCGAAGCGTTGGCACCGCCGCTCATGAGGGATCCTCCTTCATGTAGAACAGGGCAAACCAGAGACTGTAGAGTGTCGCAATGGCCCAGGGGACGGCGATCCCAAATACCACCCATCGGGGCATCCCCCACAGTAAGGACACATCTCCCGATTCATAGGCAAACAGGGCGCAGTACCCAACGGTCCAAACCATACAGATGCCCCATGCCAAAAGGATATGGAGGGCCTCTCGTCGTGCGTGCAGAAAAGCTGACATGACTATGATTTAACTTCCAGAATCAGTTCTGTCTCTACGGTGCTCCCAAGCGGCAACTGGGCAACACCCACGGCGGAGCGGGCCCCGATCCCGACATCGCCCAGTACATCTTTAAGAAGCTGCGATGCTCCATTGATAACCAGATGCGGATCTGTAAAATCAGGATCAGAATTAACATATCCGGTCAGGCGGAGAACGCGAACAATGCATGCAAGCGTCCCCATCTTCTGATGGAGCATCCGAAGATTGTTGGCCGCGCAAAGCGCCGCGGCTTTTTGAGCAGCTGAGATGTCTACATCGGAGGGGACTTTCCCGGTGTATTTCAGGTGTCCCTGCGTCACCGGTACTGCGCCCGACACATAGGCAATGGATCCAGTCAGGGTAACCGGCAGATAGAGCCCTCCAGGACTGGGTACGTCGTCAATCGGGTAGCCAAGTGCTTCCAGTTGTTCAGTTGGATTATTCATGGTTCTGAGGTAAAGAATGAAGAAAAAAGTTAAGCCAGTTGCGATGGAAGATATTACTCACATCTTCAGATGAGTAGCCGCGTGCAGAAAGAAGACCGGCGAGTGACTGAATGTCCGAATATCGGTCCAGCCCGGATGGGGTCTGATCGGTCCCAAATCCTCCATCCAGATCGCTGCCAATTGCCACCTGTCGGGTGTTTCCGGCCAATTCGCAGATATGGTCAATGTGGTCTAACGCCGCGCTAATATCTACAGCCGAACGGTCCGTTTCGCCTCTCACCCAGCCGGGATACAGCATCCAGGCATCCAATGCAATTCCGATAACCGCGTCCAGGTCAAGCAGCTCAGAGATCTGCTGATCAGACAGTTGCCGCTGTGCAGGCACAAATGCTCTGCAATTATGATGGCTGGCCAGAACCGGTCCAGAATAGTATTCCAGCGCCTCGGACATACTCTGATCGCTCAAGTGGGTCACGTCGAGGATGATGCCCAGCATTTCAAATTCCCGCAGGAGTTCACGGCCCTTGCGTGTTAATCCCCCGTCTGCATCCGTGCCGGCGGCATATTGGCCATGTCCGTAATGTGTTAATCCTGCTGCACGGATCCCCAGTTTATGCCAGCGATGAAGATCGTCTAGATCCAGTATGGGATCACAACCTTCAAAACTGAGAATCAGCCCAAGGACATCGGGATGATGCCAGTGGTGTTTCAGATCACTGGCGGTTCGGATGAAGCGTACCCGTTTTGAGTACTCAAGCCACCGGTAGTATGCAAGTTGTCCGTGAGCGTGTGCATGGGCAATGGACGGATGGGCATAATCCAGTTCCCTCCGAAGCAATGTCGCCGGCGGATTGGGGCCGCTTCGTGCCAGTAAAGTGCCCACACAAACACGCAGGCCGGCCACCTCAAGTTCATCCAGCACAATCGTGCATCGTCCGCGGAAGGTTCCATCAGAATACTGTCCGTCGATGTCACATAAGTCCTTCAATGGAAGGGTAAGATCCCGGTTAAAGGACAGAGCATTCCATGCCAGATCAAGGTGTGCATCAATCAGCGGGATAGCAGAGATTGCCATTTTATTCTCCTCCAGGGATATAAAACCCTGTACGGCGAAGCAAAGCAAGCGGGGGGCGGAATGAGATTGATTCTGTGTAGCCGCTTCCAAAGTATCCAAACCCGTTGGTCACATTGGAAAAGGACCCTGGTTCAACCAGAAAATCCTCGTCAAAGAAACCTACCGGGGAGATCCATTCACTGTCCCCAATATGGACCGTTACATTCATTTCCCGAAGTTCGATAATCGTAGTGGAAACGTCATCATCCGCATCAAATAATTTAAAGATTGAACGGTAATCTTCCTGGAGGTCAATGTTGAGCAGAAAGCCATCGGGGTCAGGAGTTGCTAAGCCTTGATAATTCAGCATCACTGGCCTGAAGATGGGATTGGTGCCACTGGCATCTAATCCGACTAGAACGTATTCCACATCAATGCGGGGAAGTGTAGGCGGGGCTCCCTCAATGAGCAGGGGCATGAGTGCCTGACCAGGGATAAGCGTATCCGGTTCTAAAACCTTGAGCGTTACCGGGGGCGGGATCGTTGTAACCGCCTCTGTTTGTGCGCCGTCAGAACGCGTGACTTTCAGGTGATAGGTTTCTGCCCCGGCAGCATTGAATTCTGACCAGTAGACATGTCGATAATCGCCATCGCCAAGTTGGATGACCGAATCGCGCCAGGTAAAGGTTTGTCCATCATGCATACGAGTGGTCGTCACATTCGCATCAATGGGATCTGGATGTACAAGTGCAATATTCTGTTTGATTTCAAAGATTCGGACTGCATGCGTGTCAGCTTTCGGGTTGATGATCCCGAAGACAGAGAACGGATATTCAAGTTCCAGACGTGTTTCAACGGATTCGGAGCAGGCCGAAAAAAGCAAAAAGAGGATTCCGAAGAAGGACAGATACCTGTACATGAATTAATCAAAGTCAAATTTGAGTCCGGCAATCGGTACAATGGGTAACTGATAATTGCGGGTGGCCGTGAAGAGGTCCAGAGCAAAGAGATTCCGTCGGTTATAGGCATTGATCACTCCAACCTGCCCGGTGAGCATGAACTTGTCAAAGGTGAATTCGCGCTCGACGGAAACGTCTAACCGGTGATACGCGGGGAGCAGACCGCGGAACGGTTCCCCGTAGATGACCCGCTGGTTGTCCGGTTCGGTAAACAGATTCTTTACCCCGTCAAGAAGCAGGAATCCGTCAAATCCGTACACATGATTAAAGGGGCGGCCGCTGCCAAAATTCCATCGTGCACTGATGGCATAGTGTGCAATCCGGGTGGTTGCAACTACATTCAGTTGATGCCGCCGGTCATGCGGGGGGCGAAAATCGAGATTTCCTTCACCGAACCATAATTTCGCCGCGGGTTGTTTGGAGGTGTAGCGCACACTGGAAAGTCCGTAGTTAATGTATCCGTAGACTTTTTGGCGGCGGATTTCGGTTCGAAGTTCGATCCCCATTGCCCTTCCGTCGGCCCGCTGCAGGCGGGAGGTGAATCGGGGAAATGCTGTCCACTCGGCAATAAACAGATCCTGTAACTGCTTGTAGTAGGTTTCCGCGGACAGTTCGAGCCATGGGTAGGGGCTGATTCGGTAACCGGCAAGCGCATGAATGGAGCGGGACAGATCTTCCACGGGGGCGCTGCGCCAGGATGTGAAGATATTTGTTGCATCCCGCCGGTCACTCAACCCAAAAATTTCCTGATGATACCAGCCGGCCCCCAGACTTACTTCATGCTCCCGGTGCTGCCAGATTATCCGGCCGCGTGCCTCTAGGTTACTGCGACGATCTACCTGTCCGGGGAATAATTCTGCAATAGCCGTTATCCGGGCCTTGAGACTGGAGGTAATATAGAAATCCGGTTCAAGATAGATCCCGGCCTTATGTCGCCGGCTCCGTCCAAAATCTGTATCCTGAAATAGTCCGCCCAGATGTGCAGTGACCTGCGGAGCACGCCAGTAGAGTCCCCACTTCCATTGAGTTCTCTGGTAGAAGCTGTTCATATGAACGGCATACTGAAATCCAGAGATCCGGGACCAGCGGACCGGATCTTTGGCGGGCCCCTGATCGGTCTCCAGAAATGAGTAGGAGAGTTGAATTTCTGCGACGAAGGGGAGGGCCCGGGGGAGAACGATATAGCGCATCCCGACCGCTGCATTACGCCAGCCCACTTCCTCTAGAATGCGATCTTCGGATTCCAGCCCAATGGTTCCCTTATCATTCGTATAAATGCCACTGACTGAAAGCTGGCTGTTGGAACCGATTTGTCCGTGGACTTTCAGGAACGCATCTCCGAAGGTGTAGGGCATCTCCTGAGCAACATAGTGCTGGGCAATTTGCTTGACTACCGATTGTCGTGCGGATGCCAGAAACGAAAGTTTGTTATAGATCAGCGGCCCTTCAATTTGAGCGGAGCTGACGAACGGGGCAATAGAGGCCGCACCGCTGTAGTTGCGCTTGTCTCCGTTCCGGGATTTGATGTCAATGACCGATGAGATGCGCCCGGTAAAGGGTGCTCCGTATCCAGCCGTATGGATGTCGGCCTGATGAATAATATCTGAGGGGAAGGCGGAGTAGAACCCGAGGATATGATAGGGTTGGTAGACATGCATCCCATCAATCAGTGTCATATTATGAGAGGGTTCTCCGCCCCGGATATAGTACTGACCGCCCCGGTCTCCCAGAGTGACTACTCCGGGAAGTGTGGTCAGGAAACTGGCCAGATCTCCAGACACATCCGGTGTTGGAAGCAGATCCATATCCCTGGGGCTGATGGTTTGGAGCCCGGCCGTGACCTGGGCTGCTCCCGTCTCAATCTCGGCTTCTACAACCATCTCCTCCAGGACTTCCGGCGCAGACTGTAATGCAATGTTGAGGTTGAGTCTCTGCCCCGCCTGAAATGCAAGCGTATCTGACCATGTAAGGTAGCCGATAAATGAAAACCGCAGCACATACGTCCCCGGTGCAATCCGTGTAAGGTTATAGATGCCGTCACTATTGGTTACACCGCCGCGCAATCCTCCGGTATCGCTTTCGAGGACAACGCTGACCCCTGCGAGTACCTCTCGATCATCTACATCGGTAACAAACCCCCGAATGCTTGCAGTCTGTCCTAAGATGGGACTGGCCCAGATGGACAATAAGATCAGTAGTAACGGGCGTTGATGTTTCACGGTTACAAGCCACGGAATATGAGTGTGGTCAGGGGAAAGATAGTGGACAGAGCGTTAGCCTGAATTCTGCTTGGCAGGGATGGCGGTCATTCCAGTCAGATTGGGAGCGAATTTTGTATCCATCATTTCCCGTTAATTAACGTTATGCACTTGAGGCAAAAGCCTGTCTTGCGGGGGAAGGATATGGAAATATGATCGGTCAAGTAGGTGTTACTTTGTGGATTTACTGAAACCTGATTGGAACGATTTCAGTTGATCGGTGTATCCTCGTGGCAGTTTTTGCAAGATTCCAGTCTATCACCAATTAATGCATGCCCTTATTCAGGAGCACCGAATTGGTTTAGTATGAGTCGACAAGGATCATATCTGCAGTAGGTTGGTTTGAATTCTATGAGATTGTGGTAGTTAATGGCTAAAATCATCAAGGGGCTGAATAAATTGACTCAGGCGGCTGATGCTGTGGCAAATGCCCGCAACGCTGACATTGCCCTCTATAACGGGGGCCTTTATCGAACTGAGGCCATGGAGGTCATTACTCAATGTAGTCGACGAAAGAAACGCGAAAATATACTCGTAATTCTGGTAACTGGAGGCGGTAGCGCCGATTCCGCATACCGGATAGCGCGGTGTTTCCAGATACAGTACAAGCACTTTTTTCTTTATGTCTCTGGTCTTTGTAAAAGTGCGGGAACCCTCGTAGCAGTAGGTGCACATGAGTTAGTTATGTCAGAATATGGGGAACTAGGACCACTGGATGTGCAGATGCCAAAGCAAGACGCTGCATGGGAGATGCAATCCGGCCTCACGGTTCTGGATACGCTAAATGCCCTGCAACTCAAAGCAACCGAAACTTTCGGACGCCTGTTTAGTAATCTTATTCAGGGATCAAGTTCAATAACTCTTAAAACAGCTGGAGAAATCGCTGCAAAGATGACAGCTGATTTATATTCACCTCTTTATAGTCAAGTGGATCCGCTTCATATTGGAGAGGCTGGCAGAGCCATGTCAATTGCTTCACATTATGGCAGTCGACTTCTTGAAAATGGACAGAACATTACTCCAGAAAGTCTCCATGCGATTATTTCTAAATATCCATCGCATAGCTACGTGATAGACAGAACAGAGGCAAGCAGGCTCTTTCGTTCCGTAGTGGAACCAAGTCATGAGGAGAGAATTCTAGCTGAGTGTATGGGTGATTTAGTGCTCATGCCAAGGCCCCATCGGTCACGGGGTCCGGGATTCCAATTTCTTTCGACAGAGACAAGTCCAAAAGCATAGCAATATCTGGAGAGGTTAAAAAATGAAACATATTCAAAGTGAAAATCGTCCACCAGATCTAGGCGATCTTCTGAAGATGCAACAAGACAGTTTTGAACATGCACTAGGGTGGAAGGGAATACGGCTAGTTCCAGCGCCTGTTCATCCCTTCTCAAAACAGAAGCCAGTGCAACCTGAGCGTGATACTGTGCCTCATCCTTCCAGAGATAAATGTGAGGATGGGGAAGGGCTGAATGAGGCAGAATAGCGTACAGGATGTTTCAAGGGGGCAGAACATGACCACCTATAAGGTGTCATGGAATTAAAAAGAGAGGACTGCATCGGCTATAAATTTCAAGGATTGGTTGATATTAGGCATAACTTTCTGTGGAAACACATACCACAAAGATGCGGTGTGTATTTTCTTGGAAAAGGTCGAATCTTGTAAGACGGGGAGTATTCAGTTATGCCATCTTCATAATTCGTAGTGATACCGAAGATGCGGATCTCTCCTTATCCATCTTCACAACGGAAATAGTAGACCGATTAAAGCACAGAAACGGAGATGTCACACTTGCAATCAGTGACCGGACAGACATTGATGAGGTTGAGAACATAACAGACGGAGAGGACATCCCGTTCTCTTATGAATATGATGTTACATCCTATCAGCCTGTGGATAAAGATTGCCATGAGCCGAATACTTGGGATGTGCGACCTCATGCACCTTGTCACGAGAGGCACCCACATGGAGTAGATGAATCTAGAATGTGCGGGGAGTCCGTACTGCATGGTCGTTCGTAAATCAGGCACGGTCTAATACGTCCAAAATGCGGAACATCCGAGAGGAAATTGATTTCGGCAATGGGGGGTGCAGCAAAGTAGAAGACGGTCAGTTCAGCGTTCTACCCCTCTGTCCCGACTGTCAAACCCCATGGGCATGGAAGAATGTGGAGGAAAAATCGGCTCCTGGATGCGAGAAAAATTGTCCACCAGCCAGTTATGCATTGAAGGGATCGGAACCACATAGCGGTTGTCCCGCTCGTCTAGTATACCTTTGTACACTGCACGCAAGAATAATCGCGCCGCGGTATTATGGTCATAGTCCAGTTTCAGGGATGCCATAATGTCCCTCCGGGCAACGCTGTTGCCCGGATCCACATGTGTAAGTACTCTTGCGATACAATGGAGGTGCTCTTCGGGGATCCCCCGTGCCCTGTCCTTATAAAACCGAATCCGTTTTTCCCTTCCCGCTTCGATTACCGCATCTAGTCCCTCCATTGTCATCTGCCCATCGATTGCGCTCAACTGGTAGGCAGCGACCTGTGCATAGGCTGTAACATGCTGTGCCCAGCCATGGGTATCCTGTGCAATGGTGTCAATCCAGTAGGCGGGATCCCCCTTTACACTGCCATCTTTCAGGAGCCAGTCATGAATGATCAACCGCTCGGTATCTTCACTTAACTCGCCCAGTTCGATATAGCAGTTATCCTTGAATCTTGACACTCCCAATCGTTCGAAGGCTTGGGTGGTCACACCTAGTCCACCGGCCATAAGGATGACGCGGCGGGGCAATTCGCCGTTATGAAACCCTTTGAGGAGGGTCTTTGCAGCACTGAACTGACCACGAGGATCACGGGGAATATCCTCCAGCAGCCTTTGCGCCTCGTCCAGTACGAGCAACAGAGGTTTCGCTTCTTCCTGCAGTATTTCTACGGCCAGAGGTGGCGGGTGGGGGATTCGGGACATGCGTAACAGGATCTCCTGCAAGACTGCGTCCTCAGATATTTCTTTCTCCCCGCTCCATCCAAGTTCCTGCAGTAATACGGCTGTGTCCAGAATACTGCCCGGACTGGTATCCGCTATCTTCCATCCTTGCTCCCCGGCAAGCTGAGCACATTTGGCCAGTAGGGCGGTTTTGCCCGCGCCCGGGGCCGCTTGAATTAGAATTATAGTTCCATACTTCTTCTGGGCGTTCACCAATTCCAGACGTTTCTTGAAGTTGTCCAGTATTTTTTTACGCCCGTGAAAGTATTTCGCTTCCCCGCGGTCTTCTACGGAAGGGGTCTGTAGAGGAGATGTTTTTTGTGATTTATTCATTGCACTGGAAGCATTGCGTCATCACATAAATGACATGGGATACGAAATGAACTATGATCACTAAAATAGGTTGCGATAAATCATCTTTTCGGAAGCGCCTTTCACAAAACCTCCAAATTGTACGATTTTTCTTGAATTTCGAGGCATCTGATTTTTGATTGGTACTCGGAACATACAGGCTGCTAGATGCCATGTCTGAGAGAATTCGTTCGGTTGATCCTGATTTGCTCGAATTGCAGAAAGAGTTTGCCAGAAATCTGTGCATTTTGGTGTCGGGTTATATCGTGCATTGAGGTCCACTCACTAAGTAATTTCGCAATCTCATCCTCTATGAGTGGGGTGGTTCAGGAGGATTTATACACGAACCCAACCGTGAGAATGAAAAAAGTCGGCATGATCCGCGGTGTCTGGACACATAATCTGGATTTGATGAGCCCGTGACGGTTATAATGCTTATGCACTCATTACCCGTGAGGGGGACAGACTTGTGCTCAATTGGCCAGAACCTGGATGATCCCGCGCATCGTGGCTGCATGGCCGGGGAAGGTGCAGACGAAGGCATATTCACCCGTTTCATCGGGGGTGCGAAAGATGATCGTTTCCGAAACCCCCGGCTCCAATAGCCCCGTGTGTGCAATCACGGCATCCAAGGTAGGGACATATTGCATTTCATGTCCACTTAAACCAAGTTGCATGGCCGCCATTGCCACCTCATCGGTTGCGTCGCTATTGTCCCTAGACATTTTCCTTTACCGGGCAGCGGAACAAAGTGTTCCCGAAATAATTTTCTATGCTATACACAGCCTCCGATACCCATGACCGACTCAAATGAGAGGACACCGAATATAGAAGACCGCGGAAAAGCCGAATACTTCCACGGAAGAAAAGGAATACTGGCTGACTTCAAGGAGCGCTTGCAGTTCGCAGAGGGCGACACAGGGAAGGGAACCACATTCCTTGTCCAGGCCGCTCCCGGTGCGGGCAAGACCGCCCTGCTTGCTGAATGTGCACGGCGGGGAAAAGCACGGGGGTGGCAGATAGCCGAGATTGCCCCGGGCGGGCTGCTTGATCCAGTGGAATTAAGCAGGGCGCTACGGCACCCCGCCCCGGATAAGCGCAGGGAAACATCTGCAGCGATAGACATTAAGATCTTCCCGGGGAAGTCCACCTCCGAGTACCGTATGCCGCAGACGGTGGACATTCTCAACTCGGACAAGACACCGCTCCTGCTTCTGCTAGACGAGGCACAGGATCTCCGCACATCATTTTCTCCCCAGTCCAAGGAATTCAGAATCGTATCCCAGTGCCTCAAGGCCATCCATAATGGCAAATTGGATCGTCCCGTGATCCTGCTCTCTGCCGGATTGTCCGCAACCACACAAGCCTTCAGCGACTTAGGAATCTCCCGATTCAAGGATAACTGCTACGTTGAGTTGGGCAGATTACGGCGGAAGGCGGAGCGGGCGGTCATCGCAGACTGGCTCCAGTTGAATGGTAAGGCGAAAGGGGATCCCCGTCTCTGGATTGACGCAATTGCAGCGGAGGCATATGGCTGGCCGCAGCATGTCTCCGCCTACGCGCAGGTCGCTGCCCTCCAGGTGCGAGCAGACCGCCGAAAGATGACCGCGGATGGACTGGAGGCGGTACTGAGAGCGGGACGGGTGAAGCGAACAAAGTTTTATAAGTCCCGCGCAAAGGGGCTTAAGAAAAAAGCCCGCCAGTGTATTGCCCGCTCCGCCGCCCAACTATACGCAGACGGACATATTGATGAGGATGTCCTTATGGCGTTTCTGCTGGAGAAGTTCAGAGAGGATGAGGCCAGAGAGATATTCACACATGCGCTCCACAAGGGAGTGCTGGATATGCAGGACGGGGAGCTTGTCATCCCGATCCCGTCCATGCGCGACTGGTTTCTGGAGAATTACCTTATTGAGCGGGAGACACCGTAGATCCCGAAAATCATTCCCCGCCCGGACTTCCCGTCCGGCCAATCCTTCCCCGGTGATTGTGGGACATCCATTCCCCGCCGCTTGGACAACTCCGCGATCCCAATCATAGAATAGAGCTGTCGTGTGTCAGTTGGCCAGAACCTGAATGATCCCGCGCATCGTGGCTGCATGGCCGGGGAAAGTGCAGACGAAGGCATATTCACCCGTTTCATCGGGGGCGCGGAAGATGATCGTTTCCGAAACCCCCGGCTCCAGCAGTCCCGTGTGTGCAATCACGGCATCCAAGGTGGGGACATATTGCATTTCATGTCCTCTTAAACCAAGTTGCATGGCCGCCATTGCCACCTCATCGGTTGCGTCGATATGGACCACAACCAGATTGTGCAGCATATCGTCGTCATTATTAAATGTGAGCGCAACCGTGCTTCCCGAAGGGACTGCAAATTCGGTCTGGCTGAATTGCAGGTTAGGCAAGGTGCCCACAGACAGATGCACATCCGGTTCACGGTCAGGCGGCTCAGTGCCGGTGTCCCCGGATGGTACTGTAACTGCATCTGACCCGGATTCAATTTGTAGAGAGGCCCCGGCAGGGAGCCGGTTCATCGTATAAAATGCGGTCGTATGCAGAAGCGGATTTTGGTCTATGGAAAGGACATCTTCCGCACGGATGGAATAGATATATCCCTCACGCAAATCATCCAGCACCAGGCGGATTTTCAGGCTATCCTCCGATACAACGGCAGCTTTTACCCGATGCTCCATGATATGGATCGGAGGGCTGCCGTAGCTTGAATGGTACTTGTAGGTAAAGCTCTCAACAGCATAGTTGCCGACATTGGCTGCTGAGGATGGATCCGCGGGCTTCGTCAGTGTGATCAAAAACCCGTCCGGCATGGCGCGGACGCTGTACATTTCAAAAGGGATCTTCCCGGTCCATACAAGTCGCTGGAGCGCATAAGGTGCTTTACCAGTCGCCCCCCAGCCCCGGCTGGTTTGTCCGACCATCATCCCGCCTTCGGGATCCCAGGTCATTCGCAGTACTCCAGATGCAAACCCCTCCCGGAAAGGGATTGCGGTTCCCTGATATACTCCGTCTACTTCTTCCAGAAATGCGCGTGTGATCTTACTGTGTCCCTGATCACCTACGAAGAGCTGTCCGGTAAAGGGGCCGAACCTGCCCCCTGTGGTATCCGGGACAATATCAGAGGTGGAGATTCCTAAAATCGTGTGCGGAAACCATACCGCCGGCGGTTTGAGTGCATCAATCTCTTTGGCGACCTCAAAGAGTGGCTGACCGGTATCAGGGATGTCTTCCGGCTTCAGAGACAGCGGCGATCCAGCTTCCCCCGTCCAGCGCAGACCGGCCGGGTTCCCCACAAAGTCTCCCGTCTCCACATGTGTGATATAGCCGGACCCAATCCAGTCGCCCTGATTTTCTGCATAAAAAAGGTCCCCATCCATATTTGTGCCCATGCCGGCGGGGGACCGCATTCCCGTTGCAAGAGGGGTCATTTCTCCATTCGGAGCAATGGAGAGCGTCCATCCGCGCCATTTGGATTGGCTGGCACCATATCCGATCCAGCCTAGATTGAGCATGACGATCATGGAACCATCCTTTTGGATAAGCGGGCCATAGGAGTATTCATGGTAGTTCCCCTCCAGAGGCCACGAGTATACCGTTTGATATTGATCGGCGATGGCATCTCCATTGGTGTCTGTGAGCCGGGTCAGTTCGCTTCGCTGTGATGTATAAAAGGAGCCGTCATACCATGCCAGTCCGAGAGGTTCATGCAGGCCGTATGCAAAGCGCTGGTAGTGGGGGGCAGATGTACCCGACAGGACAGGATCATCAATCAGCCATACCTCGCCCCGCCGTGTTGCAACTCCAAGGCGCCCGTCCGGCGTGAAGGACATTCCGCCAACCTCAAGCAAAATATCCTGCGGAATCGGGACATCAATGATCCGATAATAGTCGGATTCATCGGGTGTCTGCGCCATGCAGGGCAGATTAAGGATCAAAGGCAGAAGAATGCAGGGAAGTTTTTTCATGTCACTACCACACAATAACGTAGTTGACAGATGCACCAGACTCGCCTGGCTCCAGCGGAACCATGAGTGCCTGACCATCCTGTGACTGCTGGATGGAGGCCTCCGACTCTGTTTCAACATACCAGGTGAACCCGTCAATTGCATAACGATGATCACTGACTGCATCAATTTGGTCGCTAATGGCAATGCGCACCCATATAGGTTCTTTGGTTTCACCAGTGAGGATCAGGGTACGCAAGAGCCCGGATCCATCACTTTGAGGCTGGATATGATCTTCCAGAACTGCTTCCCCTATCGAATAGGTAAATACAGGATGGGGGGACAGTTGATATCCGGTAAACTGAAGTTCTGTATCCATATCGGTTTCAATTGCAGAATGTCCGGAGAAGGTCAGAAGGCTTCCAAGAGGAAGGATCGTTTGATCATGTCCGCGATTATGCCACATCGGTGCTGCATCTGCGAACGGGCCCCGCCATGCATGCAGCAGAGATGCGGTGGATAAATCCAGTGTGTAATGGAGGTCACCGGGATTGCCGACGGCCATGGAATGGGTGTATTTGGTGCCTTGATGGATGACAAATCCACGTAGCGGCAAGGGGCGCGTGCCAAGCGCAACCGGAATCCGTTCAGCGGGAGTTCCTCCCTTCAATGGCTGCATCAGAGGGGAGGGGCGGGTGGCAGGCCCCTCCACGGTCAGCGTAACCTGGGGAGGTACCCAGCCGGCCGCCTTAAAATACCCAAAACTGAAAGGATACCTCCCTTCATCTAGCACTATCTCTCCGTACATGGAGGGCTGATTCCGATCATGCCGCAGCACTTCCTGACCGGCAATCTGCAATAACGCGCCGCCGATTGGGCGACCAGACCAGTGCGGGTCTCCAGATACCCAGCCCAGTGTGGTGCCGAAGCGATAGGTGCCACTCACAGGGATATGGAGCGTGCCTTCATAGCGGAGTGCAACGGGATCTGCAGAGGTGACCGCATGTTCCTGTAGATTCTGGATGGTTCCTGTGGATACCGGGGTTCCCGCAGCATTCCAGATTATTTCGTCCAGAGGTTCATCTACATATTCGGAATAGGTGATGTTATTTACGGAAACGGACGATTCTCCACTCATGCGGTAGTGGATATTGCGCAAGGCAACCGGCCCGTGATCTCCCTGGATCATCAGGGGCCCAAGCGGGGCTTCATCTTCAAAGCCGGCCGCGCGGGTTGGGCCGGAGACTGTTACATTCTCCTGAACGATAACCCCGTTCAGAACGACCTTCACAAAGCGGGCCGGCCGGATCTTTCTGCCATTCTCGTCAAAGTCCGGGGCATCAAACACAATACGGAGGGACTGCCACAGGCCCGGTGCACGGCCGGCATTGATGCGTGGCGGCCGCCCCTCAAATCCACGCCCTTCTGCTTCATCCCATCTCTGGTAGATTCCACCGAGATCTCCGAACGTAACATGAGGATGTCTCCAACTGTCCACTAACTGGACTTCGTAGCGTCCCTGAAGGTAAATGCCGGAATTGGATGCCTTTGGCATCATGAATTCAAGTTCAAGTTCGATATCTCCATGTTTCCAGCTGGTGTAGAGATTCTCCCGGGCACATTCGTTCGGTTGATTGACAAGGATCCCCTTCCCGGGTGTGACGGCAAGACTATTGTGCAAAGCAAGGTCACTATAGACACTGTCCGCCAGAAACCAATTTTCTGACGGATCATCAAACTGGGCGAGGGATTCCAGCGACAAGGGCTGTAACGCAAGCCGGGGTTGTGCGCTTGCGGTCGAACCGGCGGTCAACAGTGCAAGAGAGAAAAGTAGCGTTCGCATGAAGATCGTTCTCCGTCGAAGAGAATTATATAAATGAACAACCCACAGCAGAATGCAACTTGCAGGAGTCAGGATGAATTGTTCCAGTATGGATGCGGGGTTCTGGGTTGACAAATGGATGGAAATTGCCGCTGCTCACTACAGACCGGGTGCAAGGAGTGATCCCGTTACGTTTGTCGTAGAGGAGTTGTCGCAGAAAAATATGATTGCTTTCAAGCAGGCTTTCTCCTGCTTTTACATGTTTACGGATTTGTCTGACCGGACCGTAGAACTCACGATAGATATCATGCCAGTCTTTGAATTCCTGTTTCCCATGTTCAATCAGGTATTCGCCAAGATTCTTCAGTCTGCTTTTCATTTCAGTTTTCAGCAATTGGCAGTTCCTCCAGTTCAAAAAGGTTGTGAGGTATGCGGCGCACACCGATCTCGTATTCCATCAGAAGTCCGACCAGTTGTTTGCCGTTCATTAGGCCTATGGGGGTTTTAGCCGGTTCATTCGCTTCTTTCCTGGCTCCGGCGCTGAAGTCGCTGGTGGTAATGATTAACCCTTGCTCATGCGCACCAAGGCTGCCGCGCACCGTTGTAACAGTTGGGCTTTGAACATTTTTTTTCCAGCGTTTTACCTGAACTGCCATCCGTATACGAATCGCATCGCTGATCAGCAGCGTGCCCCGGACATCAATACCACCATCCTTGCCTCGTTTGGTCACCTCAATGCTTTCAAATCCCATTTCTGCCAGTAGCAGTCCAATGAGTTCCTCAAATTGAAACGGATTGAGGTTCATCAACTTAGACCGTAGTTTTTTCCTGACATCTTGATTATGCTTGGAAATTTGATTCGGAAGGCCGGTCCCCGTCCATTTGACTAGGCTGTAATGACCGCGGGATGTGCAAACAAACCGGCCGGGGGAGTCACTGGCTTTTGCCCGTTTGATTTCACGTACCAATTGAGCGATCATGGTGGCATCTGGAGTTTTGCCTTCGGTGATGAGCCAGCCTTGAGCGATGGCCTTGTTCGTTATGTCTCGGTAATGCATGGGCTTCCGGTTCCCAAACTGATTCAGCACTTTTTCAGCGGCATCCAGGAAAGAATACGTTTCTTTCGGATTCGTAGGATCATTCATATTTCTTGATTCTGATTTCTTTATATCTTGAATATTCCGAAGTGCGAACGTCTTAGGCGCGGTCTTTACAAAAGTCGACTGGTCTCCATGTAAAGGGTGGCACTGACAGTCTGCACCGGCGTTTTGCTCTTTGAGACCCACAAGCCAGTTTTAATCATCCGCTGGGTGATCTCTTTGACATGGAGAGGCCCTCCCGTGTCTTTCAGTATTTTTGCGGCCGCATCTAGAATCGTCATGGATTAAAAGGTGTCTGTTCTGGTAATCTCCAGGGCAATCACATACCAATCCCCCATGAAATTACACCATGGTTCGTTGAATGCGCAGTATTGTATCGGCAAGGGTTTTTGCGTAAGCATACGGTTTGGAGGCAAGGATTAAGCATTAATGGGGAGGATTTCTGAAATGTCTTTGGAAATCATTTGATCAGATTGTCGGAATTTGTGGAAGATCCCATTCCATGACCATAGAGTCTGCCAATGACCTCAAATGGAGGCAGGACGCAGGCGCAGTGAATCGGTGCAGCCCCATCACTCGTCTGCCGTGAAATGCCGGTAGAGAAGCCAGGTTACCAAAAAGGCGATTACAAAAATGGTCGCCGGGACTGCAACGCCCCACAAAAAGTTAAATGTCTCCATTGCGGTCCTTTTTTTGATGTGAACGCCATGCCCGGTAGGCCAGAATCAGCCCCAGAAACGATGCGGCATACGCAATCGTCATTCCAATGACGGTAGCCAGTGCCTGATTCATGATGCTTTCTGATCAATGGATTCCCAGCGGACTTTTGCTTCCAGTTCACGCAGATAGTCCTGCTGTCTGGTTTCGTACTCATTGGAAATTGCTTTGAGTTTTGGGTCAATCACAAGGTGCAGAAACACCGTCATGGCAATTCCAACTGCCAGCATAATATATCCGGATACCTGCAGGAGGATGGCCAATGCCGCCCCAATCGTAATGAGTACATAGCATAACGGAGAGAGGAGGATTGCAATCCAGTCTTCCTTTGTCCATTCGTCGGCTTCGCTGGCCGACCACCTTCGTCGAATCATGGGGTATTGGGATATGTGTCAGCAGGGCGGCTGGCTTCTTCTGCACCCAATGCCGTTTCGCCGCTGACCAGAATTAAGCCGCGGCGCATGGCCTCCTTTCGCACAGGGCCCCACCAGCCAATGGGGCGTGACATTACATAGTAATGAACAAGGTGATCCATAGGTTCAGATTTCGTCAGAAGCGTCACCGGAAAATACACCATAGCACCGAGAATCATCAGAATCCAGAACTGCTGATAATCCAGCAGATGCGGGATCAGGTTCAGTTCCGGCAAAATCCAGACCACCAGCCAACTGAATCCCAGGTTGGCGATCCAGGATGAAAGGTACCCCCACGCATTAAAGCGCCACCATACGACCTGTAAAATATTCGGAAGCCAGATGCCTGCGGCCATGATCCAGAGTGCAAAAATGAGCCAGGAAGTAATGTCTTCCATGATCAGGCCGTAGAAGAAAGATCCTAACAGCAGGATTCCAGTGGAGATCCGGCCCACCTGTACGAGCCGCTTCTGACTTGCCTGCGGGTTCACATAATGCTGATATAAATCACGTGTGGCGTACAAAGCGCCAAGATTGAGGTGGGATGAAATAGTAGACAGATGGATGGCCAGAATCGCGGCAAAAAAGAACCCGAGCATCCCGGCCGGCAGATAGTCAAACCCAAGGCGGAACCATCCCATCTCGTACTCGCTCTGCTCCGTAATATCAGGGAAGAGGACGAAGAACGCAAGGATCGCTACCGCCCATACGGAATTTCTGACGAGGCCGAGGATGGTGCCCCACCAGATACTGTAGCTTGCGTCCCGTACGGTTTTCGCGGATTGAATGCGCTGCGCCTCTACATACCAGTCAATCGTGGTTCCCATCCCAAAGCCGCCCAGGAATGCAATCAGCATCATCGTAATAAACCAGGCAATCGGAAAATCCCCCGACCACCATCCGGTAAAAGCAAACGGATTGATGCGGTCCAACTCTCCAAGTACTTCCAGTTTTTCCAGGATCCCGTTCGGGCCGCCCGCGGTATGGATTCCCCACACGGAGACGATGATAATGACCAGAAATGCGATGACTCCCTGCTGAAAGTCCGCCATGACCACGCCCCAGTACCCGGCGGCCAGAACATAGATGGCACAGACGAGCGAGAATACGATTAGCCCGATCCAGGTGGGCCATGCAAACAGGTATTCACATACTCTGCCCATGGCAATTCCGACCCACCCCAGAACGAACATGTTCATAAAGAACTGCCATCCGGCCATCCAGCCGCGCAGGAGCTCGCTGCCAAGGCCGGTGAATCGCACTACATTCCATTCTGCCTGCGTATAGGCCAGCGAGCGGCGGAAAATCCGGGTGGACACAAATGCACTGATTGCGGCCCAGCCGCAGAAAAACGTATACCAGATGCCCGCCATACCGTTTTTGTAGATCACTCCCGTGATCCACATAGGGGTGTCGGTTGCGGTGTGCGTGGCATAGACACTACTGGCCGGCAGCCACCAGGGGAGGCCCCGTCCGGCCAGGAAAAAATCGGATTCTGAGCGCTTGCCGAGCCGATAGAACAGGATGCCGCTGCCGACCATCAGCAGCAGAAACAGTCCGACCCAGAGCCAGTCCAGAAACGTAAATGTCACACTCATCAATAATCGCCGGTTGCAAAGCGCCTATAGAATAAGAAAATAAGCGTTAATGTGAACTCTCCGGCCATTGTCCCAGAAGTTGCCAACAGAGCCACAGTGCGCGCGGTACATGAAAACACCCCTTGTAGGGCCCTCCCTTGAACCGGTGTGTCAGTCTGCCTTCACGGTCACAGTAGCCATACCATTCGCCATGTTCCAGATCAATAAAGTGATCGGAAATATAGCTGTCAATCTTTCGAAAGGAGGCCAGATCATCGGGATCCCCCGTAGAAGCATAATTGAGCAGGTGTGCATAAAGGGCCTCGGAATGCGGCCACCAGAGTTTCATGGACCACTCCAACTGAACCGGGCTGAAGCCCTCTGCATCCACAAAGTAGTAGAGTCCGCCATGCTGCTGATCCCATCCAAACGCCTGAGCATCCCGGATCATGGTTTGAGCGAGTGCAGTCATGCTTAAATCCTGAGTCCTGGAGGCGATATGCTGGATAAACCATCCGGCTTCAATCACATGCCCGGGGTTCATCAGGCGCCCGCTGGGACCGCCTAGTTGACGGCCGTCCGGAGAGATGAATTCAAACGTATGGTTGCCCTGCACATGAAGTCGGATGCGCTTAAAGCAGTCATTGATCTCGGAGGAGCAGTCTGTATCCACCATCACTTCATCAATCAGATTGAGCAGCATCATGGGGACGGCAAGCATTTGAGCGGGGACTGTGCCGGGAAGGTCAGGGCGGCCAACCTTGGACCAGTCGTAGGCCCAGTCCCAGATTTGCTCCACCCTCCGTGCGGCTTCACGGATATGTGGAGCATGATCAATTGCACGACCATATTCGGACAACGCCATGGCATAGAAGCATTCGGTAAATATTTTGCGCTGCTGATAGATCGGCCGGCCATCACAGGCAAGCGAAAAGTAAACGCGTCCGTCCGGGCGCAGGGCATGGTTGATTAAAAAATTCATGCCGCTTTCGGCGATGGAGCGCCAGGATGGGCGTGCTTCCACCATGCGGTACAGTTTGCTGAACATCCAGACCTGCCGGGCCTGCAGCCAGATGTGCTTGGTCGTATCGTAAACGGTGCCGTCCCGGTCCAGATTATTGAAGTGTCCTCCATGGACGGGATCCGGGGAATATCGCTCCCAAAACGGAAGCACACGCTCAAACAGTTCGTGTTCACAGCGCAGCCGTAATTGCTCTCGTTTCTGCCTGTTCATGGTCGGTGCATAAAATAATCTGTCAATTCACTAATTTAGTAATCTGAATTGGCCTAACCATACTTTTGAACGAAATCATGACAGACCGACGTAAATTTTTGCAGACTGCGGCAGTTGCCGCGACAGGACTGACTGCGATGCCTGCAGTGGCCTCCGGTTCCGTTAAAACCAGCCGGCCCAATCCGATTGGCGTGTCCACCTACTCATTCTGGCGGTTTAACGGTCCAAAGGAGGACTATCCGATTGAGACCTGTATTGATCAGGCAGCAGCGATGGGGTTCGACGGGATAGAGTTACTTCATATACAGATGGCTTCTGAGGAGCCGGACTATCTGCAGGGGCTGAAGCGCCGGGCATTTGTCAATGGTCTGGATCTCATGGGGTTCTCTACACATCAGGGATTTGTATCACCGGATGCAGAGGAGCGGCAGCACAATATCAACGAGACGATCCGGCAGATTGAACTCTGTTACGAACTTGGAATCCCCACCATGCGCCTCAATACCGGAAGATGGGGTACATCCGAATCCTTCACTGCACTGATGGATAATCGCGGGATTGAACCGCCGCTGGAAGGGTATACCGACGAAGAGGCATTTGTCTGGGTCATTGATGCCATTGAACGATTGATCCCGAAAGCCAGGCAGTGCGGAGTACTTCTTGGATTGGAAAACCACTGGGGGCTTGGACGCACCCCCGAAGGGGTGCTCAGGATCGTAGAAGCAGTTGATTCTCCGTGGCTGAAAGTCACGCTGGATACGGGGAATTTTTTGGAAGACCCGTATGATAAACTGGAGATGCTGGCACCGCACACCATCCTGATGCAGGCGAAGACCTATTATGGAGGCGGCACCTGGTATACGCTGGAGCTGGACTATCCGCGCATTGCAGAAATCATGCGCCGACACAATTATGCCGGATATGTCTCACTGGAATTTGAAGGCAAAGAGAGTGAGAAAACTGCAATCCCGAAGAGTCTGGACCTTCTCCGCAGTGCATTCAGCCAAGTATAGTACTGGACGTCGCAGCTGGTTACATAATACGGGGCCGCATGGGGCAGGATGAACTTCGAGGCGGTGACAGGTGCGTCCGGTGTGCAGCACGGCGGGCATCTTTATGAGGAGTTTCCGCTGCTGAAGACCGCCACTCATGGCAAGGCGGCAGCCGGATTTCTTCAGAAAACTTCGGTTCAGTGTCGCTGTATGGATAGCATCATCCGTCCACGAGGACTGAACCAGCCGGTTCAGGTATTTGATGGGGCCTCTTGCGAAACGCTTGATCTTGTGGGTTTTTGTTCACCTAAGTGCCCCAGGAGCACTTTTCAGACTGGATAATCAGTTTTGTAAGAACATCAATGGGGGGACAGCGGATCCACCAGGAAGTGTAATTCAGCGTCAGGCGAACCATACAGGTTTGCAGACGGATATCAGCAAACACAGTCTCCCCAGAGAATTCAACGGATATGTTTCCTAAGAGAAACATAGGTCAGATATCTCGACATCATGGTCGGAAATGCCGGTATGCTACACGAAAAGAGCCGCGGAACAACAGCAATCACTGCTATTGCACGAAACTGATGTCCCCCTGCCTACACGGATGCAGGACAGGAAGAAAGGGAATAATGGGCCCTCCTAGAGAGGGTCCACATTTTGTGCCTGGAACCCCTTGTTTCCCCGGGTCACGGCAAACTCTACTCGTTGGCCTTCATCAAGCGACTTGTAGCCGTCCTTGTTGACTTCCGAGTAATGAACGAATACATCCTTCTCTCCACTGTCCCTCTGAATAAAGCCGTAGCCCTTATCAGAATTGAACCATTTTACCGTTCCTTGTTCACGATCTTGCATTAACGCTGTGTCTTTCGACGTTTGATAAATTGAAGTTGACTAACAATTCGGACCGTCAAATTTGAGGCCCGAAAACAAGGGTTTATACGGAGTTTCCCGGCAGGGGTGCGTAAAAAAGGGGCAAAAAATATGGAGATTGTGTGAATAATTAATGGATAATTAAAGGATTCAAATGCCGTTATTTCAACCGTCCCGGTCCAGACAGGGTTCGGGCGGTAATTGACAGTCGGGAATATTCCGGGGGCCGAATGAGCATGGACCTGCCGTACGGTAGCCGATACTGCCCAAAATTGCCCCTGTCGGGATCCAGGCAGTGGTGACCGTATAGCCCCCTCCAAAGAAGCCATACCCGTTTTCAACATTTGAAAAGGTGCCGGGCTCAATCAGAAGGTCTGGATCAAATGAATCATTCGGAGGTGCCCATTGCGCATCCGCGGCTAAGAACCGGAAATAAATGCGCCGCAGTGCAATGTGGTCCGGCGAGAGACAACTGAGTTCAAACTCCTCCTGCACAAGGGCAAAATCATCACGCAGATTGATTTCGTAGCGCCACCCATCCTCAAGGGGCTCTTCTTTTCCAGAATAGGAGACCTCCACGGGAAGCAGGACCGCAGGCGGTGTGGTGGATCCCGGTGGCCATGGATTGGCGGGGGGCAGTGTAATGGCATCGTAGGTTACCGTTACATCAACCAGTCTGGGCGGTTTTCCATGGATATGAACGGGAACGATGACGCGGTCACGTTCATCAATCAGTTCCACCTCAACGGGGGGCGGGATAGTGACTTCCGCACTGGATTCTTCTCCATCGGAGCGCCGCACCGAAAGACGGTAGCTGTGTTCATATCTGGCCCGGAATTCCGCTTCAAAGACATGCCCCACAGAACTGTCACGGTAGACAATCTCACGATTCACCCATTTGTATTCCTCGCCGGTGGTCAGGTTTTTTGAGGAAACGACTGCGTCAACGGGGCCCGAACGATCAACCCCTAAGCGATCTTCAATGGAGAACACACGAACCCGTTGAATATCAGCGTGGGCATCCAGATATCCCCACAGGGTGAAGGGGCGATCCTCCCCGATAACTGGATCAATGGATTGCTCACAGCTGCTCAGGACAATCGCCATGCTCAGCAGGATCATGCCAGTGGAAGCGAAATAAATACGGGACATCAAAATTCAAACTTTATGCCGGCGGTCGGAATAATGGGTAACTGATTATTTCGCTCTGCGGTAAAGACATCAAGTGAAAAGAGGTTACTCCGGTTATAGACATTGATCACGCCGGCCTGAAGGGTAATGAACGAATCGTCACGGTACTGGAAGACGCGGTCAACGGATAGATCCAGGCGATGATAACCGGGAAGTATTCCTTCATAGGGACGGTCATAAATGACCCGGGCCGTGCCGGGCTCCGTGGATACGTCCACCGGTCCGTCCATGAGCACAAAGCCGTCAAATCCGCGGATCCGGCTGTAAGGCAGTCCACTCCCGAAATTCCATCGGGCGCTGATGTCGATGTTTTTCCATGTAAAACTCAGGAGTGCATTGATCTGATGCCGACGGTCGTGCGGGGGGCGATACCGAACCTCATTGGACCCAAACCAGACAGGGAGCGTCTCCTGCATTGCACTATACTCAACCGAGGACAGACCGTAATTGACAAATCCATAGAAATGATCCCGTTGCAGTTCCATTCTCAAATCAATTCCCATTGCACGCCCGGAGGCCTCCTGCAGGCGTGTGGTAAATCGCGGGAAGGCCGTCCATTCGGAGACAAACAGGCTGGAAAAATGCTTATAGAACAGCTCGGCAGACAGATTGAATCCCGGACGCGGTGAGATGCTGTAGCCGAGCAGGGCATGCATGGAATTCGGGAGGCTCCCGGTGGGAGATCCCGTCCACGCGGTGAACACATTCGTTGCATCCCGGCGGTCATTGAGCCCGACCATTTCCTGGCGGTAGAGTCCGCCGGCAAGGCTGAACCGGTGGGGGCCCAGTTCGTAGAGTATGCGCAGACGCGGTTCAAAGTGAACCCCCTGATCTCCAAGAAATTCAGCAATCAATCCAAAACGCCCCCTCAGGCCTGGTGTAAAACGGATCTCAGGCTCAAAGTAGGCGCCGGTGGACAGGATTCGATCACTGCTGAAATCTAGATTCTGAAATAACCCGTCCAGACTTGCGTCCAGTCTCGGGGCACGCAGGTAGAATCCCCAGTCAACATTTGTACGCCGGCCGTAATTCGTCAGGTTAACGGTCAGATTAAATCCCTCAATCGCACTGGAGCGATCCGGCTCCTCGCTCGGTCCCCGCTCCATATTCAGGATGGATACCGAAAAGAGGACCTCCCCCAGCATCGGCAGGCCCGGCGGCACCACCAGCCAGCGGGCACCGTAGGCCGTATTGTTCCATCGAACTTCATCACCGTCTGGATTTACGGTATCCAGTGTACCTCGATCATACGTATGAATTGCACTGACCGAAGCCTGGTGGCTGTCATTGATCGTCCAGTGGACTTTGCCAAAGAAGTCACCAAAGGTATACGGAACGGGTTGATCAATATAACTGGAGGCGACCCGCTCAATGGTTGAGGCCCGGCCCGAAAATAAATAGGACATACGTCCACGCTTGACCGGTCCTTCCAGAATTCCCATGCTGACAAAGGGGGCAAAAGAGAAGGTTCTGCGTGATTCCTGCAGGTTGCCGCTGCGCGTATGCACATCAATGACCGAGGACATCCGGCCGGAATACTTACTGCTGAAAGCACCGGCGTGTATATCCGCATTGCGGAGTATGTCCGATGAAAAAGCGGAATAAAACCCAAGGATGTGGAAAGGCTGATAGATGTACATCCCATCCAGAAGCGCAAGATTATGGGAGGGTTCGCCACCGCGTATAAACACCTGTCCTCCCCGGTCGCCAATTGATACGACTCCCGGCATCGCCGACAGATAGGAGACCAGGTCTCCTGAGACATCGGGCGTGGGAACCAGATCTATATCGGCGGGCCGGACGGTTTGTACACCGGCTGCAACCATTGCGCCCCCTTCACGCTCTCCTTCCACAACGACTGCATCCAGTTCCGCACCGATGCGAAGCATGATGGAAAGCTGTTCTACCTGATCTTCGGCCAGATCCAGAGTATCCGCAAAGGTTTCGTACCCAATGAAAGATGCCTGCAGGAACCAGCGCCCCGGCTGCAGGCGGACCACAATAAAAAACCCATCATCATTCGCCACACCTCCCCGCAAATTTCCGGTTGCATCACGCAGGGCAATATTCACCCCCTGAAGCGGCTGCCCGTCGGATGCATCCGTTACAAATCCGCGAACGGTTGCCGTTTGTGCGTTGATCGGCTGGACGCAAAAGAGAATGAGGGCAACAGCGAGGAGTACGCTGCGTCGCAGCAGCAAAGTTATTGCCGGGAGGTGTACGCGTTCCCTGTGTGTGAATGGGATGGGGGGTCGGGAACTAGAGGAATCCGAGTTCGAGTTTTGCCTCATCACTCATCATGTCAATCGTAAAGGGAGGGTCAAAGGTCAGTTCCACATGTGCATCAGTCACCCCTTCGGTAAGCATTACCACGGACTCAACCTGACTGGGAAGGCTGTCCGCCACCGGGCAGTTTGGAGTGGTTAAGGTCATCGTAACGAATGCCCGGTCATCTTTGTCAAGCCGGACCTTATAGATGAGTCCTAGATCATAGACATTGACCGGAATCTCCGGATCGTAGACCTGCCGGATGGATTCAATGATTTCGTCCGCTAATCCGTCCGTTTTTGAATGGTTAATCACTTCGCAGTTCATACAGCTTCAGCCAAAGATGCTTCTTTTTGAATACGCTCAATCATGCGATTCAGCCCATTTTTTCGGCGTGCAGTGATGAGGCTGGGCAGTCCTATATCGTGAACCAGAGAAAATAAATCTGTTTCACGGATTGTTTCGGGAGTCTGACCATCCATTAGACGGATCAGAAGAGCAATCATTCCACGGGTAATCAGTGCATCACTGTCTGCCTCAAAATAAATTTGGTCACCATGCACGGTGCTGTATAGCCAGACCATTGCCAGGCATCCATGAATCCGGTTCGCTTCGGTCTTCAAAGAAGCGTCCATGTCCGGCAGGTTTTCGCCCAGTTCAATCAGGTATTCCCGCCGCCCGTCTGCATCCTCAAAAAGATCCAGATCCTCCAGCAGGGCCGCTTTGCGATCTTCAATGGATTCTTCCGGCGGTAATCGACCATTGGTCGCTGCATCTGCAGCGGGCGGGAATGTTTTTCGAGAGGCTCCTTCGACAATCTCGTGAAGCCTGGTCACCAGGGCATCAATATCTTCCTTTGTATTGTAGGCTCCGAGCGAGGCACGAACGGTGCCGGGGATCCCGAAATACTCCATCAGCGGCATGGTGCAGTGATGTCCTGTCCGCACTGCGATCCCTGCCTGATCCAGCGCGTAGCCGACATCATAGGGATGATGGCCATCAAGCAGGAAACTGAGAACGCCAGCCTTTTCGGAGGCGGTGCCGACCATTCTCAGACCGGATACCGTCATGATCTCCTCGTGCGCATAGTTAAGGAGCGCTTCTTCTTTTTTTCGAAGAACATCCATTCCGATGCTTTCCAGATAGTCAACGGCGGCGGCCATACCGATCACCCCCGCAATATTCGGAGTGCCAGCCTCAAACTTGTGCGGAACCTCTGCCCAGGTGGAAGATGTACGATGCACTTCTTCAATCATATCCCCGCCGCCGTGCCAGGGCGGCAAATCCTGCAGGAGTTCTTCTTTACCATAGAGAAATCCCACGCCGGTAGGACCATAAGCTTTGTGACTGCTTGCACAGTAGAAGTCACAATCCAGGGTCTGCATATCCAGCGGCAGGTGTGGCAATCCCTGTGCTCCATCCAGGAGGACTGCGATATTTCTTTTGTGTGCTTCGGCAATAATGTCTTCCACCGGATGGACGGTCCCTAGGCTGTTGGAAACATGTCCCAGGGCGATGAGGCGTGTTCTAGGGTTCATTTGCCGCACCAACGTATCAGTGCTGATCGTACCGGTCAGCGACACATCCAAAACGCGCAGCTGCACATGGCGCTCTTTTGCAAGTAACTGCCAGGGCACTAGATTGGAGTGATGCTCCATGACGGTTGTCAGGATCTCGTCCCCGGGCTGGATATATTTTCGTCCGTAGGTGGCAGCAACCAGATTGATGGCTTCGGTGGTGCCCCGTGTGAAGATGATGCTGTTTTCGCTTCGTGCCCCGATAAATTGTGCCAGGCTTTTCCGGGCCGCCTCATATCGATCTGTCGCACGCCGGCTCAAGTAGTGGACCCCGCGGTGCACATTGCTGTGCTCATGTGCATAGTAGTTTGCCAGACAGTCCACAACGCATTGCGGTTTTAGCGAAGATGCGGCGCTATCCAGATAGACCAATGGTTTGCCGTACACCTGTTGGCGCAGAGCAGGGAAGTTCGCCCGCAGGGCATTATCTCTCAAAGCAGGATTTACCATTGCGCGGAGTGCCCGCGTTAGCGCAGCATGTGCTCCACATGGTCATAGAGCGTTTCATGCATTGCCGAAACAGGCGTTTTTTCAATAATATCGCCGGCAAAAGACATCAACATGAGTCTTCGTGCTTCTTGTTCGGGGATTCCCCGGGAGCGAAGATAGAAAAGTCCATCTTTGTCCAACTGTCCGGTAGTTGCTCCATGGGAGCACTTTACATCATCCGCATAGATCTCCAGTGCGGGCTTTGAATACATCCGGGCGGTCTCTGTGAGCAAAATACTGCGATTCGTCTGATAGGCATTGGTTAACTGCGCATCCTGACGCACGAGTACTTTGCCGTTGAACACCCCGATTGCATGATCATCCAGAATCCCCTTGTAATACTCGGAACTGTAACAATTCGGTTTTGCGTGATCCACCAGGGTGTTGTTATCAATATGAGAGCGTCCGTGTGCCATAAACAGTCCGTGAAGGAGGCTTTCGCAGTGTTCGGCATTGGGAAGGATGGACAGATTATTCCGGGTCAGTTCACCCCCAAACGTAAAGACACCGCTGTAAAATTTGCTCTGTGTTTCCTGATAGACACTCAGATTTGTGATGCGGCTGGTTCTAGGAGTGCCCACTTGCAGATCCAGGTGGTCAACCTGCGCCTCTTGTTCAACATGAATCTCGGTGACTGCATTGATCAGCACATAATCTGATCCTGCAAATTCCGTGGACTGCAGGATTTGCAGAGATGCACCACTTCCTGCATAAACGAAGGTTCTCGGCTGCACCAGTGTGGAGTCGTTGCAGGTAATGACATGGAGGATATGGATCGGGTGATCCGGTTGGGTACCGGGATGGGCGGTGATTACGGCTCCGTCTTTTATGAATGCCGTATTCAGGGCTGCAAACGGATCCTCTGCATAGTCCGCATACGTTCCCAGATGTTCCTGAACAAGATCCTGTCCGGCGGCGCAGGAGAGGCTTTGGATGGAGACCCCGGCAGGCATTTGGTCAAGCCGGGATTGCTCCGGTGCGAAGCGGCCGTTCACGAATACGGCCACACAGGGGGTATCTAATGTGTCAATTCCCCTGGCGGAAGCCGGGCCCGCTTCGGCAAGTTTGTAGGTCCGTTTGATGACCGGTGTTACATTTGTATATTTCCATGACTCGTTCTTTGGCCTGGGGAAACCGGTCTTTGCGAAGCACTCAATGGCTTTTTCTGAGAGATCGGAAAGCGGCTCTGCCGTACCATTCAAAGATTGGTAGCGCTCATAGACTGCCAGAAAGCGATCTTCTACGCGGTGATCCATCAATTCAGGCATTGTCTAAGCAGATATATGATCGTAAACCCAGTCATATCCGCGTTTCTCGAGTTCAAGGGCGAGTTCTTTGCCGGCAGACTGAACGATCTGCCCGTCGACCATTACATGAACAAAATCAGGTACGATATAATTGAGCAGGCGCTGGTAGTGTGTGATAATCAAAAAGCCGCGATCTGGATTACGCAGCTGGTTAACCCCGTGAGCAACACTTCGCAGCGCATCAATATCAAGTCCGGAGTCTGTTTCGTCCAGGATGGCCATGGCGGGTTCAAGCATGGCGAGTTGGAAGATTTCGTTCCGCTTCTTTTCTCCGCCGGAGAAGCCCTGATTCACGGAGCGCTGTTTCAGGCGCGGATTTAATTCAATCAGTGCGGCTTTTTCTTTGGCTAGGCGCAGCAGTGCAGCGGCTCCCAGGGGCTCCTGCCCGCGGTGTTCACGCACGGAATTCACGGCCTGCTTCAGGAAGTTCATCATGCTGACCCCGGGTAATTCAACGGGATACTGAAAGGCCAGGAACACACCTTCGCGGGCGCGTTCATCTACATCCATCTCCAGGAGATCGTCTCCGCGATAGTGTACGGTGCCGCCGTCAATCTCGTAATCCTCACGCCCTGCGAGGATGGATGCCAATGTGCTTTTTCCCGAGCCATTTGGCCCCATGATGGCATGAACCTCGCCGGGGTTTACCGAGAGATCCACGCCCTTAAGGATGGGCATATCTTCAACGGAGGCCTGCAGCCCCCGGATTTCTAAAATTGGTGTCATTCCTTGTAATATGGACAGGTACGACCCGTGAATGAGCGTTCACCCAACGGATCCTTCAAGTTCAATAGCCAGGAGTTTCCGTGCTTCGACGGCAAACTCCATGGGCAGTTTGGTTAGAATTTCCTGGCAAAATCCACTCACCAGCAGCTTAATGGCATCCTGTTCGCTGATTCCCCGCTGCTGACAATAGAACATCTGATCTTCTCCCACCTTGCTCGTGGTTGCTTCATGTTCCACCTGTGCGGTTGGATTGTGTATTTCCAGGTACGGAAACGTATGGGCTCCGCAGCGGTCTCCTAAAAGCATGGAGTCGCACTGCGCGAAATTCCGGGCATTCTCGGCCCGCTTATTGATGCGTACCAATCCGCGATAACTGTTATTGGACTGGCCGGCGGAGATTCCCTTGGAGATAATGGTACTGGAGGTATTGCGGCCGAGGTGGAGCATTTTCGTGCCGGTATCTGCCTGTTGTTTTCCTTTTGTAAATGCGACCGAATAAAATTCTCCAATAGAATGGTCTCCCTTCAGGATTACACTCGGATACTTCCAGGTAATGGCAGATCCTGTTTCGAGTTGCGTCCAGGAGATCTTGGATCCGGTTCCTTCACAGATCCCCCGTTTCGTCACAAAATTAAAGACTCCTCCTTTTCCCTCTGCATTACCGGGGTACCAGTTCTGGATCGTAGAGTACTTTACCTCGGCATCTTTATGGGCAATGATCTCAACGACGGCGGCGTGGAGTTGGTTTTCGTCCCGACGCGGGGCGGTGCATCCTTCGAGATAGGAGACATACGAACCTTCTTCGGCGACAATCAGGGTTCGCTCAAACTGTCCGGTTCCTGCCTGATTGATTCGAAAATAGGTCGACAATTCCATGGGGCATCGAACGCCGGGCGGGATATAGCAGAAGGATCCATCACTGAATACGGCCGCGTTCAGTGCGGCATAAAAATTGTCGGTATGGGGAACGACGCTCCCCATGTACTTGCGGACAAGGTCTCCATGATTTTCGATGGCTTCGGTAAACGAACAAAAGATAATCCCGAGTTTGGCCAGTTCTTCCTTGAAGGTGGTTGCCACGGAGACGCTGTCCACGACGGCATCCACGGCCACGCCCGCGAGCACTTTCTGCTCTTCAAGCGGAATCCCGAGTGCTTCAAAGGTTTGCAGTAATTCAGGATCAACCTCATCCAGGCTTTCATAGCGGGGTTTACTTCCGGGTGCGGAGTAATAACTGATATCCTGAAAATTGATTTCAGGATAGTCAAGATGTGCCCAGCGGGGATGTTTGTCGGTATCGGAGGCCAGGGTTTCCCAATGCCGGAATGCTCGAAGTCGGCTCTCCAGCATCCAGTCGGGATCCTGTTTTTTCGCTGAAATCAATCGAATCACCTCTTCATTCAATCCTTTGGGGATCGTATCCGAGGCAATATCGGTGGACCAGCCATGCTCGTAGTCACTTTCGGCGACTTGGTGCAGGTACTGTGTGTCAGTGTTCATGTCATTGACGGCTAGGTTCAGGCATCTAAGATGTGTCTATGCCTAATTTGATTGGATCAACCCGGTAAACTTTCTGCATTGTCTTTCGTTCCTAGATTCATCCGGTTCATAATTTTAATTCAAACATGCTTCTAAAGATTACAAGGCGGGCTGGTGAGCAGATCCGCAAGGTTGCCATACAGGAAAAGATTGACCTGGAGCACGCCTATGTGCGTCTGGCAGTGATTCAGGGAGGTTGCTCGGGTCTTACGTATGATCTGGGGTGGGATACGGAGGTCAGGGATGGAGATTCTCAGATGGATCTGGATGGGTTGTCGATTGTTGTGGATCGGCGCAGCGGAATGTATCTGGACGGCACAGAACTCGACTTTACGGACGGGCTGGAGGGGAAAGGTTTCCATTTTTCCAATCCTCAGGCGGCCAGAACCTGTGCATGCGGCGAGTCGTTTGGTCTGTAAGATCTGACGCAGAAAGATCGGGTTTCTGGTTCAGGACTCGTTGATCTGGTCAGTGTCGTATCCAGTGCACCTGATCTCCTTCCACGATCCCTCGTGTATCTACAAAGCCGCCGGGAACTTCCAGAACAAATTGTGCAGGCTGTCCGCCCACAATGGGCTCATCGGAGTACGGTTTTGCCTGTTTTGCAATGTCTACAATGGTTGAGTCATTGGAGATAAACAGCAGATCAAGGGATAGCGGGGTATTGCCCATCCAGAATTGCCGGAGTTCCTGACGCTCAAACACAAACAGCATCCCCGATTTTGGCGGGAAGGAGGTTCGCTGCATCATGCCTCGCTCACGAAGGGAGTCTGTGTCGGCAATTTCGATATCAAGTGTGAGAAATGCTTCTCCCATTCGCACAAAATCCAGGGATCCATCAACCCGGAACGGGATTTCGGGTGCTGCGGGGGTCGGTTCGGGGGAGTTCTGGCATGAGGATGCCAGAAGGAAGAGGAGTATCCAGGGTGCAAGGGGGTAGTTCATTCTGCAGTTTCAGTTTTTCTCCACTGTATACGTGTTGCGGTGTCTATGCCGAAGCGGTCACTGAAGCCGCCACGCACTTCAACCACGTATTGTGCAAGGTCGGTTGACCGAATAAATTCACGGGAGAGCGGCGTGGTACGTTTTGCAATGTTCACGATGGTGGAGTCTGCTCCCACAAAGATAATGTCCAGTGGAATGGGTGTGTTCGCCATCCAGAAGCTTAGAGAATCCGGTGCAGGGAAGATGAACAGCATTCCCTGGCTGAGTGAGAGTTGACGGCGGTGCATTAATCCGGTGGCACGGGTCTCTTCATCTTCGGCAAACTCAACCTCAATGGTTTGGAGGATCTCCCCGTTGCTCCGGACAAAATCAAGTTTTCCCATCACGGGCCCGGCGGGTTCATTTGCGCAGCCCTGAAATGCAGTCACGGCAAGGGCGGCGATAAGTAGGTGTCGCATCTGGAGCATGGCGGGTCGTAATTCGGCATTTCAACCGAATCTGGTGCAGCTGGTTCAGCCGGATTATAATTTCGGAAATTATCTCCAGGAGTAATCAGGTCCTGCATGGTCTCCTGAATCTGTTTTACGGGACCTCTTGCAATAACCTCCATTTACAGGACAGGGTTCCTCGTCGTAGCCGCCTTTTCTGAGAATAATCGTTTCCTGCCTGCTCTCATTAAGCACGTCGTGATTGCCGGCAAGTCGCCAATTGAGATGTTCGTGAATGTCCGCCGCTATCTGAATGATCTTTATTATGGAGCGGACAGGGGTGGGGCAGGACTCCGGGGCATTTCAGGGTGTCTACGAGTGCGGGGCTTTTTTTCAACAATGATCCCTTCCAATCCAAGATCCCCCACGATTCTCTTTAATTGTCCGTTTATGTCATACATTGCATGGGTAAGACCATCAATTCGGGCGTTCATTTGCTTCATTACAGATTTAATCTCTTGGATGTCCGCAGAGTGTCGTGCCTCGCTCTCTTTAATGCTGCACAAAATCTGCCCAATGAGCATTTTAGTGACGGTCAATATAACTCCAAGGGTGATTGCAGTTGCGGTTCCCAGAGCGATGCTGAATTCAGCAAGAGATAAGATAGTGCCCATGGATTTATCCAGTGCAAGTTAAAGTTTTGTATGCTTGGAGATTGGGAATGCCCGGCTAAACAAAAAAGTGTCTAGCGTCAACTGCATGTTCTGTGCTCGACATATGTGCACAATAAACAATCGGAAAGAATCTATCGCAGGGATTAACCCAGAGCGCCCCGGCATCTCTTGATACCGGGGCGCTCTGTTTCTTTTAACCAAGTCGTGAGGCGACTCAGTGCAGGTTACTTCACCAGCGTCATGCGACCGGTCTGCACATACCGGCTCTCTGCTCCGGTTGCAATCATCCGGTACAGATACGTGCCCGAAGCAAGGTTCACCGCATTGATCTCCATGTTCCGGTTCGCACCTGCTTCAAACTCCTTCGCCGGCAGGGTCATCACTTCCCGGCCCAG
>JAJEFL010000057.1:0-18444 GCA_022820435.1 Rhodothermales bacterium
TGAAGCAGGTGCGAACCGGAACATGGAAATCAATGCGGTGAACCTTGCTTCGGGCACGTATCTGTACCGGATGATTGCAACCGGAGCAGAGAGCAGGTATGTGAAGACCGGTCGCATGACACTGGTGAAGTAACCTGCACCGAGTCGCCTCACGACCTGGTTAAAAGAAACAGAGCGCCCCGGTATCGAAAGATGCCGGGGCGCTTTGGGTTTTTGTGATGGTATCGGCTCCATAACCGGCAGGAGAAAGTGCAGGGAGTAAGCGAGATGGGAATAGACGTTGCCTGATTGTGGCTAGATATTTTGCTTAAAAATGCAATTTTTGTGTCTGACTCTGCCGGGGATCATTCCATCCCAAGTGAATCTTTCCCCTTATGTTCTCCCAATCGTATTGAGGTGTTGGATCCTCTTGAATTGGGTTTTGAGGGTTCCATCCCTGCGCAGGTTCTCCATTCCCGTCCATTTTATACCGGGTTCCAAGCTCTGTAGGGCATCTTGCAAAACCCTTAATCTTGAGGATTTTTGTTCACCTGAGTGCATCCAGGAGTGCTTTTTAGCCTGGATTGTTAGTTTTGCAAGAGACTCATTGTGACTAATTCGTTGCCTTACCTCCATGTATTTTGCTCGTGGCACACGTCGAGTAGCCGACAAACGGACTCTTTCAAATTCTACGGAAGTCATTCCGCATATCAGCAGCCGCACTAAGACATCCGTTGCACTGGCGGTCCGGGTACCGCCACTTTATCATCTCCTCTTTGTAATGCTTCATGAATTCCAAACCCCGCAGGCATTGAACTTTCAATCACAACGGGATCCCCTGAATCCCCCCTGCCCGCGCCATATCCATTATCCATATCCTCCAAATCCAGGAAAACCGTGATTAAGAAGCGAGAGGGTCATCTAAGGGAAGTTCAATTGCTAAAAGCAGTTTTTCGACCTTTTCTCCCCACAGAGATATTTTTTTTGCCCAGGGGTTGACTTTGTCAAATTAATTGCTTACTATGATCTGCGTAGTCCAAGCATTCAAATGAATAAGGGGTAGTTCGGTTTACTCCATTCGCCCAAGGCTACAATGGCCTTGTGTCTCTTATTGAGCGGGCTTTGCAGGTTGGCCCGCTGCCGCCATTCTTGTTGCCTGCTGTTTTTCCAGAGCAAACGCAAACTTCGTTGCGGGTCAACTCTGGTTCAGGTTTCAGCCCCTTAAAGAGTCCGCCCCCTCAGACTTCCAGGAAAAATAGACTGGACGTTTCAGGGGGCGGTATGGCCGCTGCCGACACGTCGCATACATCATGTTCCCTATTTGAACCTTTGTCCGTACCCGAAAAGCCTCTATTCGAAGAGGGGCAGCCCTCCTGCCTGAATTATTTGAATTCCTGCGCTCGCCATTCATGGATCCCGCCTGTCGGGAATTCAATCATCCGGGGAACAACCTCCTCTATGTGCCTTGTGGGATCTCTTTTGAAAACCTTTTCAAACTCCTGCCTGCAAACCAGAATTCCCGTGAATTCAGGAGGCAGTGCCCGCAATTAAACTCCCGTGTGCCAGATGTCAGCATCAATTTTTTCATTCTGGATCCCTGCACGAAGATGGGTACTCTTCCCCGTGGGACTTTTTATGTTTCATCTCTCATTTACCGTGACGGGGGCAGATGACCGGGGCGGGATCCGGGGAGAAACGGAAACACCCCTGATCACAACAACTGGACGAAGTCCGCCGAAGTTAATTGTGGACGAAGATCGGCATTCGCTCTACGAAGGTGAAACGATTCGCTTTAATGCTTATTTAGATGGGGCACCCATCAATGGAAATATTCTGGTAACGATTACACAGTTGGACAATGGACCTCTGTACTTGGAGATAACCCCATCTGAACTGACCTTTGATGCTGCAAATTGGTGGAAACAGCAGGTCGTGACTGTAACGGTCCCCGAAGATCATACAGGAAACTATCTGGATCGTACATTTGCTCTCAAACTGTCTCCTGAAGGTGGGGGAGCTGATGAAACCCCCAAATATGTGACTCTCTTCGTGAAGGATCACAACATGCTCAGTGTCGTCATGGAGCCCGAATTAGTTATACACAGTGGCTATCTGGGGGATTTTCAGGAACAGTTCAGCATCCGTCTGAACCGACAATTCCCCCCGGATAGTACGGTGATTTTAACGGTTGAACCAAATGAACAAAATATTATTGATTTTGAAATCAGCCATAAATCTCTGGAATTTAATTCCTCAAACTGGAATTCGCCTCAGACCGTCTCTGTATCCTATTCAGGAAAAGAATCTCCCCCCGTAAAAACAACACTGCATATTGATGTGTTTTCGCATGATAATCCAAATATAAATTCTAATGTATTCTGTATCTACTTCCTTGGGGACCATCGACCATATATTTCATCACTCACAGCATCTCCGAATCCTGTGGACGAAGGGAGATCCGTAGAGATCACTGCAACCATTACGAAAGATCTGGATCACGATGTCTTCATCCCATTGTTGTATAGAGATATCTCAGCAGACTATGGCGACTATTCTGGACCTGAACGAATTCTGATTCCAGGCAAAGGAAATGTCACTTCTGGAACGGGCATCATCCAAATTCCACAAGAAGAAGATGCTTCCGACTGGTTTGACGAGACATTTCGAGTGGAGATTGATCAAGCGCAACTTCCGCCTACTTTGCTTTATGGGCAGCCCCATTCCGTAGATGTGACAATTATTGACGACGATAAACCAGCCGTAACCCTAACGGCATCCCCCGATTCGATATTGGAAGGAGAACGTTCAGGAATAACTCTGACCATAACGATTGCAGAAGATCCTCTGTTTGACATCATGGTCCCGCTGGCCTATACGAATAGAACCTCTGAGTCCAGTGATTACACGGGGCCTTCACACGTTACAATTCCCGGAGCGGGAAGTGCGACCACAGCAACAGCTACAATCCTGATTCCTCAGGAAACGGATAGATCCGACTGGTATGATGAGGCGTTCGTCGTGGCAATAGATGAACATGCTCTTCCCCCCAATGTGCTTGCAGGGAACCCAAAATCGGTTCCCCTCACGATTATTGATGATGATGATGCAACGGTCACACTCTCGGCATCTCCAAACCCGATACTTGAAGGCCAATCGGTCACAATTACGGCAACCATTTCGATAGCCCCGGCAGGTGATCTAACGATTCCATTAACCTATACGAATGAAACAGCAGAGACGGGTGACTATCGTCAACTGGCTCTGATCACAATCCCCGTGAATGCTCCAACGGGAACAGGAACGATTACAACCGTCACCGATACAGATGCCGACGAGGAGACCTTCATCGTCGCACTCGGTGCCCTGCCGCCAAACGTCGTTGCAGGATCACCAAATTCGGTCCAGATCACGATTGAGGAGAAACCCGCCGTGCGCCTGTCCGCATCCCCAAATCCGGTAGATGAGGGAAATGCCGTGACCCTGACCGCAACCCTTTCTAAAGAACTCAAAAATGATATCACAATTCCGCTGACACTAACCGCCGGTACAGCAGAGACCGGCGACTACCAGACATTACCTTCCATCGCCATCCCTAAAGGCGCACGGAGAAGTACAGGAATGATTACGACTGCCGCCGATGCCGATACCGAGGATGAAACGTTTACAGCGGCCCTCGGCACTTTACCGCCGGAGGTCATTGCAGGATTGCCCAGTTCGGTCCAGATAACCATCAACGACAACTCATCAACTGACCCGGTAACCGTCCATTTGGACGCAAGCCCGAATCCAGTTGACGAGGGAGGCACCGTCACCGTAACGGCAATCCTTTCCGAAACAATGGCCAGCGATGTGACGATTACCTTAAAAAATCTCCCTGGAACAACGGAGCCTGAAGATTACATCCCCATCAAACATATCACAATTCCCGGGAGAACACGGATCGGATCGGGGCATATCTACATCAACGAGGATGATGAATCCGAGGAAAACGAGAAGTTCAAAATCGCCCTGCATACGGATCAACTGCCTCCTGGAATCATATCCGGAAACCCATCCGAAATAGAAATCACGATCATCGACGACGGTCCGCCGTCAGCCGTGGAAGTGATGCTGTCCGTAAATCCGGATAGGGTCACTGAAGGAGACCCCGTTATGCTGACGATAGAACTATCCGAAAAACTCCCCACTGATGTCATGATTCCACTCCTGGTGGTCAACGGCAGTGCGGGCATGGAGGATTATCATGCACCGTCTCAACTGGAGATGAAAGCTGGAATACGAAGCAGAACCTATCAGATCTCAACCGTGCAGGATGTAATCATGGAGGGGGATGAAACCTTCACGGTCAAACTTGGAACGCTTCCGCCTGAGGTGGTGGCTGGGAATCCGTCCGCCGTGGAAATCACCATCATTGACGATGATGAGGCTGCAATAAACGCGCCGGAATCCGTGTCTGTGCTGGAAGGGGGAGAAAATACGTTTGCGATCTGGTTGGCTTCGCAGCCATTCGGCGAAGTGACCGTAACGATAAACTGGCATGGGCAAACGAATCAACTGGATGTGACACCTGTAACTCAAATCTTCACACCCGACAACTGGAATCAAAGGCAGGAGGTAACGCTGGCGGCCGCGAAGGATTCTGATTCCAAATCCAATATCGTCGTCCTGACCCTGACCTCCGCTGGAAGCGCTTACAATGCCTCGAAAACGGTATCCGTCACGATTATTGATCAGGATGTGCCGTCCATTGCAGCGCCTGCATTCGTAAACATTACCGAGGGGAGTTCAGAGAGTTTCACGATCCAACTGACCGCAACATCTTCCAGTCCAGTGACCGTAACCATTACCGGGGACACAGGGACATACCTGAAATTCAATCCCGCCTCGCTAACCTTTACACCGGACAACTGGAACACCTCACAGAAGATTATCCTGAACGCCATCAGAGATGATAATTTTTGGAATGCTCAGGAAACTCTCATCCTGACCGCAGACGGAGGGGACTATGCGGGGGTAACACATCCGATTGAGGTGACGATCAGCGATACTGACGAAGCAGGGATCAAGGCTCCGGCGGAGATTACGATTCAAGAGAGGACAACCAAAGCATTCATGATCAGCCTGGCCGCGGAGCCGTCGGCTCCCGTAACCGTGGATCTTACCGGACATACAGGCACGCAATTAATTCTGAGCACTTCCTCCCTCTCCTTCACACCCGTGAACTGGCAAACTGAACAACCGGTGACGCTGACCGCAAACGAGGATAACTCTATATTTGAGGATCATTTCATTGATCTCGTTCTCACTGCAACGGGCGGCGGCTACGACGAATCCCATACCATCAATGTTACGATCCTTGATCTGGGCCCCTTAATGATCTCTATCCGCGATGCTGAGGGATCCGAAAATACACAAAGCCTGCAACTGCCAATCCTGCTCAGTCGACCTGCGGACGATATCGTGACCGTACAATATGAAACCAAAGACCGCAGTGCACTTGCAGGAGACGACTATACTGCATCACGTGGAATTGTGCTCTTTGATCCAGGTTCAACCCGCGGTGTCGTTGAGATTAAAATCGCCAGCGACGGCATTCCAGAGGGAGCAGAAGAATTTGAAGTGACGCTGTCAGATCCTCGAAATGCAGACATCATGGACAGGATCGGCATCGGCACAATTCTGGACAATCTTAAGAGTGCAAATATCTGGATCGACGATGTAATCATCCTGAAAGAAGAGGAAGTCGTTCGGTTCCGTATATCACTGTCAGATCCGCAAGATAAACTGGTAACCGCAATGTACCAGACTCAGGACGGAACCGCCAGAGCAGGCGAAGATTATGAAGCCAACTCAGGGGTTGTAACACTTTCACCCGGAACGACTGAAGCCACGATTGCAGTCGCACTCTTAAACGGCGGCCTAGACTGGAAAGAGGAGACATTCAGTGTACATCTGGTATCGTCAAAGCATGCAGAAATCAGGAAAGCGGTCGGCGTGGCAACGATTCAGAGAGAGAAGACGGCCGGTGAGGGAATCATGGAAGCCTATGCGGCGCGGTTTGTGCGGACTACTTCCGTGCAGGTAATAGATGCGCTCAGTGACCGGTTCCGCTTCGCAGCAGATCAGGCAGCATGCGCAGTTGCAGAGCGGGCAGAAATGGCGCGGTTCTGGTACTCGTCCTCTTCGTGGGATCCATCTCCGGGCGAACTCCTAGCAGGCTGCCGTATGTTCCAGAGTATGCCCCTATCCAGCGGGTCGTTCAGCGTATGGGGACAGGGCGCATTTCGGCAGTTTAATGGTCAGGCAGAAGATGACTTAACCATCTCTGGTGAAGTGACGACGGGGATGCTGGGCGCAGACTACCAATGGGATAGAACATGGCGAACAGGAGCACTTTTTGCACATAGTCAGGGAGATGGATCGTATGAGATGTCCAATGAATCTGGAGGAATCTCCTCAGCGCTCACGGGCTTCTACCCGTACATATCCTATACACATATAGACTGGAATGTATGGCTGAGTGTGGGTCTTGGACGTGGTAATGCTGAGATATCCGAGTTAAAGGGAGACCTAACCTCCCGCTTTGGCGCAATGGGAATGCAGGCTACACTGTCATCCGGCGACGCAACCCGGCTCAGTTATCATGGCGATATTTTGGTGACAGATACAGAAATTAAAGATCATAACATCTCGGCAGAGGCGTACCGGATCCGTGCAGGTCTGGAAATGACCACACGAATCACAGATGAAATCCGTCCCTATGTGGAGGCAAATGTGCGTCAGGATGGCGGGAGCGCGGAAACGGGCACAGGCCTGGAACTAGGCGGCGGAATACGGTTTGCGCATCCGGCGGTGCGTATTCGAGGCGAGGTGCGCACCCAAGGGCTGATCATGCACACCGCAGATGGATTTACTGAATGGGGAATCTCGGGGACATTGCAGATAGGCAACAGATCAGAAGGATGGATGATGCGTGTACATCCATCATGGGGACGGACAAATCGAATGTCTGTGTATCATCAACAAACAATGCTGGATGTAATTCCGCTCGGAACGGCGATGCAACGGACTGAACTGGAACTGGGATATGGAATTCCGTGGTGGGATGGCACCGCACGGTCCATTATGGGAATGACTCAGCTACCGCAGGGAATGATGTACCGGTTAGGTGGGGAATTTCGTACATGGGAACGACTCTCTTTCTCGGCCTTCGGTCTAGCGCATGGCCGCGCAGCTGCACTGGGTGATCTTGGGCTGAATATACGGGGAACGCTTCAGTATTAGAAGGAGAAAAAATGGTGTCGCTAGACAATAACTCCGCCAGATACCGTAAAAACTCCGTCCGCTCCCCCTCGTCAAGCGCCCCATACGCGTTTTGTATCCGTATAAGAATCCCATATAGATATGAACAATTCGCAGTAACAATGCTGTGGACGCACGCGGCAGACGGCATATCCACCGGCCTCCGAATCTTTGAATGCAGTCACAATGACAATCCTCCTCAAGCTACCGGAATTATAGATTCCAGGGCACAGTGATCATGGTCAGATATTTTCTCTGGATGAGGGATGGTGGGGAGGGGGCTCCAATGATGCGTGCGGCGGCTGTATATGCATCAGAAACTGTTTTCTGCAAGGACTGCATTGAACTCTTCCTGCGTATCATGAACGATCACCGTTGCCCGCATACTGTAATGGGCGCCGCCACAGAGCTGTGCACAACTGATCTCCATTTCCGGAGAGGCATACACCTCAGTAACGCCTGCATCATAGAGTCTCGACAGAACCCTCGTAGACAGTCGCTGCCCCGCTTCCGCAAGCATGGTTGAATCGCTGGGGTTTGGATAGTCCTGCATGGCTATCCACCGGTAGGGAGCATACAGTGCACGGCGGCGCTCATCGCTGGAGATCGGCATGGTCTTGGCCATCTGCCGCCGAAATTCACTGCTTGACATCTTCGGCACAAACCAGACTGGAATCTCCAGTCCAGGAATGATATCCTGTTTGACCCGCATGTTCGGAACTGCAAAACTGTGGATCACATCTCTGGAACTAAGATTAACAATCACGGGACGATCCTTTACCAAATGGAGCACATTGGTGAAAATAATGTCATCATCCCCCCGCGGGTCACTGGAATCAATCTGAATCGGCTTCGTGAGGGTCGTCAGCCCAAACTCACCATCCGCGCCCGGATAGACCATGTTCCAGGCAAACTGCTCTGCAATCACATTCACGATGGTTGACTCGGACTCTTCCGGGAAATCATTCTTGATCGTCGCCCATATCGGCAGTGCAAAGCCCACCAGCAGGATCGCCTCTGCAACGACAACCCCTCCCTCCAGATACGAGGAAATCTTGCTCTTTACCCCCGAATAGATGGCGCGGGGATGCCGCTTTGCATTGAAGCGCCATAAACAGTAGATGAAGAAAGGTGCCCAGATCAAAAACAACGCCAACATGAGCCAGTGCACCCAGCTCATCATGACATCAATCGCCACGCCATGCCCCGAGGCATCAAGCGGCATTCCCATCCATTTACTTAAATCATTCATGCTTCGGCCAATCTGTTATTGGTCAGTCAACGGATCATCACTAAGATGATCCGATCTTTTTTCGGATTCCAAAACCTTTGCACGGCGATGCGAACTGACAAAAAATGACCCAACACCAAACCCGACCAGCCCGATTACCGTAAGCAGAGATCCCATAGAGAAAAATAGTGCGCGAATCAGCCCCGACTCCGCGCTCCCCGTACCCAGACAGTACTCACAGGCCAGTACTGGTGTCGCCAGGATAAACAAAGCCGTCACAATGATTCCCCGTTTCATACTATCTCTCTGATTTTTCGCCAGAACGTAATTCCGTATAAGACAAGGCCAACGCCGCAAACAAGTGCAATCAGTCCTATCCCCACCATCGCTCCGCTGGCATCCGCGACCCCGCGAATCAAGGCCCATAGTCCAAGCAGAAAACTTACCGCCGTTGCGGAAACAATAAATATGATATGTACGGTCTTAAGCGACATGCCCGGTCGGAAGAAATTTTATCAGCGCCGCAATCGCCTCCTGATCGGCGTGTGCGCCAATAAAGAGGGCAAACATGGCAATCAGGAAGATCCCCGATACCAGCAGGACCCACAGGATGACCTGCCGCTCACTCACCAGATGCATAAAATACAGTGCCACCAGCGTTGCCTTCAGGGTTGCGATTGCCAGAGCAATCAGCAGTGCAGGCGTAAATGAAATATTCAGGTACGAAACCAGCACGGTCACGACCGTCAGGATGGCAAGTGAAGTGAAGACCCAGAGATACACTTTCACGTGTTTCCTGACATCTTCGAGTGTCATTTCTTCGGCCATTGTAACGCGTTTATCTGCTAAATCAAATAGATCATCGGGAAGAGAAAGATCCATACCAGATCCACAAAGTGCCAGTAGAGTCCGGCAACTTCAATCCGATTTGTAAAATGGGCTTTGTCACGCGGTGTGCCCCGTTTCCACAATTTCGTCCCCGGTCCCCAGAAATATGCATTCAGCACAATCCCGCCGGTCACATGGATTGCGTGTAGTCCGGTGAGCACAAAATAGATGCCAAGGAAATTATTCGTTGATGCATACCAATGGTGATCAAACTTGTCTCCATACTCGAATGCTTTGACCACCAAAAATCCCAGGGCTAACAGGATGGTCAGTCCCATGTAAAGCTTATAGCGATCAAACCGGTCCATCTTGAGTGCCGCCCAGGACATGACCATGGTCACACTGGAGGCAATCAGGATCATTGTATTCAACGTTGCCAGAGGCACATTGAGAATCTCATCGGCACGTTCGGCCATCATTTCGGTGCCATACACCATCATACCCGGCCATGCATCCGCGCCAATCCGTAAAAACACATAGGCCGCGAACAGGCCTCCGAAGAGCATGACCTCTGAAGCCAGAAACAGCCAGATGCCGAGCTTCGCATTGTTGACGCCGGTATCCGGACGCGCCGTTACCTCATAGGGAATCTGCATTGGTGTATCTAGGGTTCGACAGTTTGATCCGCAGCATCGGGAAGTTGAATCGGCACTTCCTGCGGGCAGTAGTCAAGTTCATGGCCGGGTACACTGTATTCATACGGCCCGTGATATACGGTAGGAATGGTTGCAAAATTCCCGTGCCCGACAGGGGGGGTCGGCGCAGCCGACCACTCCAGTGTCGTTGCTTCCCAGTGATTACTTTTTGTCACCTTCCTGCCCCACTTGATGCTCGTCAAAAAATTATAGATGAACGGAAGTTGAAACAGGAGCAGAACAAAGGCAGACACGGCCATAACTGAGTTGTAATGGATCACTCCTTCCGTAAAACTGTAGGTCAGTCCGCCGTCAAACAGACGGCGCGACATTCCCACCATCCCCTGATGCAGCATCGGCAAAAAGATCCCGTTCATTGCAATCATGGACCCCCAGAAATGAATCCGGCCCAGTGTCTCATTCATCGTACGCCCGGTGACCTTGGGATACCAGTAATAGATCCCCGCAAAGAGCGCAAAAATGGTTCCCGGTGCAACCACATAATGGAAATGTCCAATCACATAATAAGTATCATGTAGCGGAATATCCGTTGGTGCCAGACCAAGCGGAAGCCCGGTAAGCCCCCCGATCCCAAACATTGGAATGAACCCCAGGGCAAACCACATCGCTGTGTTAAAGCGGATAGATCCACCGAAGAGCGTAATGAAGAGTGCCGACAAAATCACGACCGACGGGATGGAGATGATCATGGTCGTAACCTGGAAGAATGCACTGATTGCGGTTCCCATTCCGGTAATGAACATGTGATGCGCCCACACAATAAAGGACATGAATCCCAGAAATATGACGGAATACACCATCAGCTTGTAGCCCCAGAGCGGCTTTCTGGTATTATTTGCCAGAACTTCGGCGACGATCCCCATTGCCGGAAGAATCAATACATAGACTTCCGGATGTGCCAGAAACCAGAATAGATGCTGCCACAGGAGCGGGCTTCCCCCTCCGGCAACTTCCAGCGGCCCCTCTGCGGTAACGAGTCCGCTCGGCATGAAGAAACTTGTCCCAAGGAGCCGATCTGCCAATTGAAGGAAGCCTGCCGCCTCCAGTGGAGGGAAGGCTAAAAGCAAGAGAAACGCGGTGACAAACTGTGCCCACACAAAAAAGGGCATCTTAAAGTAGGTCATCCCCTCTGTACGGAGCTGAATGATGGTCACCAGAAAGTTCACTGCCCCCAGCAGCGAAGACGTAATCAGTAACACCATCCCCCACAGCCACATCGTCTGCCCCATCGTCTCAATATTCGCGAGTGGGGGATACGAGGTCCAGCCGGATTTGGCGGCCCCCTCAGGGACAAAGAAGCTGGCCAACATGATGACTCCTCCCCAGAAGTAGACATGATAACTGGCCATATTCAGTCTCGGAAACGCCATATCCGGCGCACCGATCTGCAGCGGAACGACATAATTGCCAAAGGCACCCACTGCTAAAGGAACCACCCCCAGGAACACCATGATCGTACCATGCATGGCACCGAACTGATTATACATTTCCGGGGTAAGTGCACCGAGGAGGGGGATTTCCACACCTGGGGAGGCCAACTGCCACCGCATGAGGAGCATAAGGCCAAACCCAAACAGGAGGAACAGCATTGCTGTAATCCCATACTGGATTCCAATGACTTTATGGTCTGTCGAAAACCAGTATTTACTCCAGAACCCCTCCTGATGGTCGGAATGAGAATGATCGTCTGCCATGAGGTACATACCTGATTCTAACGCGGAGATGCCTGACCTGCTCTACTGGTAGTTCACTGCGGCTTCTGACATCGCACCGCCGGACACCATCACCTCCATCGTTTGTTCTCCGAGTTGTTCATGCCAGGCAGTCAGTGTATAATTCCCATCTGGGAGGCCGGAGATCATAAAGGATCCACTTGCATCGGTCGTTGCGAAGTACGGGTGATCCAGCACGCCGATATAGGCCTGCATCCAGCCGTGTACATCACATTTGACGGGAACCATCACTTCTGGCAGCAAAAATTTTTTCTCCAGATAATCCCCTACGTTTGGGGTGGATTCATTAAATCCGCGATTGGTTTCCGGTCCGGAGTTTACGTTATGCTGGAAGGGATCGCTATTCTCAATGCGAATGGTTTGCCTCACCTGTACCCCCATCACACGGGGCGTATACATGCACCCTACCTGATCGATGACTGCGGGTTCAGAGGGAGTCGGATAGGTATAGTCGTCGGGCAGTCCGGCACTGACGTACACGAATACGTTTTGCACGGCACCTTCATTCACGAGGAGTTCTTCACTGAGTGCTTCGGTATCACGCTCGTCCGTGCAATCATCATTCATGCGTACGGGTGTACGCTCAGCGGGCGTTCCTGTAAACATTACGGACCCGGAAACACCACCTGATCCCATCGGGGTCGTATCCGCTGCCTCTGCAGCACTGGCATTCTCAGACTCCTGCCCCCCATCTGTCTCACCTGCACCGCCACCACCGCATGCAGCGATGAAAAAGATCAAAAACGTCAAAATTGCTGAAATTCGCATGGAAAAAATCGGTTTGATTAAAATTTTGCCCTCAACCCGTGCTTTTGGGCTATGAAGACACGCGAATATAAGCGTTCTTGATCAAAGATTACCTATAATTGCAGAGAAATTTCAAATTTAAACTACTTTTCATGGACTGGGTCTGGGAACTTTACAGGAAGCACATCACCAAATCCCTGATTGCCGGGGGGAACCTGCACCCTTCCGAGGCGGAACTGGAGACTGCATTTGTAAAGGCACTTGCCGCCTCCTCAATCACGGTTCTTGTTCAGGAACCCTGGATGAATTCCGTCCGATTCAAGGGGCTTGCCCGTGCCCCGCTTTCCGAAATGACCGAACTCATCGAAAATCCGATGGGGTGGCTTCGAGAGCGCTATGGCGGAGGCAAGTTCAAGTTGAACTTTCACGAGGGATGGAATTTTGTTGCTACCAAGAATTTCAAACCGGATGGGCCCCCTCTGTGGAAGGATGCCCCAGAAATTTCTTTCTGAGAACCTGCCTCCTCCTGGGCACCTTGACCTTACTTTGTCGTGTATGGATTCAGCGGGAACCGATTTCCATATCAGCAGGTACAGTTCATCAGATTAGGCTGTCAATCTTAAACACTGATCTGATTCGATGGATGAGCAACCCAACATCAATGACTTAGATTTAACCACATGTGCATTCAACTTGCTGTGTAAACTGAGTAAGAACAGAGGGTTAACGCCGGCAGAAAATCTCCTCTTCCTTTCTGAATATCTTGGCTTGTGTTAGTTCTTAGGATTCAATGGAACCGATTCCCATCTCAAGAAGTATAGGGATTGAACGAGACTGTCCAATCCCAAACATTTACCTGATTCAATGGCTGATCAAGTCAACATCAACGACATAGACTTAACCACGCGTGCGTTCAACTTGCTGTGTAAACTGAGTGAGAACGGAGGCTTAACGCCAGCAGAAAATCTTGAACTTTTGTAAATTCAAAAGAAAATGGCAGCTTCAGAGATAGTTCCTCTGTTGCAGAGCGGACTGGAGTCTCTGGGGGAACGAATTGATTCCATTACTGAAGTTTTGGCTAGCAGAATTGACGCTCAGGATGCCAAGATTGATGCGCAAAACAGCAAGATTGATGCCCAAAATAGCAAGATTGAAGCAATGAACACCAAGCAGAATATCTTGATTGTCGTTATTGCGATTATTGGTAGTGCGTTGACCATTGTGCTCTCACTTAGTTAGTACCATCTGGACTTTTTGAGTGGTTGGGGAGCAAATTGTCTTAATTCAAAGTGCTGACCGGATTGGATGTATTTACGGGGATGGCCAAGTGAAGCATAATCATACCGTATTGTAATGGAATCATATCGCCCCATTCCATCCGAAATGCAGTCTTGGATAGGGGATCGGTTATCCAATAAATCATTCTCCCTGTGCGCTAAGTGGAAGCCTTAATTCCAAATTCTCCCCGTGACCGCGAACGTGTTGTGGTTTTCCTGGGATTTCTGACCAGCGAGAAATGCCGGAAGGCCTGCGCAAGACATGCACAACCGGAGATAGTCGCTGCAACGTTGACCCGTCTCTGGTTTGAGGAAATCTATGTCCCAAGTGAAACGATTATTGACTCTATTGAACCAGTTCCTGATTCTGATGACTGTGCACGTTTCAGGGACTGCTTCAATACAGAGGAGTTGGTCGCACTGGAGAGATTTCACGGATTTTTTGAACTGCGTCTGAATTTTTTGACCAATCAGATCTACGGGAAGGCATTTTTTCCAGACAATGACAGTTGGCGAAGTCTGATTGGTCATGCCAAATATGTCCTGTCCGAACTTGATCCAGATCCCGAATGGCTCCGATCAATGTTGGAGGCAATGATTCAAAACCTACAGACAGGAAAACTATCGGATGGACTCCGCAATCCCCGACTTCTTTTTTAACCAGATGATATCTGACGATCTACTATCGGACCTTACGCCTCTCCTGCTTCCGTGAACCGCCGCCTTGTTCTTGCCATGATTCAATCCGGTTCGGGCTACACCATATCTGATGAAGACGCTTGCTGTGATGGCGTACCGACATTGATTCCCTCGCCTCGGTGCAGGGATGCCCTTTGTTTCTGGATGTCACTTCGAATGTCAGATGCAATCTCAAGGATTTCTCTGGGAGCGCGAACCGTCTCACCTGCCTCCTGCTGCAGGGCTGCGATGATTGGATGCAGAGCCTCTGCGCAGACACTGTCATCTGAAATAACATCAAGCAAAGCCCGCGGAGCCACCCCGGCTGCCGTCAGGTGGATCACAAAGTTTGAAATCATCCGTATCATCTCCCCATTATTGGGATCAAGATTCGCATACAATAACCGGAATGAATCAACCGCGGCAGACAAATTCTTCTGAATCAGTAGGGCATTCATTCTTATCCGCAATACGTCCCATGTAAGTTGATCTTTTTCGTGTCCGGTGACTTCGCTGAGTCGCCGAATGATTTCATTGCAGGTATGGAGAGCGTCCGGGATATGTCCTATGCTGGTTTGAAGTTCTGTCAAATCAATAAGTACCCCAATGCTCCACACCTGCAATTCTGAACTGTCTGCGAAATCAAAATGCTCAGTTAGTTCCTGGAACACGATCTTTACATCTCCCGATTCCCCCTTGCGCTGTAATACAAAATGCTTTAGCGTCCACATCGCTACGAGATTTTTTTGTAGCATCAAACGCATCCCATTGGATAATTCCATATCCTCTACAGTGTTAATGAACCCAAGCCCTTCTTCAATCGCCGGCAATACCCCATCAACCGCGGGGGCACGGAAGGCACAAAGGGTCATGATTTTGTGCAGCAATGCAAAGGACACCATAATTTTAAGGTGAGGTGCATTCGCAGTGCTCAAACGTTCAATAACTCCCTCAAAGGCGGACAAAGCAGGTTCAAACTGACCTTGCATCTGGAGTATCTCGCCTTTGTTGATGAATGCCTGAGCAACCGAGTTTTGCAACCCTGCATTTTCTATGGCATCAAAGCGTTCTACGACTTTTTCAAGGGTTAACAGCGCAGAATCCGGTCGATCTTGCCGCCAGAATATCTGAGCTTTTTTGATCAGTGACCAGGCAACTAAATCTTGTAGTCTTATTTTTTTGGTGAGATGAAAGCGTTTAATAATATTTTCGAAGGTGGACAAAGCAGATTTTAGATCGTCCTGCTCTTGAAGCAACTCACCTTTGCAGGTCAGTGCCCGGCCGACCCAACACTGGAGTTCAATGTCTTCTGCAATGCCAAAGCGTTCCACAACTTCTTCGAATATTGACAGCGCAAAATCCGATTGATTTTGAATCCTTAGAAGCTTTCCTTTATTGGTAAGTGCTCTGGCGATACACCATTGGAATTCCTGGCTTTCAACAGCATCCAGACGCATCACGGCTTCGTCGAAAGCCTCAATAGCGGGGTTTCGGTTATGCTGATCCTGAAGTATTTCTCCCCGAATGATCAGGGCCCAAGCGACACATCCCTGCAAATGTGGGGAATCTTTATCTCCGAAGCAGTTGACGATTTCGTCTACGGTTAACAGGGCAAGTTTTATTTTGCCCTGTTCCTGAAGTATTTCGATCCGAATGATCAGGGCATCAACGACAGAATGTTGCAATTGAAGGTTTTTGGCGGAGCCCCAGCGACTGATGATTTCCGAGACAACTGAAAGGGCAGAGTCTAGGTTACCCTGTTTTTGTTGTGCTGTTGCTTTGATCAGCATTGTTTTTGCGACCACCAAGTCTGGTAATTGAGCGTCCTGTGAGGACAGTAACCGATCTGTGAGCTGGATCACCTGTGCAAAATGGTCATTTTCCAATGATTCCATGATCATACCTCCGAGCCGCTGGCTCTCTCTGGATGAAATTCTCTGTGCAACATCAATAGCATCAATCAGGAGAAATTTTCTGACGATTCCTGAATACTCAGTCATAACCTGATCAAGAGCATCCCGAACCGTAGTGGACTGGTCCATCTCCTCAATTAATAAAGGAAACGCCTGTGTCTGTTCCATTTCAGTATAGAAGACGGACATGAAGCGGATCAAATTTTGCACAGCGGCAGCTTCATCACGGTTACGCCTCAGTTTGTAGTGGATACTGTAAAGCAGCTCGGCTGCGGCATATTTCCGTTTCCGGCCACGGCCTTCCACAATCACCGCTCCGCGGTGGACAAGTCTTCCAAGCATGGTAGACACTTTTCGTATGTCCATACGTGCGCGAGCACTGATTTCGCTGGGAGTTGATGGTTGCCAGAGGTCAATGACTGCCAGGAAAACTCTCCTTTCCGTCTTGGCCAAGACTTCCAGATTCCCCCGAAAATAGTCAGTATGCTCATCTATCAGGATGACCAACTCTTCCATCAGTTGGCGCATGGACTTGTGTCTGGCAAAACTTGCTATGATCACCAAGAGCCTGGGGCTTCCTCCAGTCAGGATCTCCAGTGGGCGTATTTCCCGCCCTGAAATCTCCTGTCCACTGATCATAGCCCAAAGGCTTCTACATTCTGTGGTGTTCAGCGGCTTCAAGTCAATGATCCAGAAAAATTCAAAGAACGGTAGTTTTGCGTCATCAAGTTCCCTGAAACGACTGGTAGCAGAGCCCACGAATATGATCTGAGGTTCTGTCTGCAAGACTTTTCTAAGTTTCCATCCAAAATCCCTATCCACATCCTCAAATAATGCCTGAAAGTTCTCGATCATCAGGACCAGTTTCCGATCAAGTTGATCTGCAGCATCCAGTACGGCATTTCGGGCCAGATCTTCCAGTGCTTCATTCCTCCACTTCTGACTCAAGGCGGTATGTCTGATTTCCAGTTCCTGTGCCAATTCGGGATCAAATTTTTGACATTCTCGGGCAAGATGGAACAGAGTCTCGAGCCAGAAGTCCGCCATATTGAAGATCTCCTGACTTTCTTCCATGAACTGGACTGGCAAGAGGTTCTCAGATAATTCTTTGTCCGACCGTATCCCTGCAGCGATGCGAGCCAGAAGCATGGTCTTTCCCTGACCACGCGGACCTATGACCAAGGTATGCTGACACGATGGAGACTCAATGTTGTCATGCAAAATATTAAGCATGGTCTGTAGTTCATGGTGACGAACTTTGAACTGTGCAATTATCTCCTCATCCGATTGAAAGGCTCCAGGATTGAATTTCCGGATTCGCTGGTCTTTGGTTTTACTCATTGTTCAGTTCTTTTAATTTGTCTCCGATTTTGCGTTTGGTAAGCGGGATGTAATGCTCTCTGAAGTTTGCCGCCCACCAGTCCTTCAGTAATCGAAAAGAAAAACGATATCTATCATTCTTGCGGATGAGGTATCCGTCATGTATGAGTACATCAAGTACTTCAGCAATGTGCTCCCGTATATTCGTCACAGTTCGTCCATACTCCACTTCGATAGCGGCTCGGGCTTCTGGAGTGAACGCACCTTGAATTGCAGCCTCCGCGAGAATTATCTCTGCGATTGTATAGCTTTCTTCCGTTAGCGCATCTTTGAGTCGTGATCTGTAGTGGCTGAGATCAGTCCGCCCTGCTGGACCAAGAAGTTCGTATCCGTCCGAAAATCTATCTATACTGAGGATGTTCATGCCTGGATACTGAAGATGTGATCTGTACATGGAGTTGGATCCAAAACAATAAGGGATGATCTGCATTGGTCGCCCTGCGATCTGGAAAGAGGCAGGGGCATGTCTAAATTCCAGAAAATAGAATGTATTTGAATCAGATGGAACACAAGGTCGTGGGGGATGCACCATTATTAGTTGGAGTTTGGGAGTATAGCCCTATTCACTCAAACTCAAGTACTAATGAATTTACAACCTTCATCCTCCCCGCCATTTCAGGAGAGTACAGCTTCCCAGGAATTGCATGTAGAACTGGTTCG
>JAJEFL010000013.1:0-21349 GCA_022820435.1 Rhodothermales bacterium
CAGCATGATGCTGAGCGGGCGATTATGCTGGAATATGACGGAGATCAGGACGGCAACCGTCGTGCTGATCCTGAAGAGATTGATGTAACCCACCTGAAGGGGGATGGATGCTTCAAAAGTGCAGAATGTGTTGAATTGTTGAAGCAGGCAGACATTGTATGTACAAATCCCCCGTTCTCTCGCTTTCGGGAATATGTGGCACAACTGGTTAAGTGGGACAAGAAGTTCTTGATTATTGGGAATATGAATGCTGTCACCTACAAGGAGATATTTCCGCTCATCAAGGCGAACAAGATGTGGTATGGACCGAGCATCTCCAGTGGAGACCGTGAGTTTGGAGTTCCAGATCACTATCCATTGACGGCATCCAGTTCCCGGATTGATGAACATGGGAATAGATTCATCCGAGTGAAGGGGGTGCGCTGGTTCACGAACCTAGACCATTACAAGCGCCACGAAGAGCTGGTCTTATACAAAGGGTATTCCCCAGAGGAGTACCCGAGATACGATAACTATGATGCCATTGATGTCAGCAAAACCAAGGAGATCCCCAAAGACTACGATGGAGTGATGGGGGTACCAATTACCTTCCTGGATAAGTACAATCCAGAACAGTTTGAAATAATCGGAGCGACAGAAAGTGAGGGGAAAGGTTTTTCATGTGGACTTTGGGATCCTCAATCAAAGGTGGCGCAAGCAATGGTAAGGGGGCGACGTGTATACAAGCGCCTGTTTATCCGCCACAAAAGATAAGTTAATGAAAATCACTCCAAAGAAAATCACGATAAGGGAACTGGTCGACGGTTATGAAGAGAATCCAGATGATCGTGTCGTTGGATGGGGTGGAAAACTGGATATCCGTCCATCTTATCAGAGGGAATATATCCATGACAAGAATCCAGAATTCAAGGAGAATCTGATTAAGTCCGTTTACCATCAACTCCCGATCAATCTGGTCTACTTTGCCAAGATGGGAGAAAATGCTTATGAATTATTGGATGGGCAGCAACGAATACTCACCATCTGTAGATATGTATACGGGGTGCGGGATTTTCCTGTCGAACTGAACGAAAAACCTTGTTATTTCAATCAATTGGAGGCAGATGGGAGTGCGGGACAGATTCTGGATTACGAAGTCCATGTCCATATCTGTGAAGGTGATAGAAGGGAACTAATGGAATGGTTCCGTACGATCAATACTGGGGCACATAAACTGTCGGAGCAGGAACTGCGCAATTCATTTTACAACGGTCCCTGGGTAACGGATGCGAAGCGCTACTTTACTAAGCTAGGTGGGCAGGCGATTGTCTGTGGGAGGTACATGACTGGAAAACGCGAACGTCAATACCATCTTGAGCAAATTATTCAGTGGAGGATTGGGAGCAAGAAGGATGAGGACATCTGTGCGTTCATGGGGAAGCATCAACAGGATTCTGATGCAAAAGTACTTTGGAAGTATTTTGAAGAGATAGATGCATGGATCCTGGGGCTGTTTGAGGAAGACAAGTCACTTCGGGGGATAGACTGGGGGAGATTACACCGAGAGTATTCTGAGCGTAATTATGACCCTGAGTACACCAACGAACGTGCAAAGGAGTTGCTGGATGATTATGAGGTAAAAGCAAAGAGTGGAGTGTATGAGTATATTCTCTCTGGGGAGATTGAAGAGAAATATCTAAATCTGCGGACATTTGACAAAGCAGTAAAGAAAAAGATCTGGATCAAGCAGGGAAGGATATGTCCTCCCTGCCAGAAAGCTGTAAGTCTACGAGATTCTCATGCAGATCACATCAAGCCCTGGTCAAAAGGAGGCAAAACCGAGCCGGAAAATTGTCAGGTGTTATGTGTCCAATGTAATCTGTCCAAATCCAACAGGCAATGAAGAAGAAGTTAGATAACGTCAAGTCATCTGGTCAATCCAAGAAGCGTGGTCGTCCGGTTGTAAACGAAATCATGCACTTGCAGGAATCTATTCCGGCAACACCGGAAGAACTTGCCAAAGTAATTTTGTCTACCTCGCCCAAGAAATCAGTGAAGAAATAGTAAAAATGAAGAACGGCTTTTTGCTCAGATTCTCACTTATTCGTGGATACTATTGTATATAATTCCCAAATTTTTGTTGGCTGAATGCACCCAGGAATGCTTTATAGTCTGGATTATTAGCTTTGCAAGAACCTCAACCGTATAGGGTTGCCGATAAATAATCAGTTCAGAATTCAGTGTTTTGACGGGATGCAAACCGCAGGTATTGCAGGGAGCCGAAATGTCGTCCAGAAATATAGATACGCCCAGATTTATCTGTTCCTTCATTGGGGGGATATGTCGTTCCAGCCGGATCAGGATGGGCGGCGAGAAGAGATATTTTTCTACGAAGGCGCAGCCCGCATAAGCCAGGATCCACACATCCCGCTGGTGACCATGAATCGCTTATTGAAAAGATTCCACGATCAGAGCATCATGCAAGGCTCAGAATCGGGCGTACGGATGATCCAGTTGGGAACCACCATACCACAAAAAGATTTGAAGGATGGAACCGCCTACGGATACGAGCCGGCTTTATGCTCTGCTGAGGAAACTGCAGAAGGAGGGGTCGAAGCCGGAGGAGACCAGCGAACTAAGCAACGAGGTTTTTAACATACAGGGAATAATGTTATCACCCGGTTCAACGCCAACATGAAGGCGCTGCAGGTACAACTCATTGTGATGCGCTGGATGCTCGGCGTGAGACCCTCCCTGCTCGGCCTGCTGGTTGCCTGCGGCACGTTCTTCGCGGGCGGCTGAGTCCAGACGGTTCCGCGAAGTCATGGGAATTTGACCCACTTTGCCGGGACAGGAGCCTGTGCGTGCATTCTCTTTTTGTATCCATCCGAGAACCGCTTATAGCTATATGGGATTTTCGGATGGATATGTCCATTTTGCCGGGAATTAAATTAAGTTGTGGGATCTACAACAGGAGAGATGTATCTGGGTTTATACGGAAAGGAGGGATGAAAGACAGCCACGCCCCGATTCAAGGCCTCCAGAGGCAGGAAATGATCAATCGGCAACACGCGTTCCCCGACAGAGTTACACAGGCCTGATGATCCCGTGTTCGATCAGGATAATGACAATATGAATTCCAAACGTGCGTACTCCCTTTCTCCGGAATCTTCTTCAGTTTCCCCAGACCACCATGGCAGGGATGACAGGAAATCCAACCCCACGCGTGCCGGCTTGTTTGTGTCCATCGGAGTATTCACGTATGCAACGATACTCTATGTGCTGACGGTTGCGCCGACTGCAAGTTTCTGGGATGCCGGAGAATTCATCGCAATTGCCCATGGACTGCAGGTCTCCCATCCGCCTGGCGCACCATTCTATATGCTGGTTGGCCGTCTTTTCTCCATGTTTGTTCCAGATGAGTTCATTTCGTTATCGGTGAACATGGTTTCGGTACTCGCCAGTTCATTCACCGTTCTGCTCACCTACTGGATCATTGTCCGGCTGCTCCAGGAGTTTATGCCGAATGGCAGCGGCGGGCAGGCAACATTTATACATCATTTCGGGGGCGTGATCGGTGCGTGTACCTTTGCCGTGACGGACTCGTTCTGGTTCAATGCAGTGGAGGCGGAAGTATATGCGATGTCGATGCTCTTCACAGCACTAGTGGTCTGGCTGATTATGAAGTGGAGTGAGATGGCACGCAGGGAACTGGCCCGTTCGCGGGATCGCCTGGGACTCGGTGCGAACCGGATTCTCGTACTGGTCGCCTATCTCTTCGGGCTGGCGATCGGGGTGCATCTGCTCAGCCTTTTAGCACTCTTCTTTATTGCGCTCATCTTCTTCTTTGTTGAATATGATCAGAAGGAATGGACCGTTCACGGGCAACCCGATTGGAAGTCGGGGAAGCGCTGGCAGGCGATTCTGACAAGTCTTATTGTTGCGGCAGTGGTATTTCTTGGGATTTATCCGGGCATTGTTCAAAAACTGCCCGGATTGGCCGGTCAAACTGGATACCCACTGTTCGTGCTTCTCTTCTTTATCGGTGTCGTGACCTTTGCGGTGTGGTACACACATACCCGAAAAAAACAAACGGCAAATCTGGTGTCGGTCTGCGCTCTGATGGTGCTGATTGGCTACTCCAGTTATGCGGTCATCTTTATTCGGAGTGCGGCGGATCCGCCGATTGATGAAAATGACCCGGAAACCCCCGCTGCCATCGTCTCCTATCTGGAACGGGAGCAGTACGGAGAAACACCGCTTCTGCGCGGCGCAAGCTATGATAATCGGACCGGGATGGTGGATGAGAACAATGTGAAACTGTTTCCAAGACGACACTCTCTGGCCCCGAACCATCAGAGGATTTATGGAGAGTACGACTCGGATTCTGATTTTTTCGTCGGATATCAACTGCGGCACATGTACATCCGGTACTTTTTATGGAATTTCTCGGGGCGTGAAAGTGATGTGGAGGGAGCGCGGGCCGTCACCGGATTTTCGGCGCTGGATGGCCCGAACGAAACCCTGCAGCAGACCCCCAGCGAAAAGGCAAGCCGGAACCGCTATTTTGCACTCCCGCTGCTCCTGGGCCTCTTTGGAATGTTTTATCATGCCCGAAGAGACTGGAGACGTGCATTCAGTGTACTGGTACTGTTTTTGGTGACCGGGGTGGGGATCATCTTATACCTGAATCAGACTCCCCTGCAACCCCGGGAACGGGATTACTCCTATGTGGCAAGCTTCTTTGCCTTCAGTCTGTGGATCGGGATCGGAGGGGCAGGGCTTCTGGAGCTTGTCGGGGATGTTTTTCAGAATTTTGGAGAAAAAGCACGGGGTATTCTCTGGGCAGTTGCGCCGGTCATTTTTCTGGCGGTCCCCGGCTGGATGGCCATCGAAAATTATGACGATCATGATCGTTCCGGGCGTTATGTTGCGCCGGATTATGCGTACAACATGCTGATGAGCGTTGCGCCGAATGCCATCCTCTTTACCAACGGAGACAATGATACGTTTCCCCTCTGGTATGCACAGGAGGTGGAAGGAACTCGAAGGGATGTGCGGGTCGCAAACCTGTCTCTGCTGAATACGCCCTGGTATGTACGGCAGCTCAAGCATCAGTATTCCAGAGAATCCGAACCCCTGCCGATTAATTTATCTGATGCCGACATTGATGATCTAGGGGCAACCCTGTGGAAACCCCGTAATATGACATTACCCGTGGATCCAGCGCTCCGGTCCGAAGAATCTGAGGTATTTCTTGAACAAACTGACCGCACACTCATTGATACCACCATGTCCTGGAGACTGAACGGCAGGCCATTCCGGACCAATCCGGAAACAGGAGAGCCCCTGAACCTTCTTTATGGTGCAGATGTCGCAGCGCTCAATATTATTCATGGTGCAGCAGTGGGCGGCTGGGAACGCCCGGTATACTTTGCCGTGACGGTTTCCCCGGACGGTCGGTTAGATCTGGATGATTATTTGCAACTTGAGGGACAGGCGATGCGCGTGGTCCCAATCCGGCACAATGATCCGCTGGGCAGGGTTGAACCGGGAGTCACCCCGGAGCGGCTCAGAACCTTCAGGTTCAGGAACCTGAACAATCCTGATGTCTATTATGATGCCAATATCCGGCGGATGGTGGACAATTATCGCAACATTTTTGCCCAGACGGCAGCAGCAATGATTGAGGAAGGACAGGCGGAAGAAGGGATTGAACTCATGGATCATCTGATGGAACAGGTCCCCTTCTCAACCATTCCCGGAGACTTTGTCTCGTTCATCTATACCGCACGTGTATATCAGGATGCAGGCATGTACGAGGAAGCGTTGGAAATTCTGAAAAATTCAGAACCGATGCTGATGCATCAACTGGCTCAAAACAGTAACCGGAATTTTGATGATTATGCCTTTACCTTCCTGCAGACGATCCGGGCTGCCTACCTGCAGGCAGGGGACTTTGAGGGGGCGGCGGTATTTGAGAATAAAATGCGGGAATCCTTTGGCGAGGAAGCAAATGTAACCGCAGAGGAGATGCGTGCCTCGGCGGAAGGGCTGTTTGATGAACTGCCTCCAGACAGTGCCATAGAAATAGACATTCCGCCCGCATTGGATTCAATTCCTGATTATCAGCAATAAAAGGATGCGCGTACAGACCTTAGACTCGTAGAACAGATGTCAAATATGGAGTTTCAATTTCAGGAAAAGGATTTTGATCGGATCGGCCGCACGCTGGGGGCAGAGCCCGTCTGGCAGGATCGGGTCGTAGGCTACGAAATCAGAAACGAAGAACTTGGGCAGGTCGTGAAGTTGCAGATCTCCGTGGATGTTGAATTTCCCGGAGATCTCAAAGACGAAATTCCCGGTCATATCATCACCGCCGAAACCACCAGCTGCCAGCTCCATCTGGTCGGATGCACCGGACTGGTGGCGGAGGAAGACTTTCGGGAGGTCATCTTTTATGCGAAAGGACACAATGTGGTGAATGCGCTGGTCGTACAGGCGAGCGCCTGGTGCCAGGTCTACTCCAATTATGATCGGCGGTTACTGGATATGGACTATACCAAGATGCCTCGTCAGATTTCGAACAGTGTTATCTCATTCCTGATGGCAGAGGGGATTCTGGAAGGATTCGAGTTTGATGAACCCTCTCCGGCAGATGGCTGAGGACGCGGATTACTGGCCTGATTTGCCAGATATCCCGGCAGAGAAGAGAATTGTCATACATCTTGAGCATCCCCGTCTAGAGTTAGATCTTGATCTTGCAGAGCGGCTTGCCGTGGAGGTTGTGGGAGGGGAGTCCCAGCACATCGGGAGAGTGGATATCATTCTTACGGATGCCAGGCAGCTTCGCGACCTGAATCAAAAATGGAGAGGCGCAGACTATGATACCGATGTACTCAGCTTTCCGCTCGGCGACGGTTCACGGATTGAGGGAGAGATCTACGTCAGTCTTGATTTTGCCCGGGAACACTGCCGGACCTATGGTGCATCGTTCCCCCAGGAGGCCTGCCGCTATATTGTGCACGGACTCCTCCACCTGATGGGATATGAGGACCATACACCTGAAGCACGGCGGATCATGCGTGCAAAAGAGGATGTGTATCTTCGGCGCACCGGGGTTAATGGTACCTGAACTGCTGAAGAACACGGGGATCTTTGCTGCGGCGCAGGATTTTCCCGGTGTGTACATCCCTGAAGGTGATTTCTTTGGGCTGCGGGGTGACATCAAGTAAAAACATTGCCCAGCCCCAGAAACTGTAGTGCGCCTGAGCCACAATGTGAGGATTGGACAGGATTTCATGGATAGATTCCTCGGAGGTCAGTGCCTCCGGGACGGCGAGAATCTCAACGGGATCCGCAAATTGGCGATCTTCCGGAACATCCTGGCTCAGGATTTTCGCGGCATGTGCGGACACCGTCGTCCGTGTCGGTGTCGGGTCCGTACTCTGTCGAAACAGGTAGTGATCGCTGGAGATGTCCCCGGATCCATAGAGGAAGATCAAAATCAGAAGAAACAGGGTTAGCATCGCTACTTCGAAGCCCTGCGTCCCCGCAGTCAGCCCCCCGGACATTTCTTCGACAAATACGGCTCCGATCAGAATTGGGATCTGGATGAGGGCCCCGATTCGGGAAAGCAGTCCGGTGAGAAGCATGAATCCACCAAGCAGGTGGGAGAGCGCGACATAGTGCAAAAGGACGGTTGAGCGGAGTATATCGGACGGGTGTGCCCCAATCAGATCCAGAAAACTGTTGGCATCGGCAATGAAGAGCATCCCCCGTACAAGCAGCCCAAGGCCTAGATACATGCGTAAGAGATCAAAGGCATGTGAGCGAAAGGGATAAAGCTTGGCCAGAATTCGCTGGAGTTCATTCTGCGAGGCCTGGAGATTCCGGTCAATACTCCAGCGGCCGGATCCGCAAATCACAACCAGAAGCAGGATAAAGAAGACAAGCGAAGAGAGTTCCAGTGACTGGTTTGCCGAAAAAAGGCTGCCCAGACTCAGAAAGACCGCCCCGAAAAGGATCGGGACCTGCGAGAGGGCCGCAATGCGGGTCCAGATCCCAGCGGTGATCGCCAGCCCACCTGCGATATGGACCCCCGCGACACTGAGATGCGCCCAGTCCGCGTGCAGCCACATCGGTGCATCTTCGGGCAAGAGTGCGACGAAGGTGGCAGCGTTCATCAAAAAGAGGATGCCCCGTGCGAGCAATCCAATGCCCAGATAAATCCGGATCAGATCAAAGGCGATCTCACGGTATTCGTCAAGCCAAGCGTTAAATCTTTGGAGCATTCGACCAAGCCAATTATGAAGTTTCTGTGAAGATAGATTAATTTAAGGAATAACATGATATCAGCGGTTAATTTTGGAGAATTCAAAATTCATTGTATATTTGGGAAAACTTAACCGTCTCTTCACAGAACTGTCTTTATCGTGACTACTGATTCGATTCCGGTCGTGCATACCACCTGTCAAGGTGCATGGTGGAGAGGCCTCCCCGCAGGTCTGGCGGCTTTTGTATTGCTGGCGCTGGCGGCAGGCCCGGCATGGGGGATGCCGCAGGAGGCAGACCCTGAATACCGGGCGCTGCCCTTCATTAGCAGCCGTGTGCTGATGTGGGCCGTCGCGGAACTGCACCTGATGTTTGCCGCGTTTGTGCTGGCGGTCCCCATGTTTGCACTGGTGATTGAATTCATCGGGTATCGGACCGGAGACAGGCGCTACGATCAACTGGCCTACGACTTCACGAAGCTCCTTTCCGTATCCTTCTCCTTTACTGCCACGCTCGGAGCGCTGCTCACGTTCGGGCTGCTGGTGTTCTATCCGGCATTGACACAGTACCTGGTGAAGATTTTCAGTTGGACCTTCCTGCCATATGTACTGCTTTTTTTCCTGGAGGCGTTTTTTCTGTATGCGTACTACTACGGCTGGGGAAAACTTTCTCCCCGCCTGCATCTCTTCGTCGGCTTGATGCTCAACCTTGTGGGGACGGCGATTATGTTTATCGCCAATGCCTGGCTGACCTTTATGAATACGCCCAACGGCATTGATGATATGGGCAATCTGACCAGCCTCTGGGAAGCGATCAATAACTACACCTGGATGCCGATCAATATCCACCGGCTGATTGCGAATGTCGCGTTCGGTGGTGCGATCGGGGCGGCGTATGGTGCATTCAAGTTTCTGGGAGCAAAGACGCTGGCGGCCAAGGCGCATTACGACTGGATGGGATATATCGGCATTTTTGTCGCAATCTGTGCACTCCTTCCGCTCCCGTTTGCGGGATACTGGCTGGGGGTAGAGATCTATGCCTATGATCAGAGTCTGGGGATTACGCTCATGGGAGGGACGTTTTCGTGGCTTTTCATTGTGCAGGCGGTCCTGATCGGGAATTTGTTTCTGGCGGCAAACTACTATCTCTGGCTGAGTATGGCCCGAATTCCGGGTGCAGAGCGTTTTCGGGGGTTTATCAAGTACCTTCTGGGGGTCATTACACTTTGCTTTATTGTCTGGGCGACACCGCATTCGCTCGTCGCAACCGTAGAGGAAGCCCGCGCAATGGGCGGCTCCCATCACCCTATTCTGAATGTGCTGGGAGTCATGAGTGCAAAGAATACCGCGGTGAATCTTTTGATTCTTACCACCTACGTCAGTTTTTTGCTCTATCGCCGGGCCAATAAGGAAGCAACGGTCTCCTGGGCCAGGACCGGCAACTGGATCCAGTTCGGTATTTTTGCGGTCGTGGTGATCTATGTAGTCTTCCTTGGCGTGTATGGATACTTTGTAGATGCACAAACCCGGATCGGGCTCAGCCGTCCACAGGTTCTGTCGGTCCTGTTTGCGATGGTCTCGGTGACGGTGATTGATCTATTCCTGTTCAGGAATGCAAAGTCCCGCGGCGAAATCGTCTGGGGAAAAATCTCTGCCCGATCCCAGTATGCCCTGTTCTTCCTCGCCATCACTTTTACCTGGCTGATGGGCCTGATGGGGTATGTGCGAGCCGGAATGCGGCAGCACTGGCATGTGTATGGCGTGATGCGGGATACCTCGGTGGATGCATTTACGCCGACGCTGGGATTTGCCGGGGGCGTAGTCAGTGCGATCGTGATTGTCTTCTTCCTGCTCATTGCCATTGTCTTCTTTCTGGCCGGTCTTTCCGGTCGCAAGGACTGGGCCCCCAAATCAGGGTCCCGGTGGAATGAGGGGGAAGCCACCGTTTCCATTGAACCCGCGTGATCCTTAACAACTAAACTCCTAATTCCGTGAAACAGGCCCTGCAAATATTTGGATTCACCATCGTGGTCAGCGTCTTCTACTGGTACGTGAGTTTATGGGTACCGCAGAAACGGACGGATCCCCCGGAGGATATTGAGATCGCCAGTGATCTGACCATTGAAGAGATGATCCCGATTGGCGAGGAAATTGTTGCAGGCAAAGGGACCTGCCTGACCTGCCATACGATGGGAGATCACGGAACGGGTCTTCGGTTTCCGGATCTGGACAATATCGGGGCGATTGCCGCCGAGCGCGTCCCGGGGCAGAGTGATGTAGATTATCTGGCAGAGTCCATGTATGACCCCAATGCCTATGTGGTCGAGGGCTATGTTGCCGGCATGCCGAATGTTGCCCGTCCCCCGATTGCGTTAACGGATCAGGAAATTCTGACCGTGATTGCCTATTTGCAGTCGCTTGGAGGAACGCCGACGGTCACGATGCAGACCGCGCTGCAGTGGCAGGGGCAGGCCCCGGCGCAGGATGCGGCCCCCGCCGTTGCGGTTGGCGGCAACCGGGACGCAGAAACGGTTTTTACCACCTATCTGTGCAATACCTGCCATTCATTGGACGGAACCGCCGGGGCAGGGCCCACACTGCAAGGCCTTGGACAGCGCATGACCCGCGCGGAGATTTACGAGGCCATCGTAGATCCGGATGAGGTCATTGCCGAAGGGTATGTGGAGGGGGTGATGTCAACAATGTTGAATGCAAACAATTTTTATGAGCAGGTTTCCACTTCGGAACTGCAGGCACTGGTGGATTATCTGGCCTCCATGTAATCTCTGTGAACTGACTTCTAGCTGACACAATGAATTTATTTGTACTGTTAGGAATTGCAGCCGTGATGATTCTGATTCAGCAGGTGTTAACGCGCTGGATCCAACTCAATCGCATCGCCTGGCTGGGAATCTGGTGGGTTGCGCTCTGGGCTGCTTTTTCGTATGGAATTACCCCCCCGCTCCCGAATTCCATTATCGTGCTGTTCATGGCGATCATTACGATTGCGCTGATGGCATACCTGTCGGCAGATAATGAGGAATTAGAGGAGGCGCAACGGTCCATTGTCCGGTTCATGGTAGCCAGAGAGTACCGCACTGCTTTGGTGATGGTTCTTCTTGCCATCCCCGCGGCGGTTGCCGCCTGGACGTATGCCAGCATGAATGAAGCGCCGCAGCCCCCCTCCAGCGGCCGGACGATCCATCCCCCTCCGCCATCTTCCATCACATTTGCAGGGAACTCCATTGATTTGGCAACCGCGAACAATCCATACCGGGAGCTGGAGCATACCGACGAGTCGGCGTTTGCGGCGCATGTTGCGAACGGGCGGCGGATTTATTTTCAGAACTGCTTCTACTGTCACGGAGACAATATGCAGGGGGCAGGAATGTTTGCACACGGCTATGATCCACTGCCGGCCAATTTCAATGATGCAACGACGATTGCGATGCTTCAGGAATCCTATTTGTTCTGGCGTATCGCAAAAGGAGCCCCTGGACTCCCCTCCGAGTCAACCCCCTGGTCTAGTGCCATGCCCGCCTGGGAACTGTTTCTGACCGAAGAAGAAATCTGGGATGTGATTCTGTTTCTGTACGAGTATACAGGCTATGAACCACGTGCACAGGGCATGCCTCATTAACTGGAAAACAAGATGCGAACGCTACTGCCATTATTGCTGATTTGGTTTGCATATCCTGCGATGGCGATGCAGGAGAATGATCTGGGCACAGAAGCGCAGCGTGCAGAGGGGAAGGAGGTCTATGACATCAAATGTGCGCACTGCCACGGATATGCAGGAGATGCCAATGCGGTTGCGACCTCCTATCTGCGACCGGCACCCCGGGACTTTACATCAGGGAATTATAAGTTCCGGTCTACCGAGAGCGGCGAACTTCCGACAACCGAAGATATCAAACGGAGCATCCGCCTCGGCATGCCCTATACGAGCATGCCGCCATGGGACGGGATCCTTTCCGAAGGCGAAATCACCGGACTGGCCTATTATCTCAAGACTTTTGAGCCTTTGTTTGAGGGGCCCTACGGCAATCCGACCATTGTGGACATCCCCAAGGCTCCGTCCTATTCAGACGATCCGGTGCACCTCGCCCGCGGTCGAGAGATCTTTGAGGCGAATCAGTGCACCGACTGTCACGGGATTAACGGGCGCGGCAATGGCCCAAGTGCCCCCGAACTCGTCGATGACTGGGGCTTTCCGATCCGCCCGGCAGATATGACGAAGCGGTGGACCTTCCGGGCAAGTGCAACCCGTGAAGATGTGTACCGCACGTTTATGACCGGCCTGAACGGAACTCCGATGCCCTCCTACCTGCAGACGATCAATGAGGAGGAGGATCGGTGGGCACTGGTGGACTATGTGTGGTCACTATCGAGAGATGAGCCGGACTATGGCACGGTGGTCAGTGTACGGGGGCAGACGGGCGAACTGGAGCTGGGAGATGAATTATTTGCAAATGCGACGGGGGCGTATTTTCCGATTGTGGGCCAGATCATTGAGCCCGGCCGGGCATTCTATCCGGGCGTGAACGGGATCCGTGTAAAGGGGGTCTACAATGAATCGGAGATTGCGATTGAACTTCAGTGGCATGATATGACGGCGGAAACCGAAGGCAGGAATCACCCGGCCGTGGATGTGCAGGTATTTGATGCGACAGCGCCGGATACGCTGACCGGCGGCTGGTCCGATGCCGTTGCCGTACTGCTTCCCTCCCGCACCCCGGAAGGATTGGAGCGTCCCTACTTTATGTTTGGAGACAGTAAGTTTCCGATGACAATCTGGTATACAGATCTGGCGACGGATTCGGCGGTGGTATTGACGGGGCAGGGAGCAGGCAGGATTACCGATAACGGAGTGGAACTGGAACGAACTGCAGCGTACGAAGATGGAGTCTGGACCGTCCGGCTGAAGGGACCCCGAACCCTGGGTGACTATAGGATGCAGGAGTCCGCCTTCGTACCGATTTCCTTTACGGCATGGGATGGCTTTAATGCAGAGCGCGGCAATAAGCGGGGCTTATCTGCCTGGTATCATCTGTATTTGGAGCCGATGGAGACGGAATCTGCAGCGCTTCCGATGGCGAAGTGGTTTTTGATTGTATTGGTCGCCGAGGTTGCCATTGTTGGGCTGGTGCGCTTCCGGGCACGCCGCAGAAAAAAGACCTGACCGGTGAGCGAAAAGACCTACATACCGTCGCTGGTTTCATGGAATCTCACCAAAAAGTGTAATCTGCAGTGTCCGCACTGCTATTTATCTGCCGGTCGGGCTGCGGAGCGTGAGTTGACTACTGATGAGTGTATGGAGGTGCTCAGCGAGATGAAGAATCTGGGCACAGAGATGCTCATCCTTACCGGCGGCGAACCACTCCTGCGAAAGGATATTTACAGGATTGCGCAAGCGGCAAGTGACATGGGAATCTGGGTTGTGATGGGAACCAATGGTGTACTGGTGACCAGAGAAGTGGCCCGCAAGATGGTGGAGTGCGGGGTGCAGGGGGTCGGAATCAGTATTGACTCCGCAGATCCGGACCGCCACAATGCGTTCCGGGGTGGTCGCAATGCATGGCAGCATTCGGTACGTGCACTCAGGGTATGTAAGGAGGAAGGGCTGGAAGTGCTGGTGCAGACAACGGTGATGGAGGAGAATTACGATGAGGTTCCGGATCTTCTGGATTTTGCGCGTGAGCACGGTGCCTGGTCTTTCAATCTGTATTTTCTGGTACAGACGGGCCGGGGGCAGGGTATGACGGATCTGTCTGCTGCGGCAACCGAGTCCATGCTCACCAGACTGATTGACTGGCAGGACGATTATCGTCCCATGCTCGTACGCAGCAAATGTGCTCCGCAGTTCAAGCAGATCGCTTATGAAAAGGGGCGGGGCGGGATGGAAAGCGGCGGCTGCATGGCGGCAACCGAGTACTGCAGGATTACCCCCGAAGGGAATGTGACTCCCTGTCCGTATATGGATGTGGTGGCGGGGAGCGTGCTGGAGCAGACGTTCACCACCATCTGGAATGATTCTTCGGTATTTGCAGAACTCAGAGACCCGGCAAAGTTGAAGGGGCGGTGTGGCAGGTGTGAGTTCCAGAAATTATGTGGTGGCTGCCGGTGTCGTGCATTTGCGGCAACGGGTGATTATCTGAGTGAGGATCCTGCCTGCAGATATCAGCCGACAGGTGTGGATTTATCGCAGTCCGCATTGCAGTGGGCCCCGTCTGCAGAGGAGCGTCTGATGCGGATCCCGATCAGTTTTATCCGGAAAAAGACGCGCAAAGGTGTGGAAGCCTATGCGAGGAGTAAAGGAATCGGGAAGGTCACGACCGAGGTAATGAGCCGTGCACTGAGTGGGATGAAGCGGACAAACGGGTTTGCAGGGATGCCGGCGAATGTGTACAAAAAGCCCACGCATCTGGTGTAGCGATGGCCTACTATATCACTGATTCCTGTACCGCATGCGATGAATGCGTAGACATGTGTCCGATTCATGCGATCCATGTCGGAGATCCGATCTATGTGATTGACGATACATGTACGGACTTTACCGAATGTCTGGTTGCCTGTGAGTTTGACGCAATCCAGCCTATTCCTGATGATACTGCCGCCGGGGTTCCCCTGTCTGTATGATGGTTGAAAACGAGATCCAATACATTCCGGTTGATCAGTTCCGCCAGATGGTGCCGCCGATCCTTGGCCTGGAAGTCCGGCGCCTCAGCCGGTGGATTGCCAGACAGGATCCGGATTCCGATCTGTGGAATCAATTCGTGAAGGTTCGCTACGAACTCAGCCGGTTCATTGCCTGTATGGAGGCATCAAAGGATCTTCCGGATTGCGAACCCTTTCTGGATGCAGCCCTGCTGAATGCTGTAACCCTGCATGATTATTCAGGGATGGAATATGTGATTGACCGGCTTCGGTATGTGCGTGACCGAATTCCTTATACCTACTGATTTGTAAAGCATCGCCGAACCCATGTACAAGAAAATTTTTGTTCCGGTTGACAATTCGGAGCACTCCATTAGCGCGGTGGATATGGCCATTGAGTTGGCGGGGCGGTTTGAGTCGACTGTGACGGCGAGCCATGCATATGCAGCCCGGATGCATGACTACCGGTTCAAGCAGATGGAGTACACGCTCCCCGAAGAGTATCTGATTGAAGATGCAATGGAGAAGCAGCGAAAGATCCATGATACGCTCATCACCATGGGGCTGGAACTCATCAGCGATTCCTATCTGGTGGTTGCAGAGCAGCGGTGCAAAGAAGCGGGGATTCCGTTTGAGCCCAAGATGTACGATGGAAAGAACTGGAAGGTGATTGCCAGAGATATTGAGGAGAGCGACTATGAGTTAGTCATCATGGGAGCTTTGGGGCTGGGGGCGGTGAAGGACAGTGTGTTGGGGAGTGTCTGTGAGCGGGTTACGCGACGGGTGCGGACCGATACGCTGGTGATCAAGAAGGTGGATCTGGAAGATGTGACCGAAGATGGAACGCCTGTGGGCAATATTGTGGTCGGGATTGATGGCAGTCCGGAATCGTTTGCGGGGCTGCGTACGGCGCTGGAACTGGGCAAAAAGACGGGGCGTCAGGTGGAGGCGGTATCGGTGTACGATCCTTATCTGCATTATGCCATGTTCAACAGCATTGTGAATGTGCTCACCGAAAAGGCTTCGAAGGTGTTTAAGTTCAAAGAGCAGGAGCAACTCCATGAAGAGGTGATAGACACCGGGCTGGCCAAGATCTACCAGTCGCATCTGGATATTGCAAGGCGGATCGCCGCCGATTCGGGAGTGAACCTGAAGATCACACTTCTGGATGGAAAGGCATTTGAGAAGATGCTCCAGTATGTGCGGCGCGAAAATCCGTGGCTTCTGGTATTGGGGCGTATCGGCGTGCACAGTGACGAGGATATGGATATTGGGAGCAATACCGAAAATCTCCTCCGTCAGGCCCCCTGTAATATCCTGTTATCCAGCCAGCGCTACATTCCCCCGGTGGATGTGAGTGCAGAGGAGTCCATGCTGTGGACGGAGCCGGCGACCCGCCTCTTAAATACAGCCCCTGATTTTGCGCGTGGAATTGCGCGGACTACGATCCACCGCTGGGCAATGGAGCGGGGCCACTCTGTGATTACCCGCAAAATTGTAGAGCAGGCCATGGGCAATATCCTGCCCCGTTCGTCGATGATCAAGATGGGGATCATTGCAGAGGACACGGCCGCCAAGGAAATTGCTGCGAAGGACTCGGTGACCTGGATTTGCAGCCGATGCGGGTATGCTGCGCGGGATTTCGAGCCGGTACGGTGCGCAGTGTGCGGCAGTTCTGCGGAGGCGTTTCAGAAACTGGACAAGGAGGCGATTGATCAGTTGGCCAAGTTGGAGGGGGGGACGCAGGAGCAGGATACATTTGACGATGTCCGTCTGAAGTGGAGCAAGGATGCACTGAAGGAACTTCGTACGATTCCCGACGGCTACCAGATGCGCCGCGCGAAAGCGCAGATTGAAAAGCGTGCCCGCGTGCAGCGTGTCCCGACCATCACCCTGGACATGGTGCGCAGTGTGATCGCAGGGACTGCGGAAGAATTGCAGAATCTCACCCCGGGGGGACATTTGAAGACCCCGGGCAAGCATGATGGCGGATCCCGGGATGCACCAGCCCGCAGGGCTATGGCGGATCTGGTTCAGGACGGAGAATTTATGTGGGTACCGGACGCGCATGTACGCCTGAATCGGGTTCCTGAGGGATTTATGCGGACCCGTACCAAGGAACGGATTGAAGCCGTTGCGCGTGAGCGAAAGACGGATCTGATTACGCTGGCGATTACGGAAGAGGGAATCAGGGAGGGGTTAAAATTGATGGAGGAGATGATCAGGGATCAGGCAGCCGAGGCTCCGTGAAGAACTACAACGATATAGCGACCGATGGCGGCTCCGATGTATTGGGGCAGGTTGCCGAACAACTTGACCGGCTCAATCAGCGCCTCAGGCGGATCCGAACGATGATTGCGGTGATGAGTGGAAAGGGCGGGGTTGGAAAAAGCACGGTGACTGCGAGTATGGCAGATGCCTTAACCCGGAGCGGGATTCGTACGGGAGTCATGGATGCCGATTTGAACGGGCCGTGTATGATGCAGATGATGGGGGTTTCTGATTTCAAGCCTTTGTCCCGGAACGGTTCCATGGCGGCGGCCCGGAATGAGTCTGGTATCCCGGTCATGTCTATGGGGATGTTTTTGCCCAGCGAATATACTCCGCTTGTATGGGAGGCAAATACGCAGCAGGGCGCGTATACCTGGCGCTCCATGGTGGAGATGAGTGCATTGCGGGAGTTACTTTCGGACACGGACTGGGGTGATCTGGATGTCTTATTGATTGATCTGCCTCCAGGTGCGGAGCGTCTCCAGAATCTGGCAGACCTGCTCCCCAATTTATCGGGTACTGTGGTCGTGACAACCCCGTCATCAGTGGCGATGAAGGTGGTTGGACGCTCAATCTCAATGGCGACGGAAATTGCCAAGGTCAGGGTGGCGGGGGTGATTGAAAATATGAGTGCGATGGTCTGTCCGGCGTGTGATTACCGGGATCAGTTTTTCAGGGGAGACTCCACAGTAAAGGACTTGGCGGAGGCACATAATGTCCCGTATCTGGGGGCGATCCCTTATGATCAGGGGCTTGCCTATTGTCTGGACAGCGGCGAATCGTACCTTAAACATCATCCATCCAAGCCGGCAGCCGCTGCGATCTTAGAAATTACGCAGCGCATGGTGTTCTGGATTAAATCTGAATTTTCATGAAATTTCTTTGTGTCCCCTGTGATCAGCCGATGAACCTGCACTCGACGCATGGCCCGTTTGACGGCTCAATGTCTATTGTGTATCAGTGTTCTGCGTGTGATGTTCAGATGGCTATGCTGACGAACAAGGCCGAAACCCAGATGGTACGTTCTTTGGGGGTCAAGATTGGCGGCCGAACGACTCCCGCGGAGCCGATGGAGACGTTACGTTCCAATCTGGCGGTAAACCCTGAAGAGTCTGCTTCGGAACCTGCTCCGTCCGGTGGAAAGTGTCCCTTTACCGGGGTCATCAGTGATGCGATTGCATCGGCGGAGACGGAATCTGCTTTTACCTGGACCTCGGAGGCTTTAACACGTCTGGAATCAATTCCAGCCTATGTTCAGCCGATGGTGAAGCGCAACATTGAAGATTATGCCCGGGCGAAAAATCTTTCTGTGATTGATGATACGTTGATGGACGATATGAAGGGGCAGCTTGGGATGTAGTCTGCAGTATGAGAAACGGTTGCCTGTTATTTACAGGTTCTAGATCTTCTACATTGAGATTCAGTGATTCATCAGCCGGCAGTTCCACCATTACGTTCTTCGTGCATTGAGTCTTGGCGAGTGTTCCGGTCAGAATTCTGGTCATGCGGGGATCAAATGAACGGTACCTGCGGGGTTTCAATTTGCAGGCCTTGTCAACCAGAGCAAGTTTCACATGGATCACTATTGGCATGCGGTTTTTTCAGGGGCGGTCAAAGACTTCGAGAAGTGTGGAAATTCAAAGAATATGAGTGGCCTTCTGACTGAGTGAGCATTTCCGTACATTCGTCTAGTTATAGACATTAATTACCAACCAATCTATTCTTGTTCATGTTTATTGATACCGTGAAGAACCGCCGCTGGTCCCCGACCATCCTCATCCGTGAGTCCAAATGGATCGACGGAAAAACCCAGAAAATCACCCTCGCAAATCTCACCAAACTCCCTCAACCGGTCATTGACGGAATCCGAATCCTCTTGAAAGGGGGCATTGCCGTTGATTCCGTTGAAGATGCATTTACCATTGTCAGCAATACCCCTCATGGACATGTTGCTGCGGTCCTGGGGATCATGGAAAAGTTGAATATTCCGAGCCTGATTGCCCCAAACAATTCCCGCTTTCGTCGGCTGGTGCTGGGTATGATTGCTGTACGGGTGCTGGAGCAAAGCAATCTGGCGACCAGTACCATATTGGATGTTGCCAGTAACGCCAGCACACTCAATGATGAACTTGCCCTCAACCGCGTGGATCAGGATGATCTCTATCGTGCGATGGGGAAACTGGTCAAACGCAAGACGGCCATTGAGCGCCGTCTGGCTAAACGGCATCTCACCGAGTCAGGCATGGTACTCTGTGATGTCGCAGGCAGTTATATGGATGACAAGAAAAGTGAAATTACCTCCTCTGAGTACGACCGTGACAGGAAGACAGGCACAGAGCAGATTGCTATTGGCCTGATGACCGCCCCTGATGGCTGTCCAGTGTCGGTGGATGTCTTTTCCGATAATACCGGCGATGGAAAGTTCCTCAGTACCCAGGTGGACAAAATTCAGAAAACCTTTGAACTCAAGCATATGGTGTTGGTGGGAGGTCGGGAGATCTTGAAGCAAAAGCACATCCAGGAGGAGGTTATGCCCGCAGGGCTGGACTGGATCACCAGTATGAAAAAGAGTTAGATTCGCAAGATTGTGGAACAGGAAAATATTCAAATGAGCCTGTTTGATGATCAGGATTTAGTGGAAGTCCGCAGTCATCTATATTCGGAAGAGCGTCTGCTCCTATACAGGAATCCCTTGCAGGCAGACAAGGGCAAACGGCAGCGGGAAGAATTTTTGGCCAGAACGGAGGAAGCATTGGATGAAATTGTGCAGGCGACAAGGCGAAAGGCGCAAAGGTTGGAAGATCAGGGAGCCATTGGGGTGCGGGTCGGGAGCGTGGTGGGGAAGCACAAAATGTGGAAATTTTTTACGCTGGATATCCGGCATGGACATTTTTCTTACATCCGCAATACGGAGGCGATTGCGCAGGCAGAGCGACTTGACGGCATGTATGCAATCCGTTCCAGTATGAAGGAGGGGCCGGAACCGGAAGAATTAGTGGCGAATTACAAGCGTTTATCCATGGTTGAGTTTGCCTCCCGTACGATGAATCGTCTCTCGCACCATGCATGTCCGACGTATCATCGAAAAAAAGACCGGATGATTGCGCATGTCTTTCTGTGTATGCTGGCTTATTACGTAGAGTATCATCTGCGCCGGGAACTGGCACCGATGCTGTATGCAGAGGATGATCCCGCGAAAAAAAAGGTGCAGCGTGAAAATATAGTGGAGTGGGCCGGATCTTTGCCCAAGGCGAAAGGGGAAGTTCAGACCAGACAAAGGGAACAGGACGAAAAGGTGATGGATTTTTTGAGTCTGATGGACGAACTTGCGGGACTCTGCCGACTGGTTGTGCGTCCGAAAACAGGGGCGAACGCGGAGAAAGAAGTGATCATGCTGGAGACGGTCAGCAAGACGCAACAGAAGGCTTTCGAGATTCTGGGAGTTGATGCCCGGAAACCATTCATGTCGAAAAAATGAATCCTCAATTTCCCGTTTCGGACGGCATCAATTTGCTCAGAAGAAATCTCCAACTACCTGAGAATACCGTATACTGAGGAGGCAAAAAGAGAGGAAGGTTCGTCCATATGGATGAACCAAGTAATTAACCAGACTACGAGATCTCGGCCCAGCAGGGCTCAGGTCTTGCCTCTTTTTGAGAAAACGTTTATTCTCTGCTTCATGTTTGTTGCCCCCAAGTTTGGTGATGGAGAGACGGTCTTTATACTGGGTCTGGAGCGGATAGAGGTGGAACAGGGTTCTGGATAAATGGAGGGCGGGTACGATGTTGGTTTTGTCTTTCTACGATGATGCTGTCTAGCGACAGCTGCTTTTTCGCAAGCGTCGCTGAGAATTTTAATGGAGGGGATGGACAACATCATTTGAATACACACGTATTGCCACCAGCGATTGCGATACTTCGTCTTCGACAGTTCCCCCCGCTATGGTCAGGTCAGGAAGGCAGCGGAGGCCGGGCAAGGCGAAGTAGATGGTTGGGGCCTCAGACCACGGATGACCGCATTAATGCATTAGGGCTGGCGAAAAATTAATATAGCTTTAGAAATTCTTTAGTTGTCGCTATTGTTTTTGGCCTCTTACGAGGAATTCAGAGAGCTTTCGTACGAGAAACTGTCCATATCGTAACATTATTCCCGATACTCTCCTCCCTATG
>JAJEFL010000195.1:0-6541 GCA_022820435.1 Rhodothermales bacterium
CCCTGGCTTAACATCTGCAACGGCATTTGCGATACAACGGAGTTCCTTACTCTCGAACTTAGCCACCCGTGCCTCATAAAATTCAATCCGCCCTTTCCGCCCTTCTTTCAGCACCGTTTTCAGCCCCTCTGGAGTCAACTCCCCTTCGGTCAACTTCAACTGCTTCAAAGCAGGCCACACATACGCCATGATGTGCTGCGGCCAACCATGCGTCTCATGGTCAATGGCCTCCACCCATTCTGTTGGATTCCCCCTCGCCCCGCCTTCTTTCTGGAGCCAGTCCTGAATGACCGCACATCTGGACCCTTTACTTAGCGGTCCCAGATTGATGTGGCAGCCGGGGTCAAATCTTGATATCCCCAGGGAATCAAAGGCCGCCTCGGTTGCCCCCAGGCCGGCGGCGATCAGGATCACGGGCCTCTCCATGTAGCCGTTGTGAATCGCCGTGACAAACTTCAATGCGCTCGTGAACTGTTCGTGTCTGGAGCGCGGAATGACCGCCGCCGTCGTCTGTGCCTCGTCCATCAGGAGCAGTAGCGGCTTCCGTCCAGACTCAAGAATGTCCAACGTTGTTGGGAGATAGTGCTCAGATGTGGATTCCTGATGTAGAACCTTTACGCTCCCTCCCATCTTCGTTTCCTGACGTTTTGCGGGGAGCGGGAGTTGCAGTGACTTGCTCAACTCCGCCGGATCAAACAATTCGTCTGGATTAATCTTGGCAGTCTGCCATCGCTGTGCTCGTGCGATCCGTGCACATTCATGGAGCAGTGCGGTTTTCCCCGCACCGGGGGCCGCCTGAATCAGAATAGAGGTACCGGAGTTCCCCGCCTTCGCCCTGCCCAGCAGGTCCTTGAAATCATCCAGAATTTTCACCCGCCCGTGAAAATAGCGCGCCTCGCCCCGCTCCCGTGTAGCAGGCTTCACAATAGGTTTTTTCTGTGACTTACTCATCAAACTGAGACTCCTCAACTGACTGAATATACCACTCAGAAGAAAATAGGGTTCGATAACGTCTTACTTTGTCCGCCGAACAGCTTCACTTGCGGGATGGGGCCATCTTCTATGATGCAATCGAGGACTGTTGTTTTCAGGTGAAGCCTGTCGGTAAAACCGCCATAGAAGCAACGCGTCTGATTCCCCGCGCTGCCGGCATCCGGGCATATTGCGAGTGGATGGAGTTCTGCAGAGGTATGGCCGCAAGAGATGCGAAGCTTTACCGTCCGTCTGGTATGGGGCGGGAGGGGCGGGCGGTTGCCGGGGCACTGATGACGATTGAGCATGCGGAGGTGTATGATAGGGCGCAATGGGAGCGCTCCGAGATGTACTATGAGATCAAACACGAATTGGCGTGGAGATACGTGGGGGAGAGGGTGCTGGACAATGTCAGCCATGATGATCCAACGGTGCAGGCGGTCGGGAAGGAAATGGAAGAGTTTCTGTACCCCGTCCTTCACTACTGGGCCTCAGCGGGAATGGAAATTGAGGACAATGAAGTGATGGGAGGAGGGGGCCCCTCTGCGATGCCTGGACAGAATGTCGAGTCCGGGGGCGGTGGATCGCTTTCCGGGATGTGATCGGGATTGATCACGAAGAGGCGGAGCTCGCCGCAGAAAACGAACTGAGACAGATGGGGATTGAGCCCGCATATGAGCAGGCCCCCATAGAGATCGGGGTACAACCGGATGCTCCGGCTACACTGGGGATCGGGGAATCGGATTACGGGGCGGGGATGAGGCTGACGCACCTGGATGATGCCGGCCAGGAACTGGAACGCTGACGATACAAAGACCACGCAGCATGTCACGAAGAACGTATGTCGAACTCTCCCGCGGTAAACTCCGCGAAGTGGAGACCTCTGCACAGTCCACAATCATGAATACTGGGGGCAAGGGGAATCTGATCCAGCCGAACATGAATGACCTAATCCGGTGTGTGAAATAATGGAATCTAGAGCGAAAAATCAGAAAATCCAGATCGACTGGCAGGGCAAAGTGGACTGGGCTTTGGTGAAGCAGATGTGGAGCGAAGGGCTACGCGTCCGAGGGAAAAGCCCAGAGGACTACGAACTCATGCTGGACTGGAAGCAGTTGGACTGGGATTGCCCGGACTGGGACGTGGCGGTCAAGGTGGAACTGAATTATATGGACTGGACGAAGGTCAACCAGAAGTACATTGACTACGAGGCGGATCCGGAATTTGACTCGGACGAGGGCGGCATTTGGTCAGCGGAACATGAAATGCACATCAGCGCCGAGTTGGCCCTCGAATGGGGCTGGTTAGGCGAACCGGAAGAGAAAACCACCGTCCTGCATTTTCGGATGCGCGACCGGGAGCGTCAGCCCCCGGTCTGCGAGGAGCCGATGGGACTGACGCATCTAGATCATTCCGGACAGGAACTGGAACCCTGACGATACAAAGGCCGCGCAGCATGTCACAAAGAACGTATGTCGAACTCTCCCGCGGTAAACTCCGCGAAGTGGAGGCCTCCGCACAATCCACAATCACGGACATCCGGGCGATTGCGGATCAGATTCAGTCAGGGGGCGAAGGGGCGGTGGAGCTGTCTCATTTTCTTGGACAGGCAGTCACAAGCCTGCAGGAATGTTCGTCAGTCCTTACAGTGCTGCAGGAAACACATGAAAAGAGCGGGATGGACTTCGTCTCTGAGAGACGAGATGGAAGTGCGAGTGCGCTCCATGTGTACAGTACGCGGATGCGGGTTGCACCTGGACGGATTGAGCGCGTGGGAGAATGGCTGGAAGGGATTCGACAGATAGAGTATACGGATGCGAGTGGGCATGCTCTGATCCTCACAGCAAAAAAACATATTCGTTCTGCCGGTCAACGGATGGACTTGCAGGACGTAATGGCGGACTTGAAGTCTGCACACGACATTCTTAGAACCATGCAGGAATGTGACCGGTTTGCGGCGGATCTAGAAGATCTAAGAAATGGATTGAAAACCTATCGGCGCGAACTTGGATGGGTGGCAGGGCATCAGATGCACCTGGACGGGTAGGAGACTGCCCGCGTCTTCGTGATCAATCCCGATCACATCCCGCCAGGGCACATCCATACCCCTGGAGAGCAGGAAATTGAACGGTAAATCAGTGTGAGATGGCGCTGCGGGGATGGATCCGTATTTCTTTTCTCCTAAATGACCTGGCCTGGCGTGACCTCTCGGAGACTGTAGAATGTCAAAAGCTTGGGGATTCGGTACGCTCAACCGCCCAATCACCCCCTGGTATAGTAGGACGCTCATCCGGTGAGCCTAAATGGGCGCTATGTTGTGTTAACGTTACATCAGGGTTTTAGTTTGACCTATGGAGAAGCGACCTGGCGGCTTCGACGGTTAATCAATCTGGTATTCGCATGTTTGGCCCAAAAGAGGACTATAATGCATGATTTCGGGTTCGTACGGAGTTGCCACTATCTTGAAACGCGGGTTCATCAATTCCATGAATTGACTACCGCAAGGGAGTGTCGTGGATCCTCCAACCGTGCCAGTCGCCTCTCCATAAGTCATGATCTTCACATAGGTATCGTTCAAATTGCCGGATTCCGGGGTTGGTGTTTTTTTTAGACGCGTGTTCACCGATTCCGTGAATTGGCTAACGCAAGGAGATAGTTATAAATTATTTCAACCCGGTTCATGCTTGTAAGACAAATTACGAACCTATTCAAATTGCATTCAGTCGGTATCAATTAAGGATTCTTCAACTTGTAGTGCGGCCCAAATAAAGCCAGCAAGTTCCCGGGCAACTGCCGTCGTTGCAACGCACCGGGATTTCACACGGCTCAATTTATGGAATCGGCGGTAAAGCCGATTCTGGGCTTTCCAGGCAATAGCAACCACCTCCGCCGACCCTTCCTGTCGTTCACGAAGCACTTTACCGCATTTGGGCGGGGCCGCATACTTCCAACTCGCCGAGATCAAGGCTTTTCGGGCCTGTCCATTTCCGGTCTTCGTGATGGCGCCCCGTTGTGTGCGACTCCCCGAACTGTATTCGCTCGGCACCAGCCCCAGATAGGCCATCAACTGACTTGCACTGGAAAAACGGCGAAGATCTCCCAACTCAAAGGCCAGCGTTAATGCGGTCACCAAACTGATCCCCCGGAAGGCCATCATCACGCGAACCATTCCCTTATAGGCCTCCTTTTCCGCCTGTTTCGCCAGTTCCTGCTCCAGTCTGCGGATTTCCTGTTCATGGATGGTCAACTGGTTCAGATAGGTGTGCAGCGTAATTTGGTCAACTTCCGTCACCGGAACCCCGCAGACCCATTCATAATACGCCTTCGTCCAGGGATTCGCGGTCGTGCAACGAAATCCGCGCACTAGAAGAAAAGCCCGAATCCGCTGCTTGAGCCGAACCAGCGTGTCCACCAAATCCGCACGGCAACGAAGTAAGGATCGTATCGCTTCATGCTCCGGATCCGGCACATGCACCGGGGTCAATAATCCGGCGGCGTGTAAGGTCGCCAACTTTTGAGCATCCCGACGATCCGTCTTCACACGATCCCCCGAACGGCGGGGAATCGAAGACGGGGCGATCACCTCACACCGAATGCCCTGGGCTTCCAGGGCTCGATGGAGGCCATAGCCGCACGAAGACGCTTCATAGCAACAGTGAATCTCCCTGGAACGCCGCTGAAGGCGTTCCAGGTATTTGCGAACCTTTGGCAAATCATGCTTCAGTTCGCGCTCGTCAATCACGATGCCCCGGTCCGAATCGTACACACAGAGGGCGATCGTTCTTTTGTGAACATCCATGCCAACATATAGCCTAGATGCAGAAATGGGTGAAGAATGTTTCATAAGACTGTAAAAGGATGATTAAAGTGAGCCCAAATTTAAGCCCAACCATCCGATACCGTCCTACTATATAATCTTGATCCACCGCGCTCAGCGAATCCTTTCGGCGTGTCGGCTTGACTTTTTCCGTGCCAGAGATAATGCAAGGAGCTTAAAATCCCCTGAGATACACAGAAAGGTCTCTAGACACTATCAGCCCGTGGATAAAGTATGATCACAGAATTAGACTGCACAACTGCGTGTCATAGGTGGCCAAACCATCTATTTTTCGCCCTTTTTGAGACTCCAAGGGGCGAAAAATCTCTCTTCTATGGCTATTTTGAGCAGTCTAATCTCCAAAGACCAACCCGAAAAGCGTTCCTCAGATTTTTCTGGACTTTATCCACAGGCTGCTATACCCCTCAAATAGGGGGAGATTAGGGGGGTGATGCATAACTAAAATGCCTCAGAATCGCACTATACGCCTCATATCAAAATCCGACAATATCCCCGATTGCACACATCGCAAATATGCGGGGGCTTGTAACCATGCCGCTTCGGATCCCAGACAAACCGCTTGCGGAACGGGTTCCAGGAGAGCCAGTCCAACATCTGCGGCGGATCCACCCAATCCACGCAGACATGGCACGGCTGGCAGTGGCGGTGCTTCCACAGGAAGAGTTTCCAGCTGACAAAATCCCAGAGACATCTAATAGGGGAAGCACACATTGCAAGACGGGGCAACATCCCTGTCACTGAACTAGAGAGACAAATTGTGAAGATGGATTCATAATATACGCTCATTTTCCTGGGATTAAATGCTGGGAACATTTTTTCTGACGCACCTGTAGTATGCATTGCAGGGATTTCAGGGAACTGAGTTCCTGCCGGCTATAATGCAGGCCGTCGCAGGCACACATCCGGTTCACCCTGGAGCATGTCTGCGAGTCCGCCGGTTCTTATACATCAGTCCCGGTGAGCATTGGCGCTCTGGACGTAACGTCAATGGAGGTGAGGTTACGTTAAGCAGCGGGGCGGGTTTTCTGCCTGACCCTGCTGCCGCCGGAGATGCCTCCGCCGTCTCCCCGTCTTTCCCGGAATCCCTATCAACTTGATATTCGATAGATCTTTATGTAGATGCTCCGTGTCATCTAGCATTTCTTTCGCCGTGCTATCTAGCCAGTTCGCCTGTCGCTTCAATCGCACGCGCGTTACGGATTGCTGGCAACATTTCCGACCTGATCATTGATCACGATAATTGCTTGTGGTTGACCTCTCATCCCGACATATGACATCAGAATAAAGCGCCAGCCATGAATACACGGGGGTAGCGTATGCGTGTCCAGCGCGATCAGTCCCTTATCCGTCAACTCCGCGTTGTAATCGCCAGCACGAGCCCGATTGATAAAATCCTGCAATAAAGCCGCGCTATCCATGTTTTCTATGCTTCCGGGATACTCATAAAACGGCGTATCCCACTGCCCTTGAAAATTATCAACGCGAAAGTAGTATGTCGTCTTCCTACACATAATCATGTCTTTCATTATTCATCATACAACAGTGTAGCGACCACACTCCTGCCGGCGATTTCGTTTCGGCAGTACTGGACCGGCATTCGCGTACTTTTCCAGCGTCCTACGGTTTGCAGCTGTGGGAGTGTTGCACCGAGCCGGGCCAGACTCTGTGCGGTGCCAACACGCAAGGAGTGTCCTGAAAATCGCCCGGACAGTCCAGCTGCCTCTGCATTGT
>JAJEFL010000077.1:0-27722 GCA_022820435.1 Rhodothermales bacterium
AATCGTGATAATGCTGTGTACAGGTGAGAGAAACTGAAACTTGGATTCCAACAGTCTTCTATATCAAAGAGCGATTTTGCTTCAGCCTGTTCTAATACGTGAATTGCATGGACCATCCGCTTAACAGTTGCGTGCCTATCTCCGATTTGATTGGCTATTTCGGAGAGAGAAAGATCACTCTCCTTATACCAGCGAGCGGCAAACTTTGCTTTAGCATAAGAACTCCATCGAGCAGCACCCTTGATATGCTTGAATCCAATAAATGAGTCCGCATCTTTGCGTTCAGCAACTCGGTATGCAGAAATTTCTTCAAGCGTATCTCTATATCGTTGGGATATCTTTGGAACGCGAATTCGGGTTCCCGTGGCTTCAAAGACTCTATTGCTCAATCCAGGGTCACGCAGCAGCCTAACAGTAGCCAGTCGGCGGTTACCCTCAAGTACGGTATACCGATCATTGTTTTTGCAGACAATGAACGGCTCAATGTCCGTGTATCCATTCGCAGTGATCGACTGTAGCAATTCATTTAGGTCTTCGGTTAGGTAGAGTTCTGCGATGATTTTCTCCTCAGAACCTCGGACCTCCATATTAGTCAAGCGTGGGTTATGATCATCTAGATCCAATAAGTCAACCGAAACCTTGATGACGGTTCTCAAGGGGATACTTTGCCGGGATTTTGAGGGTTGATCAATTTTAGACATGGTCAGTGCAGAGTTGAGATGCTAATTTAAGGATTAGGCGGGAATCAATGCGTTGACTGTAGTCCCCCATCACATTTGAATTTTCCTTAAACACGCAACCCGTTAGGTCGCAGGCGGTCATGGAGATATACACTTATTGAACAACGGTACCACAGAGTTGTACGAAGTAACAGTATGAAAATGTTCAGATCGTTGTTTACCGAAGCCCGCTTGAGCGATCCGTGTTGAAAAAATTGTCAATCCCTGTCATGCGGTTGGGCTATTTGTCGTCCATGATATTCCTTAAGCTAGATGACGATCCTGCTTGTCAGATCAGAGATTATGTGGCTTTCGTGGGGTTCGATGCGTTTATAGGGGGAACTTGATGCATAGCGTTGAACTTTTCCAAATCCGTCACAAAATAGAAGCCAGCAAGGGGCGATAACCTCGTTGAACGGTTAGATTCACTTGCTCCTAAATCCAAATTCAGATAATGAGTGCAAAAGAAAATGCTAAAATGCGGGCCCTTGATCTCGCAATCAAAGAGATCGAGAAACAACATGGCAAAGGGGCCATCATGAGGATGGGGGATGCGCCACCTGTGCAGGTGGAAGCCATCCCCACAGGATCCATTGCATTAGATGCCGCGCTAGGTGTGGGGGGAATTCCCCGTGGACGTATCGTTGAGATCTTTGGCCCGGAATCCTCAGGCAAGACCACACTGGCTACACACTGCCTAGCCGAAGCACAGAAGCTGGGCGGACAATGTGCATTTATTGATGCCGAACACGCGTTTGATCCATCTTATGCAGAGCAATTGGGCGTAGATATCGATCAGTTGCTCATATCTCAGCCCGATACCGGCGAACAGGCCCTGAATATCTGCGAAACCCTCGTACGCAGTGCTGCAATTGATCTCATTGTCGTTGACTCCGTGGCAGCTTTGGTGCCAGCCGCAGAAATCCAGGGAGACATGGGAGATAGCCATGTCGGTTTGCAGGCCCGCCTCATGAGCCAAGCCCTGAGAAAGTTGGCAGGTATTATCAACCGTTCCAATGTGGTTGTCATTTTCATCAACCAGCTCCGTGAAAAAATCGGGGTCATGTTCGGGAACCCCGAGACGACACCTGGCGGCAAAGCATTGAAGTTTTACAGTTCGGTGAGACTGGATATTCGCCGGATTGGTGCCATTAAGAATGCCACCGAAGTGATTGGCAACCGGACACGCGTCAAAGTGATCAAGAACAAAGTGGCCCCTCCATTCCGTAATGCTGAATTTGACATTATTTACGGAGAGGGGATTTCCTCTGTAGGGGAGTTGGTTGACTTAGCGGTAGATATTGGTCTCATCACCAAAAGCGGTTCCTGGTATGGTTATGGGGATGCACGGATTGGGCAGGGACGGGATAATGCGAAAAACTGGTTGCGAGAAAATCCTGACGAGCACAAATCCATCAAAATTGCTGTACGGGAGAGTTTGGGGCTCAGTTCTCCCGCAGAGAGTGCGTAATAGGTATCATTTTCCCACGAAGAACTATCGGTCAGGAGATGGCTGAATGCACCCGTGATTAGGGATTGTGTATTCAGATGAAGTTCCCACCTATTCAGATTGATGTTGCTCAGGTAATCAGATTGATGTTGTCCATCGGGCAGGATTTCACAATTACGGTGGTTGATCAGTTGTTCAGTGATCAAAAAAATCCTTGTAACTAAGCAAAAATATGGACTGCGGGACATTGGTATCATTACTTTCCCTTTAGCGTGAGTGTAATTCAGAGACGTAATCGCTATATTGTTCCCGGTTCCAGTAAAACTTAGACCTATACAGTTCAGTGATTTAATACGAACCAGCGCATGCCAGTACGTTTTAGGTATTGACCCTGTTGGAATCCGCTAAGAGAACGAGATTTGTGTCAATGAATGATTTGGGGCAAGTTCCACTTGGAATGGTATTCCGCAATTGGTTCATTCAGAATCAAAGGTCAAGATAGATGGGCAGGAAAACAGTAGTGCGTGCACTCGTAAAGCCGGAGTTGCTTCGATGGGTTCGCAAGGATGCAGGACTATCAATTGAAGATGTCGCACGTAAAACGGGGACTAAAGAAACTACAGTTCGGAGATGGGAGGATGGAATTGCGAAGCCGACAATACGCCAACTCCGTCTGCTTGGCAATGCCGCGAAACGTCCTCTGGAGATCTTCTATCTTGACGAACCGCCACGGAAGTTTAGTGCACGCAAGGATTTTCGCCGATATCCCGGAGGATTTCTTTCCGCCCCCTCAACTGAATTTCGACTTGCAATTCGACTTGCGTCTGAGAGACGGCAAATTGCACTGGAACTCGCAGAAGAACTTCATGAAACACCTGAGCGACTTTCCATTAGCGCCCTGATTGCCGAGCCCGTGGGTGATGTAGTCTGGCGTATCAGGGATTTTCTGGGGATCACTCTCAAAGAACAGGGTAATTGGCGGGGAAGATATGATGCGCTTAATGCATGGCGAGAAGCGATTCAAAAGCATGGAGTATTGGTGTTCCAGGCTCCTGGAGTTGAAATAGAAGAGATGTGCGGATTCTCATTGTCGGAAAGCCTGATGCCAGTAATCGTGCTGAATGTGAAGGATGCTCCGAATGGCCGGGTTTTCACACTTATCCATGAGTTCTGTCACCTTCTTCTCCGGGAAGGTGAAGGTGGAATTTGTGATTTGCAAAATTCTCAATCTCAATCCGAGAAAAGCCAGATAGAGGCGTTCTGCAATGCAGTTGCGGGAGAAACGTTGGTTCCAACAGCGGCCCTCTTACAGTCCAAAATTGTAATTCAACATGACTCAGGGACGAACTGGAATGAAGCACAGCTAAAACAGTTGGCGAAGGATTTTTCGGTCTCCAGGGAAGTGGTATTACGAAGGCTTTTGGATTCTCAAATGATTTCGTCCTTAGGCTATGAGAGCCATATCAAGTCGATCCATAGAGAATATCTGCAGAAGTCTGGTATCAGAAAGGGAGGCTTTGCACCCCCTTCTTCTAAGGCGCTTAGTCAACTTGGCCGGGAATTCATCCGGCTAGTCTTGGTGTCCTGCTACCAGGAAAAAATTAGCACCAGTGATGTTACCGAGTATTTGGGAGTTAAGTTCAAGCATCTGGGAAAGATTGAGCGAGGGGTTATGGGATCCTCCCAGATATTTTGATTCCCCATATGCGTAAAGTACAGTATTGATACATGCGCCCTGCTTGATGGGTGGCAACGCTATTATCCAAAAGATGCCTTTCCGGGGCTTTGGAAAAATCTGGCGGGATTAATCCGAAATGGAGACCTGCGTGCGTCGGAGGAAGTTAAATTTGAACTGGCTAAAAAAAATGATGCCATCTATGCCTGGGGGAATAAATTTGATGGTCTATATGTGCCATTGGATGATTCGATTCAGCGCGTCGTTTCGGAGATTTTGAAAGAACATCCCCGTTTGATTGATACCCGAAAAAATCGTTCAGGTGCAGACCCTTTTGTCATTGCGCTTGCCAGTGTCCATAAATGTGCTGGTGGTAACTGGCGAGCACAAAAGTGGCAGTCTTACGCGGCCGAAAATTCCAGATGTCTGTGATGCCATGGGGGTGAAGTCATTGAGTTTTTTGGAGTTGATTAGATCGGAGGGATGCGTCTTCTCTTCCTGAGCAATGAAGACGAGATTTGTAATTCATGGGTGAGCATTCAGGAATTTCTCTGAACCATACACGACGCACCAGTCTAGTTGGCATCCCCCCATGGCGGTAATGGTATTCACTCCTGCGGTTACGTAATAGAGATCCTCTCCCTGCCGATTCAGTGCTCCTGTGCCTAGACACTTCTGGATTGCCCATCTAATCCGGCCCAAATCCCCCTCATCAGCCCCCAGAAGATGTTAAAGATTTTTCGAATCTGAACCTTTCCATTAAAAGATAAGTTTATATAAATAAGTCTTTATGATGGAGTCTCATGAACGTTTGTCAGAGATTACTGATTGGTGGTTTGAAAGCTGCGGGCGAGCCAACCCGGTTGCGTATCCTTGTGTTGTTGCGCTATGGCGACCTTGCCGTTGGGGAGTTGGTGCGCATTCTCAATCAAAGTCAACCCCGACTTTCGCATCATCTGAAAATACTGACCCAAGCGGGTCTAGTTGAACGGCTGCCTGAAGGGGCATGGGTATTTTACCGAATCCAGCATAGAGGGTGGGCCGGCAGGCTGTTGAAGGGGATCTTCTCAAAATTAGAGATCAACAGCGACCCGTTCACGACGGATTTTAATTTCCTGCAGCGTGTACGCAGTAGTCGTGCACAATCGGCTTCCTCCTATTTTTCGGAAATTGCCGAAGATTGGGATCGGCTACGGGCATTGCATTACCCTGATGTAGCGATTGAGCGTGCGATTCTTGAACAGGTTGAAAGTCATCAGTTTGAGCGGATCATTGATCTTGGAACCGGTACGGGGCGGATGCTGATCCTGCTTGCACCGTATACGGAGGAGGCCGAGGGACTTGATCTATCCCATCATATGCTGACGGTAGCCCGGGCAAATCTCAATCGTGCCGGTATCGGGAACGCAAGAGTACGGCAGGGAGATGTAACGAACACCCCTTTCGAAAGTGACAGTGCGGATTTGGTGATCATACATCAGGTGTTGCATTATCTCGAAAAACCCGGGGACGTAATCACGGAGGCAGCACGGATTCTTAAACCGGGCGGGCAGCTGATTGTCGTGGATTTTGCGCCCCATGAACTTGAGTTCCTGCGTGAATCCCAAGGGCATTACCGGCTGGGCATCCAGGAAGATGATATGATGCAGTGGATGGAGAATGTTGGATTTTCCATGCAGCCGCCTAAAAGGTTTGAACCGCCGGCGACATTGGAGAAAGGTATCAGTGTGCTTATCTGGAAGGCGGCATGGCGCGTCTGTCATCCGGCAGATTCCAGTATAAGCAGACTCTCTGTTGCGGAGAAGCAGTCCAAGCCTTCCCCCAATGTCTCTTTTGAATTTTTTCCTCCAAAATCCGATAGCATGGAGGCAAAGTTGTGGGAATCGGTTGCAAGGCTGACCCCGATGGCACCACGCTTTGTATCGGTGACCTATGGGGCCGGCGGCTCTACGCGTAACCGAACACAGCGGATTGTGACCAAAATTGCACAGGATACCCCATTATTGCCGGCTGCGCATCTCACCTGTGTGAACGCAACGAAGGAGGAAGTACTGGAGGTTGCTACCGACTTATGGAAAGCAGGCATACGACATATTGTGGCACTTCGCGGGGATCCGCCCGAAGGTATCAGTGCAAAATTTGAACAGTATCCAGGTGGTTTCCGTGATAGTATTGAACTCATTGAGGGGATTCGGAACTACGACGTTGAGCCTGGAGCAAGATTTGAGATCAGCGTTTCCTGTTACCCGGAGCAGCATCCCCACAGTCGGGGATGGGATCGGGACATTGCATTCCTGCGCTCGAAGCAGGATGCCGGGGCGGACCGTGCAATTACCCAATTTTTCTTCGAACCGGAGATCTATTTCAGTTTTCTTGATCGTGCACGCGCAGGGGGCGTAACAATGCCGATTGTGCCCGGGATCATGCTGCAACCGAATTTTAAGGGAATGAAGCGTATGGCGGACCTTTGTCAGGTCAGGTTGCCGGACTGGTTACATGAGGTGTATCAGGGAACCGATGAAGATACGGTGACCTGTGAGTTCATCACGGCGAACGTCGCAGCTGAACTTTGTCATAAGTTATCGGATCAGGGGGTGAATGACTTTCATTTCTATACGCTCAATCGGGCAAGTCTGGCGTTGTCTACCTGTCGCTTGCTAGGATTGAAGCCGCAGGTGGTCGTGTAATCAGATCATGGAGGGTTATTGTACATATCTGGGGGCAGCATATTCGTGTGCGGCATCTGCCGCTAAATGCGGTCAGGTGCGTTTTTCCTACGCTCAAAAGAGGTCAGCATGGATTCCCCCGCAATCCCTGCGTAATTTCGAATACATGTATTGGGAGCTTTATGGTGACTTGCTTGTGGTTGGATACAACCCTTGTGGGCAGATTTATCAACAAAACATGGACGAGGCTGGGTAATGGAGCGCCAACAGCGCATTGAGCAACTCTATTCAGTCGCCAGAAAGCGCGTCCTGCTTCTGGACGGCTCGTGGGGAGTCATGTTTCAGCGGATGGGACTTGAAGAAAATGACTATCGCGGTTCACGGTTTTCCAGAGAGGAGTATCCAGCGGACATGAAAGGCAATAATGATATTCTGTGCCTAACAATGCCGGAACGAGTGACAGAGTTACATGACGCTTACTTTGCGGCCGGGGCGGATATTTCGGAGACAAATACATTCTCTGCAACGACGATAGTACAGGCGGACTATGAGTTGGATCATCAATCTGTAATTGATATCAATTATCAGGGGGCTAAACTTGCTTGTGTATCAGCAGATCAGTGGACAAAAAAAGAACCGCACAAACCACGTTTTGCCGCGGGATCTATCGGGCCGCTGAATAAGATGCTTTCCATGAGTTCAGATGTAAATAATCCAGGTGCACGGGAAGTGACGTTTGATGCGGTTTATCAAGCCTATCGTGAACAGATCAAGGCCCTGAATCAGGGTGGAGTTCACCTCTACTTGATTGAGACGATTACCGATACATTGAACTGTAAAGCAGCAATCAAGGCAATCATTGATCTGGAAGCCGAAGGCCTTGAAAAACTTCCAATTTGGATATCTGGAACCATTACAGACAGGTCAGGGCGTACCCTGTCGGGGCAAACCGTAGAAGCGTTCTGGTATTCTGTACGTCATGCCAAACCGTTTGCAGTAGGATTTAATTGTGCGCTGGGTGCCGATCTGATGCGTCCGCATATTGCTGCCATCTCCCGGATTGCCGATACACGGGTAGGTGCCTATCCCAATGCCGGATTGCCGAATGAGATGGGCGAATATGATCAGTCTCCACAGGAACTCGCAGATCAGGTTGGGCAATGGGCACGGGATGGAATTGTGAATTTTCTGGGAGGATGCTGTGGCACTACGCCAGATCATATCCGCGCAATTGCGCACGCAATTGCGGGATTACCGCCTAGAAGTCCGGTTCCGAGTAGGACTACATTGAGGCTTGCAGGTCTGGAACCCTTTGAATTGGCCGGTTAAATCAAGGATTGATATGGCAAATAGGGTAACCAGTTATGATTGCTATCTCAAGTGTCTCTGGACTTGTAAAGATCGGAGCAGGGAATGAGTACTGCTGCCCAGACATTTATAAACGTTGGTGAACGGACCAATGTAACAGGCTCGGCGAAGTTTCGGAGACTGATCAAGAATGGAGAGTATGCCACCGCCGTAGATATTGCCCGTCAGCAGGTTGAGAATGGTGCACAGATCATTGATGTGAACATGGATGAGGGAATGTTGGATGGGAGCAAGGCCATGCAAACCTTTCTTAATCTGATTGCTGCCGAGCCTGATATTGCCCGGGTGCCTGTCATGATTGACAGTTCAAAATGGGAAGTGATTGAGGCAGGTCTCAAATGTGTGCAGGGAAAAGCCATCGTTAATTCGATTTCATTGAAAGAGGGAGAGGAGCAATTTTGTCAACAGGCACGCATCTGCATGTCTTATGGTGCAGCCGTTATCGTGATGGCGTTTGATGAGGCAGGACAGGCAGACATCGCCTCGCGTAAGATTGAGGTATGTCAGCGATCCTTCAAAATTCTGACCGAAGAAATCGGCTTCCCTGCCGAAGACATCATTTTTGATCCGAATATTTTTGCCGTTGCGACGGGAATTCGAGAGCATAATAACTACGCGGTTGATTTTATTGAAGCGGCAAGAGTTATCCGCAAGACATGCCCCGGCTGTCATATATCGGGAGGGCTCTCAAATGTGTCGTTCAGTTTTCGGGGTAATGAAACGGTTCGTCGGGCAATGCATTCGGTCTTTCTGTATCATGCAATCCCCGCGGGGATGGATATGGGCATTGTGAATGCCGGTCAACTTGATATCTATGATGAGATTGAGTTAAAACTGCGCGAACTGGTGGAGGATGTAATTCTGAACCGGAATGAGAATGCAACGGAGGCACTGGTTGATTATGCGGAACAGTTCCGGGGACAAAAAGGAAAATCCATAAAGAAAGATCTTTCCTGGCGTACCCTTCCTGTCGGAAAACGACTTGAGTATGCACTTGTAAACGGCATCACTGAATTTATTATTGAGGATACCGAGGAGGCGCGAGCCGCCGCAGAGCGCCCGTTACATGTGATTGAAGGGCCGCTCATGGATGGAATGAATGTTGTAGGGGATCTGTTTGGTTCGGGTAAAATGTTTCTGCCTCAGGTTGTGAAGTCCGCACGTGTCATGAAAGCGGCGGTGGCTTACCTGGACCCGTTCATGCAGGCCGAAAAAGAAGAACTAGGTACGGTCAATGTTTCCAATGGAAAGGTGCTTATGGCGACTGTCAAGGGAGATGTACATGATATTGGTAAAAATATCGTCGGTGTCGTACTGGCATGCAATGGCTATGAGATCGTTGACCTAGGGGTTATGGTTCCCTGTGAGGCGATCCTTGCGGAGGCGAAAAAAGAGAATGCGGATATTATTGGTCTCTCCGGGCTGATCACGCCAAGTTTGGATGAGATGGTCTATGTTGCACGCGAAATGCAACGCCTGGGTATGAAACAGCCCCTGCTTATTGGGGGAGCGACGACATCCCCCGCGCATACGGCCGTGAAGATTGATCCGGTACGCAGTAATGGGCCGGCGATCCATGTGCGTGATGCCAGTCGGGCAATTGGAGTAGTTTCCTCTTTGCTCTCGGAGGAAGAGCGTCCGTTATTTGTGGATACCATAAAGTCCAGGTATCAGCGGATGCGTGACCGCCGATCCGGCGGCCCGTCAAGGCCCCGCCATTCCATTGAAATGGCCCGGCAACACGCGTACAAGTTAACTGCGCCGGTACCACAGGCCCCAAGTTTTATCGGTACAAAAGTATTTGAGGATATAGATCTTGAAAAACTCGCAGAATACATTGACTGGACCCCTTATTTCATTACATGGAATCTGGCCGGGCGCTACCCCAAAATCCTGGAAGACAAAGTGATTGGCAAAGCGGCGCAAGATTTATGGAATGATACTCAGGCAATGATGGAGCAAATTCTTGATCAGAATTGGTTCACACCTAAAGCGATTATCGGATTTTGGGGCGCTTCACGGAATGAAGATGATATCCGGCTTGATACCGGGGACATCTTCTTTACCCTGCGTCAGCAGGTGGTTAAAAATAATCAGCGGGCCAATTTTGCGCTGGCTGATTTTGTGGCGGAGGCAGAGGATCATATCGGCGCGTTTGCGGTCACCTCGGGGTCTGAGGCAGAGCGAATTGCGGAAGCATTTGAGGCGGAAGCCGATGATTATTCCGCAATCATGGTCAAATCCCTCGCGGACCGGTTCGCGGAGGCGATGGCCGAGTATATGCATGAGCGTGTACGCAAAGAATTGTGGGGGTATGCCTCGGATGAGGATTTTGATAATGAGTCATTGATCAAAGAGGCTTATACCGGTATCCGTCCTGCGCCCGGCTATCCCTGTCAGCCGGATCATACGGAAAAGAAGACTATCTTCCGCCTGCTTGAAGCAAGTCGAATCGGGATGACGCTGACATCGAGTTATGCGATGCGACCAGCGGCCTCGGTATCTGGACTGTATTTGGCACATCCAGAGAGTGCCTACTTTGTGGTTGGCCGGATTGATCATGATCAGGTGAAGGATTATGCAAAGCGGAAGGGGATGGAGCTCCGAATTGCTGAACGCTGGCTGGGTCCCATACTCAATTACGATCCAGAGGTCACGGGAAATGTACCAGATTAAGATTAGCCGACGTAGGACAGCAGCAACATCTATCGTTCATGAAAAAAGGTCTGGTGTTCCAGGTGTATAGTTGTGCAAATTCCATATACCCGTCACACTCGGCCTATCAGCCCGTGGATAAAGTATGATCACAGAATTAGACAGCACAACTGCGTGTCGTAGATGGCCAAACCATCTATTTTTCGCCCTTTTTGAGACTCCAAGGGGCGAAAAATCTCTCTTCTATGGCTATTTTGAGCAGTCTAATCTCCAAAGATCAACCCGAAAAGCGTTCCTCAGATTTTTCTGGACTTTATCCACAGGCTGCTATATGCACGAATTTGATCCCTCGAATATTTGCGATTTGCAGGTAACCCTTGATCCATTACCGGATACACGGGCTATTCCAGCAAGAATCAACCAGGCCCCTAACTCATCATACCCATGACCTTTATCGTAATGGATTCTTGCATTCGATGTAAACATATGGATTGTGTGGAAGTGTGTCCGGTCGATTGTTTTTATGAAGGCGAAAATATGCTCGTTATTCATCCAGATGAATGCATTGATTGTGCCGCCTGCGAACCTGAATGCCCCGTGGAGGCGATCAAACCGGAAATTGAGGATGAACCGGATTCAAAATGGTTGAAGATCAATGCAAAGTATTCCAGGGTCTGGCCGAATGTCACCCAAATGAAAGAGCCTGCGCCAGACCATAAAGAATTTGCACTCAAGACGGATAAGTTTGAGGAGTATTTCAGCCCCAATCCCGGTGCAGGGGATTGAGCCGTTTTAGATCACAAAGTCTGGACTCTATGCCCCATAATGGAACGGTGCCGCACATGTGGGGATCTGTAAGCATGTCCGCTGACCTCATACAGATCAGGCAGGCCGATTCCGTTCCTGAATTCCGATGAATCTGTGATTGGAATCTTCATGGGCCCAAAAAATCCCCACGAAATGATGGTTCAGATTCTCTGGTTCCGAATGAAAACGTTTTCATTCGAAGCCAGAGCGCATACCCAGTATCTGCTAACAGCGATTCGTTTAGTGCTTAGCAATAGGCGGCATGGTGGAAATTGGTTTGCAGAGACTTATACCCAAAGATTATTAAGAGAATTATGTATCACAAGATTACGGGGGATGCACCAGTATCACGAGGTAACTTGTTTCCCGTCTAACACGGTGCTCTATACGTCTTTATAATTAGAACAGCCCCCTAACTTCGCTGAGCTAGATGCAATTTCTAAATAGTGAGGGGAGACCATTCCTGATAATCCATTCTTTTTTACACGAACTTTTCCATGCATTCAGCAAATGGATCTTCATAGAGGATTTTACGGGATCATCGTGATTTGATAACTGATTTGTTGCCCTTCGTAAAATTTCTTCCTGATTCAACCTCATCTCCAATACCGGTATGCTGTAATTGCTCATGTCACTAATATATGATTTATCTTTCGGATTCGTGACACAAATCTCTATAACTGCCTTGAAATGCGTAACTAGTGTCCAGATATCAATCTCTTTTTCGTAAATACCAAAAAGAACGCCAGCGTCTACTCGCCGATTTGCTCGTTGCATCCAAACCTCGATCTTTACCGATTCAATCTTAGCCAAGGTATATTTACTGTCAGGATTTCTTTCCTTATCGCGTGGAAATCTCATGAATTTAGTAACTGATTCTTTCAAGCATTCCTTTGCCAGCTTATGGACCATGCCCTCCCCGCCACAGCCTGAATCGCTTTGATGAGCAAAGTGCCACCGTAGAGTCTCTCCCTGCTTTGCAATCAGGGCTTTCCCGCATTCCGTACAAATACACTCACATTTGAGCCCCTGATCGACTTCGTCGGGACATACATAACGCCCTAATGCCTTGCTGTATGCAAATGGAATGAGAAGCATCGAAAAACTGATTGATAATCAACTATACCGGACTGAAATGGAAACCAAGACAAAGGGCAGTGGATGGCCCCCGATTCAGAATACGGTGCCATGGATTGACATGGTACGGGATGCTTGGCGCAATCCTTCTATTTTGTCGCCTCCCGGTGAATGCTGTCTGCGGTTACTGCCCGGTGGGATGCATGATGAATTGGCACCCCCTGAGAAATTAAAATCACCTGGGGCGATTCATGCCGGATTCCAAAATGCGCTTCAATATGATTGGATAACGGACGCGCAGTCTGAACGACAAGTTCGAAGACCGGGATGTGAACGCTTGCCATTTCCTTTTTTGCTGTGGCGGAGAGGTCGCAGGTAGAACTATGCTTGAAGACGGCGACCGTCTCGGAATTGGACTGTTCCAGGACGGCATCAAAATCATTTACCGAGTCAATGGACTGATAAGACATCAAAAATTGCGTTGGATGGTTTGGGCGGGATACAACCATTTGCGGCAGTCAGAGTTCCACATCGTTTACACTTTACCAAAAGGTGAACAAAATGAAACCAACCGGAGCCGAGACTGTGCGATGGGATTTATCCCATCTCTATCCGAATGAGTCTGCGTTGCGCGGGGATCTGGAAACATTGATTATTGATGCAGAAAAGTTTTGCAGATCCTGGAGAGGCAGGGTTGCAGGCCTGAGCGCGGTACAGATGAAAGAAGCACTCTCTGAGTATGAGCAGATCCAGGAGCGGGATGGCCGGATTATAACGTATGCCTATCTCGCCTGGTCCACTGCAACCACTGATCCGGAACGTGGAGCACTTCTGCAGCATGTTCGTGAATGCTCAACCCAGATCACCAAGAATCTGCTTTTTTTCGGGTTGGAGTGGATGCGGGTAGACGGGGATCATGCGCAGATGCTCATGCAGGATGATGAACTTGTGCCCTACCGTCATTTTTTGGAATGTGAGCGGCTTCTGAAGGACTATACTCTTTCCGAGGCGGAGGAAAAGGTGCTGGCAGAGATGGGCGTAACCGGAAGATCTGCCTGGATGCGTTACTTCACGGAGACCGTCAGCAGAATGCGATTCTTTCTCCGCGGAGAGGAATTGTCACAGCAACATCTGCTCACAAAACTTCATGCCCCTGATCGGGAGCTGCGCAAAGACGCAGCAGAAAGTTTCTCCAGAGGACTTGCGGTGAATGAGCATACGCTTACCTTTATTTTCAATACGCTTCTAGGGGAAAAAGCCACCCTTGACCGCATGCGGGGATTGCCCCACTGGCTCAAGTCCCGCAACCTGGGGAACCAGATTGCAGATGAAACGGCAGAGGCATTAATTCAGTCGGTCGTAAGTCGCTATGATCTGGTTCGCCGTTATTATGAACTCAAGAGCAAGGTTCTGGGGATCCACCCGCTCTACGATTATGACCGGTATGCACCTGTCGGAGAAAGTCATGCGTTCTACTCCTGGAAGGATGCTCGGCAGATTACCCTGGAGAGTTATGGAGGATTTCATCCGCTTCTGGCGGAAATTGCGGAGCGCTTTTTTGAAGAGAACTGGATTGATGCACCGATTCAGGAAGGAAAGCAGGGGGGAGCGTTCAGCCATGGTGCGGTTCCGAGCGTACATCCGTACGTACTGCTCAATTATGCCGGACGGGCAAGGGATGTGCAAACCCTGGCACATGAACTCGGGCATGGCGTGCATCAGTTTCTTTCAAGGGAGCAGGGCTACCTGCAGGCATCCACTCCGCTGACAACGGCGGAGACGGCCTCAGTATTCGGAGAGATGCTTACCTTTCAGCGATTATTGGCACAGGAGACGGATCCACAGAATCGACTGGCACTCCTGATTAGCAAGATTGATGATACCATGGCAACCGTTTTTCGTCAGGTGTCCATGAACCGGTTTGAGCATACGATTCATACCGCAAGGCGGGAGCAGGGAGAATTGTCTTCCGATAAATTTGCAGAGTACTGGATGACCACGCAATCCGAAATGTTTGGTGACAGCGTGATCCTCACGGGGCAGTACCGCAGCTGGTGGAGCTATATTCCGCATTTTTTGCATACTCCGGGATACGTTTATGCATATGCATTCGGGGAACTGTTAGTTCTGGCCTTGTATACACGCTATCTTGAATCTCCCGATGAATTCCCGGACCAGTACATTGCACTGATGCGGGCAGGTGGATCTGACTGGCCCCATATCCTTGTTGGCCGGCTGGGAGTTGATTTACATGACCCGGAATTCTGGGACAAAGGACTCGGTGAGATTGAGAAATTGATTGCGCAGGCGGAGACCGGTTATGTGGACGCTTGCCGGGATTGAACCAGCGCAACGCGCTTGAGATAGGCATCCCGCGCAATCTGAATATCTTCCAGAAAGAAGGGGAGTTCGTCCAGACGCAGTGCCTGGGGACCATCCACCAGCGCCTTTGCGGGATTCGGATGAAAATCTACAAGGATCATGTTTGCTCCGGCAATGACTCCCTGTGCCGTTGCATGCATGACATCCATGAGTCCATCAGGACTTTTCTGCCGACTGCCTACAGAGTGGGATGGATCAATACAAACCGGCATTCGGGTGAGCCGATGGACTACCGGTACATGGGTGAAGTCAACAAAATTTCGATGGGGGTCGCCAAGATTGGTTTTCATTCCGCGCAGGGCGAAGATGATCCGCCGGTTTCCCTCACTGGCCAGATATTCCGCGGCATTGAGGGATTCATTTAGGGTGATCCCAAATCCCCGCTTGATCAGAACAGGATAGTCATCCTGACGACCCGCACACTTGAGCAGTTCAAAATTTTGCGTATTTCGGGTTCCGATCTGAAGCATGACACCGGTAGGATGACCGGTCGCTTCAAGTGCCTCGTGAATCTCCTGAATATGCGATTCATGCGTCACTTCCATACAAATAATCTGGATCCCGTATTTGCCTGCCAACTCAAAGACATGAGGGAGACAGTCCTTTCCGTGTCCCTGGAACGAGTAGGGATTGGTGCGCGGCTTGTACGCTCCCATACGGGTGCAGACCTGCCCATTTTCCTTGAGTGCCTTCATCATAAGTTCCACATGCTCCGGGGTGTCTACGGCACACAGCCCCGCAAATACATGGAGACTGGTCTGATCAAAGGTGATCTTGTTGTATTCAAACTGATGGGGGAAGTCTTCCTGCCCATGTCGACCAAGTATCCGGTAGGCTTCCTGTACACGAACCACACGCTGCACGCAGGGCAGGCTTCGCATGAATTCCACAGAGAGAGATTTGGTGTCTCCCAGCAGGTAGATCTCGGTCAAACGCTGGTTTGCCCCCTGGATATGCCGGACCTCATAGGTGATATTTATGAGCGAGTTCAGGTAACGCGCCAGAAGTCCATATTGCGCAGATTCCTGTTCTGTATTTGCTTCTAGTATGAGTATCACAGTTAAGTCAGATATTTAGTTTTTGTCATTAAGCTTTGAAGCTGCAGCATGATCCAGAATCACCGTGACATTGGGATGTGCCTGCAGACAGCTGCCGGGCACTTTTTCGGTTTGAGGGCCTCTCAGACATCGTGCAACGGCATCGGCTTTGCCGGCTCCAGAGGCGAGTAGTACGATCTTGCGGGCGTTCATGATGGTCTTGATCCCCATGGTGACTGCTTCACGGGGTACGTCATCCGGAGAATCAAAAAAACGGGCATTATCCCGGATGGTGGACTCGGCAAGCGATACCACCCTGGTTCTGGAATGGAATGAAGATCCCGGTTCATTAAACCCGATATGACCGTTTGCACCGATTCCCAGAATCTGCAGGTCAATCCCTCCTGCATTTCGAATGAATTCATCAAATTCGGAAGGATCCGGACCTGCTTCAGGAAAGTGAATGGACTCCGGTCTTATGTTGACCTGCCCAAAAAGATGCTGCTGCATGAAAGCGGCGTAGGACTGCTCATGGCTGGAAGGAAGGCCAACATATTCATCAAGGTTTATCGTGGTCATCCGATCAAACGAGATCTCACCACGCTGATAACGGGCAACGAGCAGCTTGTACAGTCCTTCAGGGGTGCTTCCTGTCGCAAATCCAAAAACACCGTGAGGTTTTTTTGAGATTGCCCTGCCAACAAGGTCGGCCGCAAACAGGCTTACAGATTCGTAGTCTCCGCAACGTCCAATGATCATCAGTCAAGAGCTGGATTGTTCTTCCTGAAACAGATTGAGAAGATGGATCAACGCTGCACGAAGTTCTCGTCGATCCACGATCATATCTACAAAGCCATGATCTTTGAGAAATTCGGAACTCTGAAATCCTTTGGGGAGATCCTGCCCGATGGTTTCGCGGATAACACGGGGACCGGCGAAACCGATCAATGCTCCCGGTTCGGCGATATTAATATCGCCGAGCATGGCAAAGGATGCAGTGACGCCGCCAGTGGTCGGGTTCGTTAAGATGGAGAGATAGGGGATCCCTTTTTCGTGCAGCCGGGCGAGGTGCGCACTGGTTTTTGCCATTTGCATCAGGCTGAGTGCACCCTCCATCATCCGGGCCCCTCCGCTTTGTGTAATGACAATGACGGGAATATTCTGCTTTACGCCTCTGCGTATCGTGCGGGCAATGACTTCGCCAACAACGGATCCCATGGAGCCGCCAATGAAACTGAAATCCATGGCTGCGACCGATACAGTATGCCGCTCCATCCTGCCGATTGCGGACTGCACTGCATCCGGCAGTCCACTTTTTTTTCGTGTACTCTCAAGCCGGTCAGAGTAGTTTTTGCGATCCGAAAATTCAAGAGGATCGGTGGAAATAATGTCCTGATCATGAAGCTCACAGGAGCCGTCGTCAAGCAGCAGTGCAAAATACTCGCTTGAGCCCAGACGATCATGGTAGTCACACTTGGGGCAGATATTCAGATTCCCATCCAGTTCGCGGACGGCGTTGATGGCGGTACATGCCGGGCATTTCCGCCATTGTCCGGCAGGCATCTCGTGTTGACCACTACGACTGGTCAGGATCCCCTTTTTCGTCCTTTTGAACCAGGGCATTGATTTCTTCTAAGGCAGGTCGGTTAAACGATCTTATACGATGGTGTTCTCGGTTCGGCACAATTTCGGCAGAAAAGCAGAAAAATTCTGTTCCAGTCACTATATTCTGCGGCTATGATTCTGGAAGTCTACATTAAATATACGCACCAATGAAAGTTTACAGCCCTGAGCACATCCGTAACGTTGTACTTGTAGGACATCAGGGAAGCGGAAAAACATCTCTGGCAGAGTCCATGCTGTATGTGAGTAAGAAAACACGTCGGTTAGGTACGGTTACCGAAGGATCTACCGTCAGTGATTATCAGCCGAGTGAAAAAGAGCGGCAGATGTCCATCTTCTCCTCTCTCCTGCATGCGGAATGGAAAGAGCACAAGATCAATATTATTGATACCCCGGGATACCCGGATTTTGTGGGAGAGGTGGTTGCAGCCGTTCGTGTGGCGGACACCTCTGTTTTCGTAATGAATGCCCAGGAAGGAGTGGAGGTCGGAACCGAACTGGCCTGGAGTGCGGCGACAAATAACGGGAAGCCGGCAATGTTTGTCATCAATCAGATTGATCGGCCGCAGGCGGATGTTGACGCACTCATTATGCAGATGCGAGACCGCTTTGGGGCAGGAATCACGGTCATTCAGTTTCCGGGTGGAGCACCGAATGAATTGATTGATGTGCTGATCATGAAAAAAATCACGTTCAATGCAAATTCACAGGGGCCGCCTGCCTTTGGCGAAATTCCAGACGAATTTGTGGATCGTGCTGAAGAATTGCATAATGCATTGGTGGAGGATATTGCAGTCAGTGACGAGGAACTGATGGAGAAATATCTGGAAACCGAGCGCCTCACGGAGGATGAGATGCGGGCGGGACTTCGTGAGGCAATGCTGCAGCGATCCCTGTACCCGGTTTTTTGTACCGCAGCAACCGAGAACGTAGGGACGGCCCGCTTAATGAGTTTCATTGATAATGTCGCCCCATCCCCGCTGGAGGCCCGGGCACTTCCGATGGCAGAGGGCGAGGTGATAGAAGCCAATGTGGACGGAAACCCGGTGGTATTTGTTTATCGCACCATGGCAGAGCACCATGTCGGAGACTATTCATTCTTCCGTGTCTGCAACGGTGCGATTGAATCGGGGATGGATCTTGAAAATGCACAATCTGGAACATCGGAGCGCCTGGGACAGCTTTATGTACTGTGTGGGCGTGATCGCGAAACGGTGTCAGGTATGAATGTGGGAGACATTGGGGCATTGGTGAAATTGCGGGATACCCATACGAATAATACACTTCGCAGGAAAGGAGATCCGGCAGTGGTGACTCCCATTCCGTTCCCCGAGCCGCGCTACCGTGAGGCCATTCAGGCGAAGACGGAGGGCGAGGAGGATAAACTTGCGCAGGGGCTGCACCAGATCACTGCCGAGGATCCATCTCTTGTTGTCACCCATGAACCGCACTTGAGTCAGATCACGCTGGGCGGGCAGGGGGCCATGCACCTGAAGGTTGCGCAGTACCGGCTCAAGTCCAAGGTAAATGTAGAGGTAGAGTATACGCGTCCGCGGGTTGCCTATCGCGAAACGGTCACTACCGAAGCACGTGACTCCTACCGGCATAAGAAGCAGACGGGAGGGGCAGGGCAGTTCGCGGATATTTCGGTTCTGATTGAGCCCCTGGATGGTGAATTCCAAAAACGTCCTGACATCAATGTCCGTAATGTAGTGCAGGCGCAGACGGCGTGGGGATCAACGATTGAGTTCATTGATGCAATCGTTGGGGGAGTGATTGACATGCGACGCTTTTTCGGTGCAATCCAGAAAGGTGTTCTGGAAGGCATGCAAAGAGGCCCGGTGGCAGGCTATCCGGTTGGCGATGTGCGCTTTGTCATTTTTGATGGAGGGATGCACTCGGTGGACTCCAATGAAAACGCCTTCCGTACTGCGGCACGAATGGTCTTTCGGGAATCATTCCGCAAAGCGAAGCCGGTGATTCTGGAGCCGATCCATGATGTAGAGGTTACGGTGCCGGATACCTATACGGGAGATGTAATGGGGGATTTGAATGGACGCCGTGCAACGATCAAGGGTATGGAAGCAGAAGGGACGATGCAAAAAATTCTTGTTCAGGTCCCGGAGGCGGAATTGTACCAGTATTCCACCCGTGTTCGTTCGATGACACAGGGACGAGGCATCCACAGCGCACGGTTCAGCCATTACCAGGCGATGCCGCGAAATGTGCAGGAAAAAGTTGTAGCAGCTGCCGCCAAAGAAGCCCAGGATTAGGAGAGCCGCGGTTCTGGGAATCCGCGGCTGTAAAGCATCAACTTGGGTGTCGGCCTGACGGCAATCCGGATGAACGTTGCAGGCTCCGCAATCTCCTGAATTTTTGCCGCCTACTTCACGATAGACATGGCGTTGGATCGTTGAATCCGTTGTTTTTCCATATCTGCAGTGAGCGTGTAGTAATAGACACCTGATATCAGATGTCCAGTATCCAGTTCGATTGCGTGTCCCTGACCAGCTTCAAACCATCCGTAGGGAATCGTCTGGATGATCCGTCCAAGGAGATCGGTCACGCGAATGGAAATCTGTGCGGGTTCGGGGAGATCAAATTCTATGTTTGTCCAGTCGGATACCGGGTTGGGGTAATTGCCCCGAAGTGTAATAGAGATAGGGGATACATCCGCTTCAACGTGCACGCCCCGATTGTCCCTGATCGTGACAGCAAGCGTATTGGATACGGAATATCCCCCTCCGGATGTCATAAGTGTCAGGATCACCTCACCGTTTAACAGGTCATCGTCTTCTGTTGTGGTTAAGGTTACCGTCTGAGCGATATTGTAGTTCGCTGGGGTAAAGGTGAGTGTCTTCGGATTCGGGTCCAAATCACGATCCATATACCCGGTAATGGTCATGGTCACATTGCCGGAAGGTTCGGTCATAAGCGAAACTCGAATCTCGGTTGACTGTCCTTCGTCAATCTCTATGGATGTGGGGGCGAGTATCCCCGGCGTATCGTTATCGGTGATCTTGATTTCGGCGGAGGTCGGGCTGCCTAAAAGAATTCCAACCGGTAGATTCTCACCATCTATGGAGATGGTGAACGTTTCATGCTCGGTATCGGCATCTTCAAAGGTCTGAATGGTGTGTTTCCCTTCGGTCTGTCCGGCGATGATCTCTATGCTGACTGGACTCATATGATCGTAATCATCGGATTCGGCGGTCCCTGGTGTGAGTGTCAGGGGTATTTCGACATCAGAATCCAGATCAGCGGGTAATTCCAGGGTTACGACCACCGAATCTCCTTCTGCAATTGAATTCTCATTTACGGACAGACTCACTTTGGGAATGCTGGAATCTTTGATTGTAATATCTACCGAGGGTGGGCTGCCCAGAAAGATGCCAGTCGGCAGATTGTCGCCATCAATGGAGATCGTGAAGTCTTCGTCCTCAAAGTCGCTGTCGTTGAAGGTGCGGATGGTGAATGCAGATTTATTTTGCCGGCCGGGAATTTTCAGACTGAGCGGAGAGGTACGGTCATAGTCATCTGACTCGGCAGTTGCCGCAGTAAGAATCAGTATAATCGCAATATCGGCATTCTGGGCAATGGAGAGTTCTATGCTGCCCGTCACGGGCATTCCCTCCAGTACCATTGTCTGATCTATAGACAGACGAATCTCCGGCACAGTTGTATCCCTGATTGTGATTGATTCCGAGGACGGGTTGCCGAGAATAACCCGGAGGGGCAGATTATCCTCATTGATGGTAACCGTGAAGGATTCATCCTCGGTATCAGCATCAATATACGTCGCAATCACAAGTTCAGATCTGGTTTGTCCGCTGGCGAGGTTAAGGTTTTTTGGCGAGGTGCTGTCATAGTCGTTGGACTCCGCGGTTTCAGATGTCAGGACCAGGGGAATGGTCACCTCCGAATTCTGCGCCTGGGACAGTTCCACGGTTACGGTCACACTTTCTCCCTCCGCTACAGAACTGTCATCCACTGACAGGGAAACATCTGAAATATCCAGATCGGTGATCGTCACCACAATGGAGCGTGGATTTCCAGCAATAATGCCCGTTGGCAGATTATCGGTATCAATGGCTATGGTGAAGGTTTCGTGGTCAGGGTCATCGTCCTTTTTCGTTGTAATGACGTAATCTGTCTCAATTTGTCCACTGGCAAAGTTAAGGTTCACGGGAGATGTACCGGCATAATCATCGGATTCAGCAGTTCCAGCGATGAGTTGGATCGGGATGGTTACATCGGAGGTGAGCGCCTGTGATAAGGAGACGGTCATCGTTACGGATTCACCTTCATCTACGTTTTTGTGATCCACCGAAAGCGAAACCTGTGCCCTGTCAGGATCCGTGATTCGGATGACTTCCGAGAGTGCGGTGCCGGCCTTAACGTCAGCGGGCAGATTATGCGCATCAATTGCGATGGTAAAGGTCTCATCGTCGCTATCGTCGTCTGGATTGGTATTGATCACCTTTTGGAACTGGGTTGCACCGCTGGCGATGGTGACATTTATGGGAGATGTGCTGTCATAGTCATCAGATTCAGCGGTTCCGGCAGTGAGCAGGAGGGGGATCGCAATGTTTGAGGTCAGATCTTCCGAGAGCATGATGGTGACCGTCACGGATTCACCTTCCTCTACAGTCTGCTGATCAACAAAAAGGGAGACTTCCGGCACATCAGGATCCATAATGGTGATCTCCTGAGATGTCGCACTGCCTGCGGTCACATCCGCTGGCAAATTACCGGTATCAATGGCGATAGTGAACGTCTCATCCTTGGTGTCGCTGTCCTTCATGGTGCGGATGACCGTTTCGGTTTGGGTTGCGCCGCTGGTGATGATGACATTCACGGGAGAGATACGGTCATAGTCATCAGATTCAGCGGTTCCGGCAGTGAGCAGGAGGGGGATCGTAATGTTTGATGTCAGATCTTCCGACAGCATGACGGTGACCGTCACGGATTCACCTTCCTCCACAGCCTGCTGATCAACAGATAGGGAGGCTGCCGGCACATCAGGATCGGTGATGATGATCTCTTCCGAGATTGCACTTCCTGGGGCCACCTCGGAGGACAAATTGCCGGTATCAATGGCGATCGTAAAGGTTTCGTCTTTGGTATCGCTGTCTTCATACGTGTTCATCGTGTGATCCACTTCGGCGGTCCCGCCGGGAATGATGACATTCACAGGGGTTGCAGCATCATAATCGTCAGATTCAGCCGTTCCGGCGGTGAGTGTGAGCGGAATCGCAATATTTGAAGCCAGGTCTTCGGTAAGCGTAACGGTGACGGTTACCGATTCACCTTCCGCTACAGAATTGCTCCTCACGGAAAGGGAGACTTCCGGCACATCGGGATCTGTGATCGTGATCTCCTGGGAGATCATGCTGCCTGCCGTGACATCGGAGGGCAGATTATCGGTATCAATGGCCACGGTGAAGGTTTCGTCTTTGGTGTCGCTGTCCTCATTGGTGTTAATCGTATGATCCACTTCGGTTGTCCCGCCGGTAATGGTGACATTCACAGGGGATGCAGGATCATAATCGTCGGATTCAGCCGTTCCAGGGGTGAGTATTAGCGGGATGGTTACCTCTCTTGTCAGGGCTTTGGACAGTTCGACAGAGACCGTTACGGGATCTCCCTCTTCGATGGATGTATCGTCTGCGGATAGCGTCAACTCAGGCGGGGCCTGCAGTTCAAAGACAAAGGTTCCTACGGATTTTACGACCCCGTCCACTAAAAACGGAGAGGTCTCAATACGGCGAATATTTTCTCTGGGATCAGTGATCGCATTTGCGGATTGATAGCTGGAACCACTATCGGTTCCTGCATCATAGACAAACAATTCTACTTCATGTCTCGGGATCCAGCTATTATTCTCATCCAGCAGATTCAATCCGGATACCCCGACGAACCAGTCCGGGCTGGGGGCCAGCATGGACGTAATGGTTACCAGGCTCCATGAGGGATGAATCGTGAATGTTTTTTTAACGGATCCAGGAGAATTGCCGATCCCCCCGCCACGTATGACCGCATATGCATTGGAGGCGTTGATCGCCTGCTGCACTTCGCCCTGAAGAATGGATGTCCATCCACGTTCTGCCATTTGTCTGATTCCGTTACTGGCAGTTTGGCCGGTAGCCCAGAAGTTCACGGAACTGTTGTGTGTGCCTCCAATCAGAAAAGAGAAATGAGGACCTGATGGAAAATCCGCCGGATGTGTATCTCTGGACCAGATGGAGGTGAATGTGAGCTCATAGGTGGCAAGGCCCTGTGCCGCAACTGTTGCGATCAGCAGAAAACCGCTGATCACCCAGAGGAGGACGCATTTGCGAATCACGCGTACAAATGCATTCATTGTGAATTCAGGCTTTGCAGACTTTCAAACCCGGATGACATCAAGTCTCTTCGCGGCCGAGATCGTTTCAACACAGGAGGTAAAGCGGGGTCTGCCAATCCTAATTGCCTTGGGGTACGCAGTCTATGTCTATACACACAAAAACAGGTACATTCTAGTCCGGAAGCAGGTTGGTGTCTCGGTAATATTCCAGAAGTCAGGGGGCGAACTATTTCACAATGGACATGGCTTTGGATCGTTGAATTATCTGCTCTTCCATATCCGCGGTGAGCGTGTAATAATAGACACCGGATGTCAGGTTCTCGGTGCCAAGTTCTACGGTGTGTCCCTTGCCGACTTCAAACCATCCGTAGGGGGTTGTCTGGACGATCCGTCCCAGCAAGTCCGTGACACGAACGGATATTTGTGCAGGTTCGGGCAGATCAAACTCTATTTTCGTAAGGTCAGACACAGGATTTGGATAATTACCCCAAAGTGTAATGGCGAGGGATGGCGGTTCATCTTCAATGCTCACCCCCATATTATCGATGATTGTGACCACCAAGGTATGGGACACCGCATAGCCGCCTCCGGATGCTGTCAGCGTCAGTGTCACTTCGTCGTTTAGCAGATCATCATCTTCGGTTACAGTTAAGGTTACGGTCTGGGCCGTGCTATAATCTGTCTGTGTGAAGGTCAGTGTCGGCGGGTCAGGCGTCAGATCGGAATTTGCCTGTCCGGTAATGGTTACGGTCACATTGCCTGCGGGCTCTGTCATAAGTGAAACCTGAATTGATGCGGATTTTCCCTCGCTGACCTCTACGGATGCGGGGGCCGACAGCCCTGGCATATCGGTATCTGTAATCGTAATTTCGGCCGATGCGGGGTCCCCCAGAATCACCCCGGAAGGCAGATTGTCTCCATCAATGGCCACGGTGAAGGTTTCATCCTCGGTATCTGCATCCTCGGATGTACGGATAACATGCTGTCCTTCGGTTTGTCCGGCGGTGACGGTCACGCTGACCGGGCTTGTACTGTCGTAATCATCGGACTCTGCAGTCCCTGGTGTGAGAATCAGGGAGATCATTGCGTCGGCATCCAGACTGTTGGACAATTTCACGGCTACGATGACGGAATCCCCTTCCTCTACACTGTCCGGAGTCACCGCCAGCGAGACACCTGGCGGCATATCATTGTCGGTGATTGTGATTTCGGCCGAGGCCGGATCTCCGATAATCACGCCGGCCGGCAGATTGTCCCCGTCAATGGCCACGGTGAAGGTTTCATTTTCAAGGTCTTCATCCTCATAGGTTTTAATCACATGCTCCGCCTCGGTGTCTCCATTTTTGATCGTCACATTAATTGGAGATGTGCTGTCATAATCATCCATTTCGGCGGTATTGGAGGTGAGGATCAGAGGAACCGTTATATCGGTGTCAAGGCCAACGGGTACTGTGATGGTCACCGTGACAGAATTCCCTTCGGTGACAGAATTTTGATCCACGGACAGGCTTACCCCGGGCATATCATTATCTATAATCGTAATTTCTGCTGGAACCTGACTGACGGAAAGGATGCCGGATGGCAGGTTGGCCTCATCAATCAGAACCAGAAAGGTTTCATCTTCAAGATCATCATCCATGTAGGTTTTGATGACAAGTTCTGCCATGTTTTCGCCACTCTGGATCTCCATGCTGACCGGAGTGGTGCTGTCATAATCTTCGAGTTCTGCAGTCCCCGGTGTGAGAATTAGCGGAATCGTTATATCTGTGTCTGTATCCTTGGATAATGCTACGGTTACCGTCACGGATGTCCCTTCGTCTACAGAATTTTGATCCACGGACAGATTTACCAATGTCGGTTCAGTGGTATCAAGAATGGTCACTTCTTCGGATGTTGATGTACCTGCAGTGACATCTGAAGCGAGAGAGCCAGTGTCCAGATCTACGGTGAAGGTTTCGTCATCGAGGTCATCATCCTCGTAGGTATTGATAATGTGCTCCACGCGGGTATGTCCACCTGGGATGGTAATATTGACCGGCGAACTGCTGTCATAGTCTTCGGGTTCTGCGGTTCCTGCTGTAAGAATCAGGGAAACGGTTAGATCTCCGGGCAAGCTTCTAGACAATTCCACATTTACTGCCACAGGATTCCCCTCTTCTACAGACGTTGGATTTACGGACAGCGAAAGGCTTGGCGGAGCAAGATCTGTAATGGTGATTTCCTGGGAAAGAGGGTTGCCTGCGGTCACACTGGAGGGCAGATTGTTCCGATCTATTTCGATCACAAAGATTTCATTCTCTGTGTCATCATCTGGATAGGTGTTGATCGTAAGATCTGTTTCGGTTTGACCGGCGGAGATCGTGACATTCACGGGAGATGAACTGTCGTAGTCGCCAGATTCCGCGGTGACAGAGAGAAGGTTGAGGGGAATGGTTACCGTACTTGACAGCGCCTGGGACAGTTCTACGGTTGCGGTCACCGCCTCTCCCTCTGTGACAGAATTTTGATCGACAGAGAGACTTACCTGAGGGAGAGTACTGGATTGCAGTTCAAAGGAAAACATGCCGACGGATTTGACGGCCCCGTTCACTAAAAATGGAGCGGTCTCAATCCGTTGAATATTCTCTCTGGGGATGGTTGCCTGATTTGGCGAGCCATAGTTGGTTCCACTGTCGGTTCCTGCATCATAGACAAATAATTCCACCTGCACGCTTCGCCTCCAGAGGTTGTCACTATCCAGCAGGTTCAAGCCGGACACCCCGACGAACCAGTCGGGGCTGGGTGCGAGCATGGACGTAACGGTCACCAGGCTCCATGCGGAAGTGACCTCAAATGTGGTTCGGACAGAGCCGGGAGAATTCCCGATCCCCCCTCCAGCGATGACCTCACCTGCACTGGATGCATTGATGGCCTGATTGACCTCGCTGCGAAGGGTGGATGTCCCTCCAAATTCGGCCATATCCTTGATTCCGTCACTGGCGGTTTCTCCGGTACTCCAGAAGCTTACCGAACTATTGTGTGTACCTCCGATCAGACCGGAAAAATGGGGATTTGACGGGAAACCTGCCGGATGTGTCGATGCCGACCAGGTGGAGGTGAAGGTGAGTTCGTAGGTGGCCGTGCCCTGTGCCATGGCCCCCGTGATCAGCAGAAAACTGCTGATCACCCAGAGAGGCGCACATTTACGGATCATGGTTGCAAGTGGATTCATCATGATGAGTTTGAAGTTAAGAGAAACTCAGTTCTGCGGTTGTAGTCTTGGCAGGCATTCCATCATGCCCAGAGGAAAGATACAAACTATATTGCGCAAATAGTCAATTTCTTCCCATCGGCCAATGATCAGCGATTTGCAATGGGATCCGGACACAGGCAGAGTCAGACACAAAAATTGCATTTTTTAAGCAAAATGTCTAGTCACAATCAGGCAGCGTCTATTCCCATCCCGCTTACCCCGTGCACTTGCTCCTGCCGGTTACGGAGCCGATACCATCACAAAAATCCAAAGCACCCCGGCATCTTCCGATACCGGGGCGCTCTGTTTCTTTTAACCAAGTCGTGAGGCGACTCAGTACAGGTTATTTCACCAGCGTCATGCGACCGGTCTTCACATACCGACTCTCTGCTCCGGTTACAATCATCCGGTACAGATACGTGCCCGAAGCAAGGTTCACCGCATTGATCTCCATGTTCCGGTTCGCACCTGCATCAAACTCCTTCGCCGGCAGGGTCATCACTTCCCGGCCCAGCATGTCGACCACCTGCAATGTGACCTGTGCAGACTCCGGAAGATCAAACTGGATCCGTGTAGACGGATTGAACGGGTTCGGGTAGTTCCCATGAAGCGCAAACTCCGTTGGCAGTTCCGTAATCTCATCCTCAACACCGGTCACCGTCTGCGTGGAGATTCTATCGCCCCG
>JAJEFL010000050.1:0-4428 GCA_022820435.1 Rhodothermales bacterium
CCCAGAAGACTGCATCAATCCCCTCTTCCAATGCAGGCACAAACTGCGTGGACTCGGATGTAAACGCATACCAATAGGTCGTTTTTATCTCAAAGAAGCCTGCCCGGCGATATCCATGAACGGTCGTTCCCAGTAACCTGCACTGAACTAAATCACGAATTCCGGTCTCTTCCTGCAATTCCCGTACCGCGCAGTGGGCAATGGATTCGCCGGGGTCAAGTTTTCCCTTGGGGAGGTCCAGAATTCCGTGCCGCCGGATGCAAAGAAGCTCATCTGTGGTCCGGTTCAGGATGATCCCTCCAGCCGCAATCACTGAACGGGGTGGCGCATAAGGATCTAAATTCATGATTGTATTCGGGGGAATGCATTCCGAGTAGTACGCGGAACCAATCCGCCTGTGATGGATGAGAGCATTCCGATCCATTACAAGAACCGCCTCAGTCTCTAGTTGCCGGGCTTCGTTTAAATTTCCCAGTAACAACCCGCCCTTTGCAATAGACGGGATTTCATTCAGGCTACATGCACAGTAGAGGAACACTTATACGGGAGAATTAAGAGGGGGGTGGTCTAGGGGACTGCTGGATCGGTTCAAAGATAAGGCTTCAGATGATTACGCAGCAACTGCCGGATGTCAGAGCCCCAGGAAAAGATCCTCAACATGAACCCGCTTCGTCGGATTTTTTCTATGCCGACGGACATTCGTGACAATGACGGTGAAACACATCAGATACACAGAACAAATCGGACAGATTCCAGTGTCTTCCCAGATCCAGCGGAAATTCAGCCGCCCCAGCCAGTTCCTCCGCTTCGGATGTTATTCTACAAAATGGAACAAGATGCCCCCTTATTCTATTTTAAGCTTCAAAATGGAATAAGAATGCAAAATCCGTCATGGCCCAATTGAGGTATCCTTCATGAAACGCACGAAATCCGGGCACCATGTTGCTTCCAAAGTAGACGGGTTCACGGTTGAAGCATTTTTTCCGGCCAAACTCCCACCTGTCCCCCCATTGAAAATCAGGGGATCGCTTCCTCAGCTCCAGGAACAGGCGCTGCTTGCATTAGGTGGACTGAACACAGTATTAACCCTGCTTTCCGACAAATCTCTGTTCCTGTATTCATACGTTCGCAAGGAAGCAGTTCTGTCTTCACAGATTGAGGGAATCCAATCATCTCTTTCGGATTTGCTTCTTTTTGAATCGGATCAGGCTCCTGGTGTTCCAATAGACGATGTGACCGAGGTTTCTAATTATGTTCGTGCAATGGAGTACGGATTGGGACGCATTCAAGAGGGAGAAGTAATCTCCAACACCCTCATTCGTGATATTCACGGTATCCTGTTGTCAAGCGGAAGAGGCCATGACATGAGTCCCGGGAAATTTCGGGATCGCCAAGTATGGGTTGGCGGCATGAATCCGGCCGAGGCCGAATTCATGCCTCCATCTCATTCGCATGTGGAGGAGTGCATGACCGATTTAATGCAGTTTTTGAATTCTGAAAATCTGGAGATTACCGTAATTTCAAAAGCTGCATTAGCCCATGTCCAGTTTGAAACGATCCATCCATTTCTGGATGGAAACGGCAGAGTGGGACGTTTACTGATTACGCTCATTATGTGTCAGGCAGGTGCACTCAGTCAGCCTCTGCTCTATCTCAGCCTCTACTTCAAACAATATCGGAGGAATTATTATGATCTGCTGAATCATGTACGGAAAACTGGCGATTGGGAAAAATGGCTCTCATTTTTCTTCAATGGCATTGTAAGCACAGCCAGGGAGGCAATTATTACTGCTCAGAGGCTTACAACCCTGTTTCAGTCGGATACAGTCAAGATTCAAACCGAGGCCGGACGCCGGGCAGGTTCCGTATTGCGGGTACATCAGGCACTCAAAGATCGGCCGATCATCAATTTGAGATTCGCTGAGTCGCATAGCGGGCTCACGTATACAACGGTTTCTCACGCCATGGATGTTCTGTGCAGGTCAGGGATTGTGAGAGAAGTTACGGGCAGTCAGAGAAACCGGTATTATGCCTACATAAGGTATCTGGACATTCTTAATGAAGGGACGGAACTCCGGTAACATCAGGGGATGATTTCCCGGCCAATGTTTGAATCCAGATCAGAACCCAGCCATTCCATGTCCCCCGGGTCAGCGATACACTGGATGGAGCGCTGCCTTTGTCTGGCAGCAAATGCGGACAGTGCAACCAGCCCCAATCCACGTGTAGGCTGCGTCATTCTACGTCCTGAAGGCACACTTCTTGGGGAGGGCTGGCATAAACACGCCGGCGGTCCCCACGCGGAGACAGAGGCCATGAATCAAGTGCGGTCACGGCATGGATCGGATGCACTCCACGGGGCAACCCTGGTCGTGAATCTTGAGCCCTGCAACCATCAGGGACGCACCCCTGCCTGCACCCGCAATATTCTGAATGCCGGAATTGCCCGTGTCATCATTGGGATGCGTGACCCAAACCCGACCGCAGCAGGCGGCATTGATCGATTGAGATCTGCAAATATCTCGGTCATGACCGATGTGCTGAAGGCAGAGTGCTTCCGGTTTAATGAGGCCTTTGCACACCGGTATCTCAGACAGGCCCCGTTCGTCACGCTCAAAATTGCCCAGACTCTGGATGGCTGTATTGCAACTGCAACAGGGGAGAGTCAGTGGATTACCGGTAAAGCGGCGCGAAAACTTGTCCATATCTGGCGCAGGGAAAATGATGCAGTTCTGATTGGTTCAGGTACGGCACAGGCTGATAACCCAGGCCTGACCGTCCGGCATGTATCCGGAACGCAGCCATGGCGAATTGTGCTTGACGGGCAGGGGCGACTCCCCCGCACGCTAAAAATATTCACGGATGAATGGGTCCCCAGGACGATTGCAGTCGTCGCACAAAACGCCCGTCCCGGTTATGCCGGCCAGTTCCAGAGTAGAGGCGGCCGCCTGATTACGGTGCAAACGGAAGATGGACATGTCACACTTCCGAAACTGATCCGCCTGCTCGGAAGCGATTTGAACATTCAGTCCCTCCTCGTGGAGGCAGGGCCTGGGCTTGCTTCGGCACTGCTGAAGCAGGATTTAGTTGACAGGCTTCGACTCTTTATTGCACCCAAACTTATTGGCAAGGGGCTGCAAAGCATTGGAGATCTGGGCATTCACACATTGGGGCAGAGTAAAGTATTTGGAGAATGCTCCTGGGAATCGGTTGAAGACGATCAGCTCTTTACCGGGTACAAACATCTGATCCAGGATTAATTGATAATCAATACAGGGAAAAAATCTTGAATCTCTTCCGCCTCTTGGGGTGTTTTACAGGTTCGGGGGATCCTTGCAGGGCGGGGCATCATTTTAACAGTTGACAGATATTCTCAAATATGTTCACCGGTCTTGTAGAGCAGGTTGGCCGACTAACCGACAGGAGAACAACTCCTTACGGGCAGGAACTCGTAATCCACGCTGCTTTGTCCTCTGAGCTGTCTATGGGACAGAGTATTGCCGTAAACGGGGTCTGTTTAAGCCTGACCGGGCACGGCCCCGACACCTTTACGGTCATGGCCGTGCCCGAAACCATTTCAAAAACCACGCTGGGTGAACTGCCTGTGGATGCTCCAGTTAATCTGGAGCGGGCACTGCTTCCAGAATCCCGACTGGATGGACATCTGGTACAGGGGCATGTTGATACCGTATGCACAATCACAGACGCATCCACGCAGGGAGGGAAACGAATCTATAAGTTCCAGATCCCTGATGGGTATTCCGGGCTCATTGTTCCGCGCGGGTCTATTGCTCTGGACGGGATCAGTCTGACCATTGCAGACCTTCACGAATCGTACATTTCTGTCGCCATTATTCCACACACCTATCAGCACACCAATGTAAACGTCTGGCAGACCGGGACGCATTGTAATGTAGAATTTGACATACTGGCCAAGTACGTAGCACGTCAGATGACGACCTGCCGATCACCCTGATGTCAGGATCTGCAGGAGAGGCCAGCACCGTCTGATCCCAATTTCTTCGTCATCGTCAACCGGGCGGGGCGGTATCTATCCTGTTTCAATAGTGTAAGAATTCGATGACATCGTAAAAGGTGCCGTTATTTTAAACGGGATTTTATCTGTTCCGTGCAGACTGGGGATGCCTGCGATCCGTACCTGAAAATTGGTGTAGTTGCAAAGCGGGAGGCGTTCATGCCGGAGACTGTGATACTCCGGCAATCGTTTTCGGTCTGATTGATGCGGGAAAGGATCTGGTTCTCCAGCATTTGAATCTAGAGGGATATCGAAACAAAAAAATACTTTTCGGGTTTCCCTTCCTTATCGTTGTCAAAACCAATTGTGATCCAAAATGGCAAAAATATCGTGTCCAAAATGCAACACACTGACGGAAAGAGGAGGGTACCATGCGTGGCAGGTGCTGGTTG
>JAJEFL010000006.1:0-11786 GCA_022820435.1 Rhodothermales bacterium
GTCTTCATCTACATTGATGACTTGGGGTGGGGGGATGTTGGATTTAATGGCAGTACTTACTACGAAACACCAAATATAGATCAACTTGCAAGTCAGGGGATCATTTTTTCGCATGCCTATGCGAATGCCCCCAACTGTGCACCGAGCAGGGCCTCATTGATGACTGGACAGTATACACCGCGGCATAAGATTTACACGGTAGGCACATCCAAGCGGGGGCAAGAGGATGACCGCCGTATGATCCCCGTTCCGAACATGGAAAATCTGCCGCTCCACTATACGACATTGGCTGAGGCACTGAACGACGCAGGCTATATTACCGGCCACTTCGGAAAATGGCATCTGGGAGACACGGGATTTCATCCAGAAGACCAGGGATTTGATGTGAATGTTGGTGGATATAAAAGTGGATCACCACATGGAGGGTATTTCCCGCCCTATCATAATCCAAAACTTACCGATGGTCATGACGGTGAATACCTGACCGATCGCCTCACAAACGAGGCCGTCGCATTTATTGAACAGAACAAACAAGAGCCGTTCTTCCTGTATTTGTCTCACTACGCAGTGCATACTCCAATACAGGCACACGCAGATATTAAAGCAAAATATGAACGCAAGGCACCCGACGGAGGTCAAAAAAAATCCTACATATGCCGCCATGATTGAGAGTGTTGATCGTAGCGTGGGAAGCATCTTAGAGCAGATTGCAGCCTTGGAATTAACCGATAATACACTGGTTATCTTCTATTCTGACAATGGTGGAGCAGTTCAGGCTACATCCAATCAACCGCTCAGAGGATACAAGGGGATGTTGTACGAGGGTGGCATTCGCGTCCCGTTAGCCGTAAAATGGCCTGCAAAAATCACCCCTGACCGATTGGACAGCACTCCAGTAAGTGGCATTGACTTTTACCCTACCCTCTTGGAAATAGCCGGTGCTGAATCCCCCGCGCATACTGTGGACGGAACGAGCCTCGTCCCGATTTTTATCGAAAATGGCGGTTTAGCAGCGAGGAATATCTACTGGCATTTCCCGGCATACCTTGAGGCAGCCAAGGGAATGTCTGGACCGTGGCGCACGACACCAGCTGGGGCGATACGCAGCGGGGATTACAAACTGATCGAATTCTTTGAGAATGGTGCGCTGGAACTTTATAACCTCCGTAAAGACCCAGGGGAGTCAGAAAATCTGGCTCACCAATTGCCGGAAAAGACAGAACTGCTGCATGAGAAGCTTAGGGACTGGCGCGAAAAAATTGGAGCCGATATGCCGACACCGAAATAGTTTCGGTTAGCCGGAATGCCCGTGTGAACTAAAATATTCATTGATCACAGATGCCGTATGGATTTACTGAAAATATTGATCAGAACTGGTACCGCCTTGATATACGAATATATCCTCTTCGTCATCTCGCAAGTTGAGTAAGAGATATTTCTGGGCGATGCTCAAAGCACAATGCAGTGGGGGCATGGTCCTTGATGAATTCAGCATGTGGAATCCTCTTCGGCTGAATTTCAGAAACATCCTCAAGCGACACAACAACCGTTCCGCCGTAGCATTTTCCAAATTCACGCCCTCCGGCGAACGCTTGAGATAAATGTGTGGATGGAACCGCAGGCAGTTGATCTGCACAATGCTCGGACAACTGTGTACAAACGATCCGGGTATCGGGCAGTAATTTTCGGAGTTGCCGCATCACGTCAGGACTTGGGGTAGAATACCTCCCGCGTCCAATGGAGAAGATTACAAGATCCGGCCGAACCTCTGGCAGTAACTTTTTTGCATACTCTTCTGGATTAATCCCCGCCCCTGGAAGTCCCCCATGGTGCGGATAGACCAATATCCTTGCATTGAGATTTGCTTGCCGATTCTGGAGTAAACCATCAAGACCAACTCCGTCTATATCTCCCGGCAGCAGAGCAACCGTGGAAGCACCAACAGAAACTGCAATGACCGCACTAACGGAATTCGTACGGATTGTGGTTCCAGATCTGTTCACACCTCCCGGACCTTTGGCTGCCAGATATCGGCTGGGAGCCAAAACTTCAATGGATACCCCATATGGAAGTTCTTCACGATGCCCCGAAACAAGTTCCGTCTTGAATTCAAGTAATCCATCTTGATGTGCGCAATCAAGTTCATAGACTAAGTCATCCCAAAGCTTTGAGTCCTGCGATGCATCACCATTTACATAGACATTGTCAATTGATATTTTTGGGGTCGCAAGTATACCCACAAGGCCTCCAATATGGTCTGCGTCGGTATGCGACAGATACATAGATCGGACACGCGTGATGCCATGTTCAAGTAAAAATCTGTAAAGTGCGCCTCGACGGCCCGCATCCACAACCACAACGTTATCCTCTCCAGCAATAACTACCGTACTGTTTCCATGCCCAACATCCAGAAAACACAAATGACGATTTAATGACATTAAGCCTTTCACCTCTCCTCCCATTCATCAAAAAACAAATCGTCGGGATGCATGGCTCCAATATTCACCATTGCATGGAAACGATGATCCGGCGCAACGAGATCTCTGATATTCACAGGTAAATCGTCAAAGTAAATCCGAACCTTGACTCGTGTACTCCATGCAGGAACAACGGCATAAAAACACTTGTGCTTTGTATCAACATCGCCTACACGTACGAGAGTCCTCCAAGGATAGCGTGAAGGCGGCGGTTCACTCTCTAATTCATTTATGCACTTCCCCCAAGCAAGTCTCAGTTGATCCGGGCTCGGATTACTCTCTCGCAGTAAACCTGGAATGTATCTCAAATAGTCTCTACGAATCGGTGCAGGATGGAGGCTTGTAAATAAAACACCAGGAATATCTTTCTGAAAGCACTGTGAAATGATCCTGTCTCCGTTGTATGGCGCATAGCGATGAGCCTTTAAGCGATAGTCACTCAAGATGACATCGCTGGGTTGAATTTGGTCAAGAAAACTCAATTCGCTACCATTATGAATGTCCCTGACCTGATGGGCAGTCAGCCCCATATCTTCAATTGCATATTCATAAGAACTCCTTGCTTCGGGATCATCATCGATGATCAGCACGCGTTCTATCTGTCGGTTCCCAATTGTTAGCATCTTTCGTTTCCAATGATGGGTAAGTGAATGATAATGACTGCACCTCCGTGAGGGCCATGCTCCATCGCATCAACAGATCCCCCTAAATCAAGTACCGCGTCACGAACGATGGTTAAACCCAAGCCCGTACCTTGCTTCCGTGTTGTTTGTCCCGGAAGCCAGATGTCAGATTTGCAAATTCCAATAATCCCCGGCCCGCTGTCACTAATCGACAGACACCAACTCCGATCCATAATCTGTGAGGAAATTTCAATAACACGATTCCGCGTCCCTGCATCCTCAAATGCTGCAATGCTATTATTTAGCAGGTTGGTCACGATTGATTCTACCGCAGCACGCTGTCCGCGGAGAAATGGCGAACCCGAGGCAAACTTCTTGATCACCGTGACATCTGCACCACGAAGAAAGGGACTGAAGATCTCCAACATCTTATTCAGAACAGCGTGTAGATCCACTCGAGTATTACGACGTTTCTCATGGTCCAAAAGGCTTAAGGTTGCACTCCCTAAAACGGCAAGGCTATTCAGGGATCGTATGACACCATTGATTGGTTTTTGGAATTGACTCAGAAAGAGTTCATCTGAAATTTTTTGGGAGCGACGTTCAATTGCAGCGATGCAATTCCGAATGATCTTGATAGGATTCGCATTGGACTCGTGGGCAAATGTTGCCGCAGTGATGCCGGCAGTACTGAGTGTGCGATATAATTGAACCTCCTTCTGCAGCATATTCACCTCCCGATCCCGGGAGGATTCATACGACTTGAAGGCATCTTCAATAACAAACCGCATTTCTTGCGGTACACCAGCAATCGTACTCATAAAATCCTGTTGCGCCGTATCGGATTGCTTCGGAGCTGTTTTTCGTGCTCTTTGTCTACGGTGCTCGGCTTCCCTAAGCCTACATTTTGCCATCCAGTCCATGGAATCACGTGCGAACGACCGCAAATCATAGAAGGCATGATTCTCAATGAATCCTGATCGATCCGTCTTCTCTCTTAACTGATCTTGCTGGTCATGTACTACGACACGACCAATGGATGTATTCGTCCCTGGACGCTCCTCAGGGCTTCTCACACGCCTGAGATTCATGCCGAGCCAATCATTATCTGGACCTCCGTATGGATTTACTCGCAAGTCATTGTAATAGATGTGAACTCCGCCGAATTCTGCAAGCCAATCACGAACTTCGCTGATCGTTGACCGCCGGGAAGAGAAGGTGTCTTTATTGAGAATAAAAACCCAGATGTCAAACTTGGCGGGCGGGCACTCATAAATCTCTCGCCCTCTGGGGATTAGGTCACTATGCCGTGCTTCATAAAGAAGCTTACCCTGCCAATCAATAATTCTGGCAAAGGCTTCACCATTTTCGGTAACTTCTGCACTGAGATGAAATTCGGCATCATCAAAATATCGATTCTGGACCAGCACTTCAAGATCCTCAAACTCGGGAACGGACAGTACTGGATTGAATCCCTGTGGGATATCATCAAAAGGATCAGCAAGTAGGACGAGTTCGCGTGCGAGACGTTTTACCTCCATCCGGCTGCACGCAGAACGTAGATCGCTGATCCGAATCTCGGTCCCATGGGGGAGATTCGGATCAGCGAGTCTCGTCGTAATGTTCAGCGTAACATCTTCAGCAATTTGAGCATTGTCAAACTTGTCCCATTCAATGGGTAACTCGTGCAGGAGATTCTTCTCCTGCCGGGAAATTGTAGTAAGGAAAGTGTTCCGACCCATTCGCAGAGCAGCCAGTCGACCTAAACCCTTACTTCCGGCAGGGATCCGGCCGAGGCGAGTCTCAACTGCAGATTTCTTTGAAGATTGGCCTAAGACCAGCCAACTGTCGATAATCTGACTGGATATCATCCCGTCCCCATTGTCTCGGACAGTAATCTTGCCGCCTGGCTGACTGACATCATGAAGTTCGATTCGGCATTCGGTTGCATCCGCATCGTAGGCATTTTTGGCAAGCTCCAGTATGCCTTTGCTTAAAGTCGGGTTCAGTTCTTCACCAAGTCGCTTGACAATCCCGGTGGAAAACCTAAGATGTGAAGTTGTTGATTGTAAGTCACTCATGGCTTGTACCACCATGGCATTTCGGAAAGAGCTCTTGTCGTAAGATGCCTACATCGCAAGCGGGTATTCAGCCATCTATCCGTTTTCGGAGAATTAAGCCTATGCATCAATTTACGACAAGTTTGAATAGTGCCATCTTTAGGAATCAATACCACTAGGTGGTTCTCAACCGCAACGGGTTTGTCTCCACTGATTAATGTAGCAATCGCCCGACGGCCATCATCAGGCCTAGAAGTTCTCTTTACACATACGAAAGGCGGTTCAAAGAGACGACCCGTAAATTGACGAGTAGTCTCTATCGTTGCCAGTTCGCCCCAAGATGGAAGTAAACGGGCATTAATATAGGGGGCACAGGGGCCAGTTTCTGTGTGCCGATGCGGTACAACTGGCCCCACATGAACGAAAAATCGCTTACCAATACCATAAGTAGCCTGATCAACCGGACGTTCGAAGCAATTCTTGTCAAGTCTCAAATTCTTCTTGAAATGAAAGAGGTAAACATCAATATCCGTCCATTCATCAAACAGGCCCAGAGGCTTCTCATGCAATACGGACCCAAGAGCATGTATTGATTCACGCCAAGCCGTGTACCGGCTTCCTGAACGAAGGACATCGGGAAGAATTGCGATAACTCTTGCTCCTTCGGCAGCATCCCGGATGGCACGATCAACAAATAAAACTGCGGCATTAACACGACCTGATGCCCAATCACAATCGACTGGTGCTGGCGAATAACCAAATGGTGGATTCATGATGATTACATCCATACCTGACATGTTTGGAGAAGATGTAAGCGAATCACAAATCTTGATATCGGGAAATAGATCAGAAGGCAGACTTGGATCAAAGGGCGGATAAATTCCATGACGCTTGGCGGCAAGTAGAATAAGTCGTGCCCTCGTCAGGCGGATGAATTGTTCGGATATGTCAAACCCTGAAAGAAAATCCCCCCATTTCACGAGTGTTTCCTCAAGAGTGGATTGAAGGGGTAGTTTCCGTGCAACGGCCAAAAGAAGATCCCCTGCGCCGCACGCTGGATCACACACCTTCGGAGTCCCCGTTTGACTGGTGGCCACTTTAGCCACCCTTTCCGCCAACCTGAAACCTGTGAAATATGCCCCCTGCCGCTTCAGATCTTTTCTCTGCACCCGGTCACGAAGAACGCGGCCAGGCTCACCATCCAGACAGAGTTCAAGCCTTCTGTACCATTCATCATCTTTGATGGGGTTGTGCGACTCAGTCAACTCGAGTACTGAATCCACATACTGAGAAAAGGAATCCGACTGATCACTAGCTGCCGGAACAGGAACTGTACCGTGTAGACTGATATCAGTTTTGGGTAATTCTATGTTTCCAGTACACATGCTGCTATATCTGGGACATGGTACTCTGTTCCAGCAATCGTTCTACCCAGACCGGCCGAGAATACGTCAGACGCAATGAAGACAATATCTCAGCAACAGCCCACGACAGGGGATGCTCCATTTTAATGGGATCGCAGGGCGAACTGCGAGATTCTACAGATATGCTGATTTTGGGTTCGATGATGTCGTTTCCGTCTTCGGGCAAAATCTCCCGCAGAAAGATGTCCAGCCAGAAATCCATCCACGCAAGACGAAAACCTTGACATGCCAGATATCGGTCCAGTATTGTATATTGGGAAGAGCGATATAAAAGTATGGGAACCGCTAAATTTCCAATGCTCCGGCAGAACATGATCATGACCTGTTTCCTGATCCAGATCGTACGGGACACCACGGGTAACCCCGCTCCGATTAAACTATGTCCAGTGCGCAGCAAAAGCTGTCGTAGCCTCAAAGTTATGGTTCAGAAACCAACCTAATTCAAAACCAGCGAAACGATGTCTCTACTTGGAGATGCCCTGTCATTCATCGGTGGAATCTTTCTGATTTTCCTGCTCATCGGTGCTTTCATTATCGTGATTTTTCTACTCCGAAAAGTCCTGATCAAGATGGTCTTCTGGTTTGCTATAAAGCTGGTGACCTATTTGGGGGATCGCATGATTGCCAAACTGCTTCCCCTTTTTGCGAAATGGATCAGCAGGAAATCTGGAATCACCATTAAGCCGGAGGAATACGAAAAACTGATTAACCATTTTGGGAAATGGGTCAGCAAAAAATACAGAGTGACGATTAAGCCTGGAGAACATGCGAAACTGATTGCCTTCGTTGGAAAACGCATTGGCAAAAAAACATTCGGTGCTGGAAGTAAAGTCATACGTGGAGCACAGGCAGCCACTGGCAAGGTGTCCGATGCAGGGACCGAAATCATACGTGGGGCACAGGCAGCCACTGGCAAGGTGTCCGATGCTGGGATCGAAATCATACGCACTGCACAGAACGCGGCAACGAAAGTGGTAGATGCAGGAAATGATGTTAAACGCACTGCACAAACCGCCGTGGATAAGGTAACAGATGCAGGAAACAGAATTGAGCGCGGTGCTCAATCATTAATCAAAAAGGCGGCCCAAACAAGCCATGCTATCAAACACCGTGATCAATCAACAGACAATATTGTAACAGATAACGATAACAATGTTGAGCATGACATACAGGACGATTCGAATAAAGCATCCAGTGGGGGGAGCAAACTCAAACGTAGTGCATTGTCCACCGCAAACAAGATGATGGATATGAGAAACCAGAACAAGCACAGAGCAAACAAACCCGTAGATGTGAAGGATGAGATCAGTGTTTGAAACATGACCTTAACGACAACGAGCACAGAGAATAGGTTAAACGCATGGTTTGGTTAATTGCCGGATTTATGATTGGATGGATCATCCTTAAAAGCAAGAGACGCAGGCAATAGATTAAACGCACTATACGGGCCCTATACATCCAAAAAGATTGCCGGTGTACGATAAAGCCATAGACAGTGCATTGATCGCTATATTAGTTGAATGAAAAATACAAGCCAAAAAATCAAGCGCAGAGTTAAAGTAGTCGCTGAAAAGGTAAGCGATGCTGGAAGCCAAGTCAAACGCGGCACACAGGTGGCCGCAAACAAAGCATTAGATGTGGGAAACCAGGTCAGACACGGAGTGCAGGAAACTAAAAACAAGATGACCGACACAGGCAAGGAAGTCAAACGCACCGTTCAAACAGGAACGAAAAAAGTCGTTGATGCTGGAAGTCAAGTCAAACAAGGTGCACGAGCAGTGGCAGACAAGGCGGCAGATGCGGGGAGCCAAATCAAACAGGGAGCACAGGCAGTCACAGAAAAAGTGGCGGATGCGGGGGATGACCTCAAACGTGGGGCACAAGCTGCTGCAGATAAAGCTGCTGATTTGGGGAGTGAGGTCTCACGCACCATTCAGATCACAACAGTAAAGGTTGCCGATGCCGGAGGAGAAATCGCCCGCAGTGCACAGGTAACTGCAATCAAGGTGATTGATGCCGGTCAGGAAAAACTTCTTGACCTCAAGGCCTTTACAGATCAGTATTGGAATAAATTCTCCAAAGAGGTCGGAGATGCATCCCAAAGATACACGGATATAGTAACGGATTCCCTGATTCAGGCAAATCATAAACTGAAGAAATCTACCGAAGTGATAGATCCAGATGGGGCCATACGTAAAGGGGCCCAGAAAGCAGCCGTAGCCGTTGGTGCTGCGACAGTCACCGCCTATAACCAGATTTTAGCAGCATCCCCAGCTTTCGGCGAGTTGCCTCTGGCGCTTAAGGCAAAGTTTGCCGCTGCTGGCTTGAGGGAAGCTTGGCGTACAATGCCGGTCGCTGAGGGTTTCTATGATTCATCTCTTCCCGGGGTTATCAAGAATTTTGGTAAAGACGCTGTAGTGGAATTCTTGGACGGCAAGCACGCCAGTCACATAAAATCAGTGAAACTTCATCCTGAACTGGCAATGGAGAACAGCAACATTGTATGGGAGGCCGCCAAGTATAATCTTAGACGAGGCCATGCCGAGATGACCGGCCTTGAACTTGCCAGAGCAAATGCTTTAAACATCATAGATGCGGCGGGGATCGTAGCAGGACGAACTCTGCAGATTGCAGCGAAAGCCGGATGCGTCGGCATGGCACTGGAAGGTGTCGTGAGCTTGGGGGAGAACATGATTTATGTCTACGCCGGAGAGCGCTCTGTCAAAGAAGCCGCGGTTGATATGTCAAAGAATATGGCCAAAAAAGGGGTGCTCGCTGCGGTGAGTGGAGTCGTGGTCTCCGTGGCTATTGCATTTGGTGCCGGTCCAGCACTTTCTGCCATGGCTCCTGTCATGGTCACTATTGGAGGAACCGTTTTCCTGATTGGTGCTGTCAACCGGATTGCCGGGGCATATAATGAGGTCAAACCCGAGTTGGCGATTTCCGCACAATCATGACCTATTTTCCACCAAGTGCTGCACAGCGTGAAAAATTTTGGAACGATTGCTCATTTGAAATATTCACTCCTGCCAAATGCTACATTTGCCTAATTGTCAGGACGACATCATATCAATATGCAATAGAGCAGGACTTCCTATACTTTTACAAAGATTGCAGTTTCATAAATGTCCCTGTCGGTTTGGCTCATACCCAGCCGCAAAGCTGACTCGTGCCAATCTTCCACAGCAAGCGCAACCTCGGCAACAATACTTTTCGCGACATCCGGTTTGAGTGCAAAATAGGGAGCTGCACGGTATGCAAGTTCCAAATCAGCATCCGGTCCCTCCTCAGAGATCCATGTAGTCAACTCACGGGCTTTCTTGTACCTCGGTGTCGGGTTCAGGTCATATGCCGGCGACAAACGCCATTGGTTATTGCCCACATATAAAAAGCCGTGATTGCGAAGGTGATCATCCAGATTCCCGATCATGACACCGAATACAATCCGTCGCCAGAGCTCATGTAAATCGTTTGTCGGAGAGCTGGAATACATTCGGATACATTCTGCAATGTCCGTGTAGGTTGCACGGTCACCATCTTGTAATCCCAGGAGGCTCATGGCAGACAGGAACGGGATGCGCTCTTCACCCACTCGATCAAACCTTTGGATGAGAGCAACGGGGAGACTCCCAACCATTTGAAGGCTGCCTTTCGCAGCATTGATTCCGGCCTTGTCCGCAAGCATGAGGGCAAGGATTTCTCCATGCGGGATGCTGTAGTCATCATCCGGTTTGGGGAACTTCGCGATGGCCAGAGATCCGGTACGATCAATAACGGCTGACTTTGGACGGGCACCACCAAGCGGAGAGCCTTCATTGAGCAGAAGCCGCAGATCTTCGGCCGATTCCGTATTCGTCTGAATCGCCATCGCAGCATTCAAAAGAGCAGGGAGCGTGATCAGCGGGGGCACCGTACGCTGTCCAGTTTTTCGACGAAAATCAGACTCGCCATCACGCATAAATCGAAGAGCACCAACCCTGGTGTAGTCGTTTATTTCCAGCAAATAGTCAAGTTCGGAGAGCCTTCTATTATCGCCCGCCTTTCGAAATGCACGACGAAGCAGTTGCCGTCCCCAGCGGTCCGGTGCACAGTCCCGGACTGCACCCGGTAGTGCAGTTTTTTCTGAAGTCCAATAATATTGCTGTGCCGTCAGTTGCAAGTTTGCAGGATCAAGTGCAAAGGCCTTACAATAGGATCGCCAGGAGTCTGTGTACTCAAATACTGAACTCTGGCGATGGGTTTTTCCAAGATAGCGGAGGTGACCTGCAAGATGTGTCTTCCCATCAAATTCCACATGAACTTCCACAATCTCATTCATGGCCTTATCTTGATTTGACTTCCAGATCTGATGCGCTTTGGAAGTCGGTCTTCGTCCAGATCTAAACCGAGCGTATCATTCGTGCGATCAGCAACCTGCCCGATGTGCCTGACCAGCCCCAAAATCGCCAGCACCGATAGATAGGCCCCCATTGAAACCGAAGGATCCCCCTTTTCGATCCGAGCAAGTGTGCTGCGACTCAAAAAAGCACGTTCAGACATAGATACCGTTGAAATTCTGCGTTTCTTGCGCGCAACGGTGATGTCGGCACCTAGTTTTGCTAAAACTTTTCGGGCAGAGACAGGAAGTGTTGAGACTGAACGTGATTTCATTTTGCGTTTTTAACAAACCACAATGTGAGATAATGAATTATACATAAATCAATACGCCCTGTTTCCAGAACATAAAGTGAGCCACATATGAATAGCCTTAAGGAAACCCCCGACCCATCATTTTCATGCGATTCTGTAGATTCAGGATTGATTAAAAGAAGGGCATTTTGTCGTATCTCCCGCCATCCTCGCACGAAATATTTCCCCTCGCATCCTGCATAATCTTTGAACAGACCGGAAATCCAGCGGGTAAATTTCCCCTGTATGGTCGGACCAACATCCTGATCAGTTCCCTGCAGGGAGTGTATGTGAAAATGATTCCCGAAGCAGAAAGAATCCCCCTTCCCTGTCCCCGATACTCTGAACAAGAATTTGAACTCCCGGTTCTACTCCCCAATCCATGCCTCCCTGATTGTTCTCAGCCAACCGGGGAGGATTACCCGAAGACTTGAGTAAACGCAACGGGAATCATGTGTGAAGGGAGGGCCGCTACACCAAAAAGATTGAGGTGCGAATTCCATTCGCCAATCCGGCTGCATTGCTGCCTCGGTA
>JAJEFL010000056.1:0-6848 GCA_022820435.1 Rhodothermales bacterium
AGACCTATGGGGCCCATCACCTGACCTTTCAGCAGACGCTGGCCGGTATTCCGGTTTACGGCCGTTATGTCCATGTAAACCTGAACCGGGCCGGATTGCCCGTAATGGCCATCAGCGGCTATGCCCCCCATCTGGAACGCGTGGATGCATTTCATCCTGTACCTGCGCTCAGCGCAGCGCAGGCCGAATCTCTGGCACAGCGTGCCGTCTCCAGAGATGGAGCAACCTCAACCCCTGCCGAACTTCTGGTCCTGCCCGGCCAGCCGCCGCGGCTGGTCTGGCGGACGATCGCATGGCCGGACGACACCCCGGAAGAATGGGAAGTCCTTCTGGATGCCAATACCGGCGAGTTGATCCAACTGCTGGATCAGCGCGTGCAATCGCACGCTCACCCGGATCCGCCCCCTGCCAAAGTGGAAGGGGAGGGGCAGGTCTGGCTGTATGACCCGCTGACCGCCTCCGGCGCGTCCTATGGAGGCGACTATGTTGACAACAATGATAAGAATAACGCAGCACTGTCTGCTCTGCTCCAGACGGTCACACTTCGGGATATTGAACAAGGTGACGACGGAAACTACCGGCTGCGGGGACCGTGGGTGAGAATTGCCGGTAAGGATGCGCCCGCTGAGAGTGATCCGGCGGACTTTAAGTATACGCGGAACAATAAAAAATTTGAGGCGGTCATGGTGTATTACTATATTGATATGAGCGAGCGTTATATCCAGTCTCTGGATGTGGGAAGATCTCCACCGTCCCGCCCGATATCCGCGGATCCCTATGCATTTTCGCAGGATAATTCCTATTACCTTCCGTCAAGAAGATCCCTGCACTTTGGATATGGCGGCGTGGACGATGCCGAGGATGCCGGCGTGATTCTTCATGAGTACGGCCATGCCATCATGCATCACCATCTTGGATTTAGTACACGTCCATTACAGGAATGGGGAGTTCTTGGTGAGGGGTTCGGCGACTATTGGGCGGTCTCTTACCGCCGGGATCTTATGGATCGCGGACTGGTTCCTGCAAGAGACTGGAGGCAGGTCTTTCCCTGGGATGGGGCTACCTGGGGAGGACGCCGCGTTGACGGGAATCATGACTACGATGTGATCCAGCGGGACTGCCGTGGTTTGTGCAATATCTATACCTACGGACGAACCTGGGCGAGCCTGATGATGAAACTGTGGGAACGAATTGGCCGTGAGAATGCGGACCGTCTGCATCTGGCCGGGTTTTCATATCTGGAGCCAAGTAATTTCAAGCTTCCCGACATGGTTGAAGCACTTATGATGGCCGACAAAGCTCTGAATAACGGACAATATACTGCCGATATTTATGAAATCTTTGAACCAAAAGGATTTATCGATTCCCCGGGTGGGATTCCCGCCATTACTCACACCCCTCTGGATTGGCACAGGGACCTTGCGCTTCCCCTGAAACTCGAAGCGGATATTGAAGTGGCCGATTTTCCGATCACCAGCGCGGATCTCCACTACCGCCTGGATTCGGGAGAGTTTGAAATAAAAGCATTGACGCACGAGGGGGGCACCAAATGGAGTACCGAACTCATGTTTCCTGCGTCGGCCACGCTTCTGGAGTACTATTTCCGGGCTTCAACGGAAGTGGCAGCGGTGACCCAGCCGCGATTAGCGCCTGAAGACCTCTGGTCCGTACGTTTAGGGCCGGATACTCAGGCCCCAACGGTCACCTACACGCCTGTAATGCATGTAGTGCCGGAGGAAGTTCTTGACCCGATCTCCATCCAGGTGACCGATGATAATGCCGTGTCCCGGGTTACACTTGCCTATACCATCCACGAACCGAGACAGGAACGAACGACTTCCGGCACGCTTGAATTGCAGCGTTCAGGCAGCAGCACCTATACCCTGAAGATGCCATTTCCTGATGTTCCTGAAAGCGCCTTGCCGGGGGTATGGGTGGAGTATCGAATTACAGCATATGATGTTGCCGATCCGCCAAACAGGGCGGTGTTTCCATCTTCGGAAGCACCGCAGTTGCGACTGGATGTAATTCCCGGCCCCGAGCAGCTTGCCGTATGGAATCCTGAAGATTGGCCAAATCTGGGCGACGGCGAATGGGCCTCCAGAGAGGACGGTTTCGGATATGAGGGGATGCTCTGGGTGACGGCACCTGATGGGCCGTACAGTGACAAACCCGCTCAGAGTCTACTCTCTTTCCCCGAGGTTAATGTGGCCGGATACCCTGATGCGCATCTGGAATTCTGGCACTGGCATGACTTTGAGCACTCGAATGTTCCCGGGCCAGGAGAGGCGGGCGGTATTCTTTATGATGGCGGGCAGATTCAGTTTTCAACGGATGGCGGGCAGTCCTGGAGCGTTGCTAAGCCGCAGTGGGGCTATAACGGGGACATTCAATCCACGCTCTCGAATCCCCTATCAAGAACCCGTGCCTTCGGGGGGTCCAGTTTTGGCTGGCGCCGGGTCCGTGTACCTCTGCCGGATGCACCTGCAGGTACTTACCGCTTTGAAGTTCATACACGGCTTGCGTTTGGAACTGGGACCGGGAACTCAAATGCCACCACGGACAATTATGCAGGATGGGCCGTTCGGGATATACGTGTCTTTACCGATCCGCCGGTGGAGACAACTCCGCCCGTGATCCACCGTGCTCCGCTTGCGCACCAGTTTATCCCTCCCGGTAAAACAACAACAACCATGCAGGTCGCTGCATCCGACGATACGGGGATTGAATCGGTTCGTCTGTATCTGTACAGATCCGATCAGGCACAACTGCCGTTTCTGGGAGATTATCGGCTCAATCCGCTGTGGACGAACCCGGACCGGTTCCGTGCATCCATTCCCATACCGGATCTTCCGCCGGGTGCAGAGTTGGGCTACTACATCATGGTCCGGGACTTTGACAGTAATCTTCGCATTCTTGGCGAAGAGCCGCCTGGAGAACTTCTTAAACTGTATGCCCCTTCTCGTACCCCGCAAACGGCATTGACCAATGGCCGCCTTAACGGTACATGGACGAATTCCGAAGAGGGTTATCTTGCGCGAACCAACACGTCTGAACGGCAGTCGTCCCTCGTATTGGCACCCGCCTATTTTGCGGATCGTCCAGCACGGACGATGCTGCGCCTGCGTCACGCCTATCAACTGAGTGATGAAAGCTTGGGGCAGATAAGCGTAACCGAGGATGGTGGCGGAACATGGAATGCGTTGGTATCCGGCACCGGTTATTCTGACATACACCAGTCGGGCATAGATGTATTTTTCGGGAATTCTCCTGAAGTCGTTGAGTCCTGGTTTGATCTCACGTCTCTGCAGCAGCCCTATCAGCTGCGCCTGGATTTAATTCGGGGGAGACAGCAGAGAGCAGATGGGTTCTGGCAGGTTTTCAGTGCAGAGTACTACCATTTAGAGCGAGCTACACCGGCGATTCCTTCTCCTGAAGATCTTGTACTCTATCCAAACTTCCCGAATCCATTCACCGGCGAGACGACCATTAATTATATCCTCCCGGAAGCCGCAGATGTACGGATTACGGTCTATAACCTTCTGGGTCAGAATATACGGAATGTGACGGACCGGAGGCATGAGGCGGGAGGGTATTCAATTAACGTAAACCTGCATGGCTTTGCACCCGGTGTATACTGGATCCGGATGCAGGCCGGTAATAAACTTCTGCAGCAGTCAATCACGCTTGTGCGCTAAACGAACGGAAGAGGCCGATGCGGGTTTGAACGCTGCCAACTTATTTTAATCAAATTAATCCATGGATCATTTGGAGGGAAAGTACAAAGTGCGTGACCTCAGCCTTGCTGATAACGGTCGCATGCGAATTGAATGGGCGGAAAGCCGGATGCCCGTGCTGATGCGTCTGCGTAAGCAATATGCAGATATCCAGCCGTTCAAGGGGTACAAGATCACCGGCTGTCTGCATGTCACCAAAGAGACCGCTGTGCTCATTGAAACTCTGGCCGCCTGTGGTGCCGAAGTTTCATGGAGCGGATGCAACCCCCTTTCAACGAATGATGAGGTGGCCGCCGCGCTGGCGCTTGGTGGAATTGAAATCTATGCCTGGTACGGGCAGGATGTTGAGGGCTTTTACTGGAGTATTGACCGGACCATTGACAAAGCTCCGCACACCACATTGGATGACGGGGCGGATCTGATTTTCACGATCCATAAGCGGTTTCCACACCTTGCGGATCATATCATTGGCGGGAGCGAGGAAACCACCACCGGTGTGCAGCGGCTGCGCGCAATGGCAGACGATGGAAAACTCCTCTATCCGGTGTATGCTGTGAATGATACGGAAACCAAATGGGACTTTGACAATGTCTACGGAACCGGGCAGTCCACACTGGACGGGATCCTGCGTGCCAGCAGCGTGCTTCTTGCCGGAAAGAATCTGGTCGTAGCGGGCTATGGACACTGCGGCCGGGGCGTTGCCATCAGGGGGCGCGGAATGGGTGCCAATGTGATCGTGACCGAGGTGCGCCCTGCAGCGGCCCTCAAGGCAACTCTGGACGGGATGCGTGTCATGCCCATGGACGAGGCCGCCCGTATCGGGGATGTATTTGTGACGGCAACCGGGATGAAAGATGTGATTCGAGGATCGCACTTTGACTTGATGAAGGATGGAGCAATTGTCTGTAATACAGGGCACTACGATGTTGAGTTAAATCTGGTTGAACTCTCCGAACTTGCAACCGCAAAACGGGATATTCGTCCCAATAACCGTGAGTATACGCGATCTGACGGAGTCAGAATTTATGTGCTGGCAGATGGGCGGCTGGTCAACCTTGCGGCCGCAGAGGGGCATCCCTCCGAAGTAATGGACATGAGTTTTGCCAACCAGTTTATGGCCCATCTGGGATTGATTCAGGCCAAAGAGAGCGGGGAGGAACTGCCACGCAAGGTGATTGACCTGCCTGCCTCGGTCGATGAAGAGATTGCCCGCCTGAAACTGGATACAATGGGGCTCAGGATTGACACCCTGACCCTGGAGCAAGAGAGGTATGCGAGTGATTACTCGGCGGGCACTTAGACATCCCACTCCAGAATGTCCTCTTCGGATTTTTCTTTGGTTTTCCACTCCTCCGCATCAGGCAGTGGGTCTTTGCGCTCAATGATATTGTAGTCCTGCTCCTGCCATTTTTCTGCAAGGTAGGTGTTCCAGTCGGCATAGTGCGCCCACTTTTCAGGCACCTCGTCATCTGGATAGATGGCCTCTACGGGGCACACCGGTACGCATGCATTGCAATCAATGCACTCATCAGGATGGATAACCAGAAAGTTTGGACCTTCATAAAAACAATCTACAGGGCATACCTCTACGCAGTCGGTATGCTTACAATTAATACACGGTTCGGTAACGATGTATGGCATGTTTCAAAAATGATTTCGCTTGGAGATAAATATAGAACAGTGGATCTGACTCACCTTGAAGATAGGCCAAACCCCCGCTTTTACCCATTGAATCCCTGATTGGTCCAATCTATGATTAACACCCGCCAGGCGCTATCGGATCTGTGTTTCCGGATGAGGGCATTTTCTTCTGTTGCTCTGGACACCGAGTTTATATCCGGCAAACATCCTGAAACGGTTTTATCTATTGTGCAGGTGGGGTTCAGCAGCGGAGAGGCCTGTCTTATTGATGTGCTGGCTTTTGATGATTTACGTCTGTTGAAGCCTGTTCTGGAGGACACGGCGATTGTCAAGATTCTGCATGATGCCAGCCAGGATCTTGGCCTGATTGCGAGCGCAACTGGCGCAACGCCGAGGAATATTTTTGATGTCAAACTTGCCGCCCGCCTCCTTGGGGCAGGGAAAAATTATTCACTGTCTGAGCTGGTGCAGAATTTCTGTGGCATTCATCTCTCAAAAAGTCAGCAGCGATCCAACTGGTTACGCCGCCCCCTTTCTCCGGCCCAGCTCAGGTATGCGAAAAAGGATGTTCTCTACCTGCATCAGATCCGCGAATCTTTGCTCTCTCGCGCAGTAAAGATGCGGCGCACTTCCTGGCTGGAGCAGGAGATGGAGATATTCAATGATCCGGCCGGCTACCGGCCTCCGACCCCTGCCGAGCGGCTCCTGAGTGCTCCCGGCACGCTCAAATTTACTCCGCAGCAGTGCGCTGTACTCGCAGCGGTTGCGGATTGGCGCACGAACACCGCGCTGAAGACTGGTATGCTGCCAAAGCATTTTCTGCGGGATAAAGAAATTTTGCAGTTAACAAAGAGGCGGTGTAAAAAACCTGACTGTGTCCGAAGAGCCTGTCCGTCTTTACCGCGCCGCCACGAGATTAAACTTGCGAAGGTGATCAAAGAGGCGATGAATACGCCGACTAGTTCATGTCCTGTCCCGCTTGCCCGGTACCCGCTCACCGATGCCGAATCCGCCCAGGTGCATCTTTTGCTGGCAGTCGTTGCCAGCCGGGCGTTTGAGTACGGGATTGAACCCGAGTTAATTGGGACGAATGCAAGTCTTAGAGATGTTGTCCAGACCCCGGAAAAGCCATCGAATCTATTAAAAGACGGCTGGCGTAAGGATATCGTAGGTCGGGAGTTGATTGAGATCCTGCGGGGCAAATCGTCTGTGTTCTTGCAGGACGGAGCCGTCAAGATTCACCGACTTCCTGAATAACAGACCGCAGATCAGTCAGAAGAGTGCGCAGGGCCGGATAGCCTATGTTTTGCTCTGCCTGTGCATAAGGAACCCAGAAGACTGCATCAATCCCCTCTTCCAATGCAGGCACAAACTGCGTGGACTCGGATGTAAACGCATACCAATAGGTCGTTTTTATCTCAAAGAAGCCTGCCCGGCGATATCCATGAACGGTCGTTCCCAGTAACCTGC
>JAJEFL010000185.1:0-9526 GCA_022820435.1 Rhodothermales bacterium
AGACCGGTCGCATGACGCTGGTGAAGTAACCTGCACTGAGTCGCCTCACGACTTGGTTAAAAGAAACAGAGCGCCCCGGTATCGGAAGATGCCGGGGCGCTTTGGGTTTTTGTGATGGTATCGGCTCCGTAACCGGCAGGAGCAAGTGCACGGGGTAAGCGGGATGGGAATAGACGCTGCCTGATTGTGGCTAGACAATTTTGCTTAAAAATGCAATTTTTGTGTCTGACTCTGCCTGGGATCATTCCATCCCAAGTGAATCTTTCCCCTTATGTTCTCCCAATCGTATTGAGGTGTTGGATTCTCTTGAATTGGGTTTTGAGGGTTCCATCCCTGCGCAGGTTCTCCATTCCCGTTCATTTCATACCGGGTTTCAAGCTCTGTAGGGCATCTTGAAAAACCCTTAATCTTGAGGATTTTTGTTCACCTGAGTGCATCCAGGAGTTCTTTTTAGCCTGGATTGTTAGTTTTGCAAGAGCCTCAATGGAATAAATTTCTCCCGGACCCGTTCAATCGGGGATTATGTATCCGAGAACTGCCACATCGGAAACAATCCGCCAATCCTTTCCTGCACTTGAGCGTGTGCATAACGGATATCCCGTCGCCTATTTTGATGGACCGGGCGGGACACAGGTGCCCACCATGGTGACCGATGCGATGGTTCATTACCTGCTCCATCACAACGCAAATACGCACTGGGCCTATCCTTCCAGTATGGAAACCGACCAGATCCTTGATGATTCCCGGTCAGCCTTTGCCGATTTCCTCAATTGTGATCCCACCGAAATCGTCTTCGGTCAAAATATGACCACGCTCACGTTTCATGTCGCACGCTCACTGGGGCGCTCCTGGGAGCGCGGGGACGAAATACTCCTCACGGATCTGGACCACCATGCCAATATTGACCCCTGGAAAGACCTCGCCCGGGAGCATGGATTTGTCATACGCTCCGCAAAATTCAACCCGGATAACGGGCAGTTGGATCTGGATCATCTCCAGCGCCTGATCTCTGCACGCACGCGGTTGATTGCCTTCGGCGGTGCATCCAATGCACTGGGCACGATCAATGATCTGAAAACCATCACAACACTTGCACGCGAATCCCGAATCCTCTCGTATGTGGACGGGGTGCACTATGCACCGCATGTTTTGTGTGATGTGCAAGATCTTGGGTGCGATTTTTTTACCTGCTCCCCCTACAAGTTTTACGGTCCGCATGCGGGGGTGCTTTACGGGAATCACGAACTGCTTGAACGCATGAATGTCCCGCGCCTCAAACCAGCGGAATCCCATGCACCGGAGCGTCTGGAGACCGGCACGCTGAGCCATGAGGCCATCGCGGGCTCTGCGGCGGCGGTTGATTTTCTCGCATCCCTGACGCACGCGCAATCGCGGCGTGCCGCCCTTGCGTCCACCTATCACACGCTGCATGAACGCAGCCAACGGAGCTTCACACGCCTATGGGACGGCCTGTGCAACCTTGATGGGGTTATCTGCTATGGTCCGCTTCCTTCCGAATCCCGCACCGCTACATTAAGCTTTACCGTTCAGGGATGGACCTCCGAAGAGGCCTGCAGGCAGTTGAGTCAGAACGGCCTGTTTCTTTCACATGGTGACTTCTATGCCACTACTACCGTTGAAACACTGGGAGTTGAGGGGCTGATCCGGGCAGGAATCGCCTGCTATACCAGCGACGAGGAAGTGGACCGACTGATTGCTGCCGTCGCAAACCTCAAGCGGACCCCCAGATCAGGTCCCCTGCAATAAGGTGAAGAAATTGGTGACCACCATTACATCATACAGAGCATGGGTCCAGGCGATCACCGCAAATCCCCGAACCAGAAAGAGGATGTTAAATACTAATCCACCAATCGCCCGAAAAACAAAAACATCGAGCGTCCACGGATCGCCCATATTTCCGAGATGATGCATTGCACTGAAACTCAATGCACCGATCACGGCCGCAACCATATACATCAGGATCCGCTGATTCGGGAAAACCTGTCGCAAGATCAGAAATAGTCCACCGACAATAATAACCCGGTACAGTAACTCCTCGTAGATGCCTGCACCAAGGGACAGAACCAGTTCCATCGGCAATCCTAAAGACGCTCCACTCTGAACGATCATCAGCCGGGACAACAGAAGTTGTGTTGCTCCGGCCGTCACAAATGCCACACCGATGGCATATACCGCACTCTCCAGAATGATTAACCCGGGGTAACGAAGACTAAAGGTCACTCTCTTTTTTCGTTCCCAAACCATAATTCCAATCCCCACTGCCAGCCCAATCCCCAGAAAAATGAGTTCGTGGGTCAGACCGATGCTCATCAGTATACTTTTGAGCAGGCCTTCAGTTGAAATCCGAATCGTCTCGGATCGCCCTGAATTGACCCAGATGATTCCTACCTCGTAGAGAATTACGAGGGGCAGTGCCATCAAAAACCCCCAGGTTCCCGTGCGGGTAGACTGGAAATATCCCTGAATTCCTGCACGCTCTGCCGAATCCGCAAACCGTGAATAATCTTCAGTCGTCATCCAATTCCATCAATGCCTGCTGCAGCTCTCCACGATCCTTGACCGCCTGCAGCCGACTGCAGACCCAGATCCCCTGTCTGTATATCTTCTCTGCATCCTCCCGGCGGCCTAACTCTGCGTACAACTTCCCTAGATGATAATAGACCCCCGTATAGTCTTGATCTTCCGACAAAACAGATTGATACCACTTTACGGCTTCCTCTAGCCGCCCCTGTTTCTGATGCTCAAAGCCAAGTGCAAAGAGGGTAAACGGATCCGATGGATCTGCCTCGTGGAGCTGTAATAATAATTCGATACGATCCATCTGCTCAGCCCCTTGGGAATCGTCATTTGAAATCAGCGACGCACTCCGCACCGGGGATTGGTTACCAACTCCCCCCTGCACCTCCACCGCCAAATCCGCCGCCCCCAAAACCGCCGCCGAAGCCGCCTCCAAAGCCCCCGCCAAAACCACTTCCGCCAAAACTCCCGCCTCCACGGCCGCTGGCATGCCCTAGCAGGAACATGAGTGGAATCAGTCCATCATTCCCGGAATGCCTTCCCGGTCCACGACCGCCACCGCCCCGTCCACGAATCGACACCGTAATCGCAAACACCACCACCATCAGGAATAAAACAATTCCACCCCAGTCACCTCCCCGGTTTGAGGATTGTCTGGATGGCAGGAATTCCGCGGTGTACTCCCCTGCCGCCGCCAACATAATTGCATCCACCGCACCGGCCAAGCCGGCATAATATCTCCCTTCCCGAAAATCCGGTACAATAATGTCACGTACAATCCGGCCCGCCAATACATCGGGGATTGCCCCTTCAAGTCCATATCCGACCGCAATGAAGACAGAGCGGTCCTCTATGCTGACAACAATCAGCACCCCATTGTCTGTTTCTGACTGACCGACCCCGAGAGACTGCCCCAATTCTGTTGCGTACTCGGCAATATCCTGCCCATCCAGAGACTGAAGCGTACGTATCGCAATCTGATTTGAGGTGCTGTCCTCATACAATCGTAAGGTAAGCGAGAGTCGATCTTCCTCCTGCGGACTCAGAATCCCGGCATGATCCACAACAATCTCCTGCTGCGCCAGAGTCTGTTGGGGCAGAACCAGCAGTACAATAAAGAGAATCGAATTTTTGATACTGCACCTATGAATCAAAGTCAACCTCAGGTGCATTTTGTGCACCACTATCCGCCTCAAATGGAGCCCTGCGACTATGTCCGAACATGCCGGCAAACATGGCCGCCGGGAACCGGCGAATGGCCGTATTATAAGATCGTACAACGCCGTTATATCGTGTACGCGCGGTATTGATGCGATTTTCCGTTCCTTCCAGTTGAACCTGCAGGTCACGAAATCCTGCCGTCGCCTGCAACTGCGGATAATTCTCGCTCACGACCAGCAATCGCCCCAGGGCCCCCGACAATTGCGATTGTGCCTGCTGAAATTGTGCCAGGCTCGCAGGATCCCGAACATCATCTGCGGATACATTGATGGAGGTCGCCCGGGCACGCGCCTCGGTAACGGCCTGCAAGGTCTCCTGTTCAAAATCTCCCGCAGCACGTACAGTGTTGACGAGATTCGGAATGAGATCCGCTCTCCGCTGATACGCAGTCTGGATGTTTCCCCAGGCCTCTTCCACTGCCTCTTCCTGGCCAACCAGACTGTTGTAGGTTCCACAGCCGGCACAACCGGCAAAGCCTACAAGCAGAACTACTACGATTAAGATTAATGTACTTGGGTTACGCATATTAAAAGAATGGTTTTGCAGTGCGTACGCTAATCACGTCCAGTGGTTTCGGGGATGGAATCCAGATACTCCTGAAGGATGATGCAGGCCGCAACCTGATCCACCTGGTTCCGCCCTTTTCTGCCCGGCCGGCCGGCCAGCCGGGATTTGGCCTCCTCGGACGTATAGCGCTCATCCCAGCGTATGATTGCCACCCCCGGAAGGCGGGACTGCAACCGGCGGATATACCGGTCTACGCGCCGGGTTGCCTCCCCTTCCGTTCCATCTTCATTCAGCGGCCAGCCAATCACGATCACACCGATGGGATCCTTCCTGTGAAGGAACATCAGTTTCTCTATGGAGGATTTGGGGGTGCAGGTCTCCAGGGGCTGGGCAAACAAATGCAGCGGATCCGCCATGGACAGCCCAACCCGCCGGGTACCATAGTCTATGGACACAATACGCGAACGCATCGGACTTTCCTTATTCTTCAAATCGATAAACACCGCGGATATTGTCCACGCGCTTGACACGCTCAATCAGCCGTTTGAGGTGCTTCAGATCACTGACCTGAAGGATAATCGTACCTTCAAAAAGCCCATCCTCGGTCTTCACCGTAATTGACCGGATATTCGTCTTCAGGTTTCTGGAGATCACCGTTGTCAAATCGTGAAGAATTCCCACCCGGTCCTCCCCAATTACACGAAGTCCGACAACAAACCGTACATCTTTCTGCCGGCTCCATGTACACGATTGAATGCGATCCGGGTGATTTACAAGCAGGTGTGCTGCATTCCTGCATCCCGTACGATGAATATTGATCGTGCCTGCCCTGCTGATATATCCGAAGACCGAATCCCCCGGGATTGGATTACAGCATGACGCATACACCGTCGCTAAGCCTCGAATGCGCTCTCCATTGATGAGCAGTGCCTCTGCGCCATGATCCTGCGCATGCTCAAGAAACGAGGCGGGCGATTCTGGCGAAAGCGGAACCTCCTCATCGGAGTTCGGCGAATCCCCTGTTCTTAGATACTGGATCAAATCCTGAACATCCAGGAGACCGGAAGAGATCTCATAAAACATCTGTGCTGATGTCGAGTAGTTGAACTGCGATGCTAAGCGTATGAGTTCATCTTCACTGAGTGAGATCCGTGCACGTTTTGCTTTTTTCTCCCAAAGTTGACGGCCATACCGTACCGCCTCCCGTCGTTCTTCATTAATGCGGTGGCGAATCCGGCTTCGCGCCTTGTGGGTAACCACAAACTTGATCCATCCCGGATTGGCGGTGATCTTCTTTGACGTAATAATCTCAACCTGATCACCGCTCCTGAGCTTATGTGAGAGGGGCACCATCTTGCCATTCACCTTGGCACCGATGCAGTGAAATCCAACATCGGTATGAATCTGGAATGCAAAATCTACCGGCGTTGCATCTTTGGGGAGTGCTTTCAGGTCTCCTCTCGGAGTAAAGACATAAATTTCGTCGGTATAGAGATCCAGGCTGAACTCCTGAACAAATTCTGTAGCCTGCTCCGCATCAGGGTTTTCCATCAGATCGCGAACCCAGGTGAGGAATTGATCCATCTTGGCATCCATCGCATCTACGCCTTCCTTGTATTTCCAGTGGGCGGCGACCCCGCGCTCCGCAATTTCATGCATTTCCTGCGTCCGAATCTGGACTTCTATTCGCCGTCCATCGGAATCCAGTACGGTGGTATGCAGACTCTGGTAACCGTTTGACTTCGGTACAGAAATGAAGTCCCGGAAGCGTTCCGGCAGCGGTTTATACAGGTCCGTCACGATTGAATACACTCGCCAGCACTCTTCTTTCCCTTTTCCTCCGTCTGTATTGAGAATAATCCGAATTGCAAATACATCATAGATTTCCTGAAGCGGTTTATTCTGTGCCCGCATTTTCTGGAAAATTGAATACAGGTTCTTGGAGCGTCCTTTGATTTCGAACTCAAGCCCCTGCTCACGAAGATTCTTGCTGAGCGGTTGAATAAAACTGCTGATATGCGCCTCACGCTGCTGTCGGCTGCCCTTGAGTCCGGAAACGATTCCATCGTACTCTTCGGGCTCAAGCACCTTGAGAGACAGATCCTCCAGTTCACTTTTGATGCGCTGCAGCCCGAATCGATGTGCCAGAGGTGCAAACAGTCGTAAGGTTTCTGTCGCAATCTTGAGCCGCTTTGCCGGGGGGAGCGACTCAATGGTCTTCATGTTATGGAGGCGGTCCGCAAACTTCACAAAGATCACGCGCACATCCTGAGCCATGGACAGGATGAGTTTGCGAACATTTTCCGCCTGTCCAAGGGCGCGGTTCGCATAGATGCCGCGAATTTTGGTCAACCCGTCAATCAGCAGCGCCATCTGTTCGCCGAACTCTGCCCTGAGAACCTCAATGGTCAGGTCGGTATCCTCCACCACATCATGCAAAAGCGCGGCGCCAACGCTCGTATCATCCAGCCGGATTTCCTGTGCGACAATACGGGCGACTGCGATTGGGTGTGAAATATAGAGTTCGCCGGATGCACGTCTGTCATTCCGATGCGCCCAGTAACTGAGTTTAAATGCCCGCCGGATCATGGCCTCATCCACCGACGGGAGGTACTGATGGCAATCCGCAATCAGGTCATCCAGTTGCTGCCCGTATGGGGCTGCAATGGCGATATCCTGTTCCTGAAGAATTCCCGAGGCTTCCAGCATCTTGGCGGTACAATGTACCTTCACGTTACACTTCTATGCAAACGCAGAAAAACCCGCTGGGATCAATTTCCAAGCGGGTTGACAATTTTTTACGGATGTCACTAGACAAACCTTCCCGAACACACCGATCTGGCTTCCGCCGTCCTCATCGTGGCACTGATGGGCGGGTATATGAACCGCAAACACGATCCACCACCTGGATATACCATCATGTGGCGGGGCTATGCAAACCTCAAAATGCGTGCGATTGCCTATGAAGAATTAGGGGGCTTTTTCGATCTTGTGGAGCGTCCTCCCCCTAGATCTGCCCCCGTAAATCTCACATTTTGATCCCTAAACCATCCAGTGCCCCAAGCCTGCATGCCCCCGCTGTGTGCTGGCAGAAGGGATTTTTTGTCCTCCTCCAATTTTGCCCACTCCAAGGTGCGAAACCCACGAATCGGGAGCATTTTCCAGACACTGATTCAGGGAAATGACGTAAATTATTGCGTCTAACCCGGCAAAAACAGAGGTAAACAAAGGTCTACTTCGGGGATAAGAGCCCATTGTCAGGTATTTTTTGTCAGTACACGGTAGCCCTAGCCTGAAGTTGTTTCAACTATTCTATATAATTCTCCATTTAATCCTAATCTTTTCCAGTCTAATAATCAATTTCTGTTTGGGATGAGATAAACGGTTCCAAAATTTTAATTTTCTGTCCCTTTTGATTTTTGAATTTTGAATCGTAACTCAATAGAGCCTTATCGTACGTTTCAAACAGAACAAGATCGGAATTGATCACAGTGGCAAGGTGAACCGCGTCCCAATGATCGATGTTTTCGTAATCCCATGTCAATTCGCGTGCATACTCTGCAATTCCTCGGGTAAAGTCTGAAATGCTAATGAAACTGTAGTCAAAGAAATCCTTGATCTTCTTTTTCGTCTCACTGTCTAGAGAGGCCTTTTCCCTGATCCAAAAAACTTCGGTTAAGGTGAAAGCTGATGTTATTATACGGGCTTTTTGGGACTCAGCAGCTTTGATGATCGGTAAACAGTGACTCCGCCTGTCATATTCATCGTTGAGATAACTAAGAAATACGCAACTATCCCAATAACGTTTCCCGTCTCCCGTCTCTTTGCCCATCTTAAAATAAGTCACGTATTTCAGAAAGTGGCGTTAGTTCGCTGTCTGGCCTAAACACTCTTATGCGTTTGGCAATTACACTCGTTGGTATGCTTCGACCATTATACTTAACAACGCCCTCAACAGAAACTCTTTTCCCGAATGCTTTCATCGCCTCCGATTCTACACTTGGTTCTGCAGGCTCACACTCTACAGCCTTCCCGTCCAAACTTCGATATACGACTAGTCGGAACCCTTTGCGAATCGAGATTGTGCGCAGTTCTCCCTCAACGTTCCCATATGCTGTGTGGGAAGGTCTCGGTTCCAGCAATGTGTGGGCATTTCTTGCGATGCGAGGAGAAAGAGAAACCGAGGTCCCACTAGATCCGATTTTTGCTTGTTTATCACCTTGGGTAGATTCAACAAGTCGTGCCAAATTTCGCACATGCTTTACTGCACTTTCCAAAAACATATCTGGCCACTCATGTCCGCTACCTGATTCAAGGCTCTGAAGTCCCTGATTTATAGCAGCGGCGGACTTTTCAACGGTTTCTATTGCTCCCGGTTTGTCCGAATTTGGTGTTGCTACGATCACTATGCTACCTTCAGCAACAGACATCACCCATGCCGAAGCTCCAACTTTAGGAGATATATTCTCAGAAACCGAACTGATCAAGCCCACAAATTCTCTCACGGTATCCTGGAATTCTTTCGGACTGAAAGTTCCATTCAAACATAACTCCACCTGACGGTTGGGGTTATGTTCATTCCCATGATCGGCGTTGTCATTATGTTTAGTTTGCGAGAGAGACATGCGCGTTTATAGGCTGCAAGGGCATACGATCTACAAAGGTACAATGTACATCTATACGGATAAATTTGGCCGTCAAAAAGATGGTTGGCAGCATTGCTCCTGTTCAGGCCCTTAGTAACGATCATTGAGAGGATAAGTTTCGCGGGTGCATATGCAGGGTTGACTCGGCATAACCTTATGGAATATATCTCCGGGGCCGTGGACAAGGTCCGTCGGCAGGAGCACAAGGAATTGCGAAAAGAGGGACGGGATGACCTCAAAGGTACAAAGTATCACTGGTTAACCAATAAACAGAATCTGTCGCCAACCAAGAAGAAAGAGCTTGTGTTGTTACGCAAGAGCATGGGCGATCAAGGAGATGTCCAGAGGGCTGTTGAATTATGTCAGTCGCACCTGGGGAAAAAAGGCTGTGACCGGTGGCTGTCCTGGGCCATGCGCTGCCGGTTGGAACCTATGAAACAAGCCGGCAAAACCGTCAAAGAACATCTCTGGGGGATCATTAATGCCATCGTCCTAGAGGGCAGTAATGGCCCCGCTGAAAGCATTAACAGCCGAATCAAAACCGTCAAAGTCTGTAGCCGCGGCTTCCGAAATAAAAAACGCCTCGCCACCGCAATCTACTTCCATCTCGGAGG
>JAJEFL010000024.1:0-6573 GCA_022820435.1 Rhodothermales bacterium
TAGAAATCAAACTGGGAGGTCTGGGATTGTCCAGTTTCCGCGTAATCGTCTTTGGCTTTTGCCAGCGCCGCATTCCAGAGATACCGGTTGACACCCGTCAGTTCATTCAGGAACCGGCAGGTCTTCCTGTCGCCTCGCAGACGAAAGCAGATCGTCACATGTTGCCGTGTCCTTGAACCAGCGGGGGACTTTGTCTTACAATCGTTAGCGGGCATAGCATCAAGCGGATGATGTTGTGTAGGCAATCGGGGAGCACTATTCTTCCCGATTGTATCCGTTTTATACACCAGAATGGAAAAGGTTCCCCCATTGTTACCTATGGATATAATTCCCTTCCTTTTCGTCTCACTGTGTGCATGCAGTTCAAATCCTCAAACACCTGTGGATCGGCCCAATTTTATTGTCATCTTCACGGATGACCTGGGATACGGCGATCTGGGTGTATACGGGCATCCGACCATTCGTACTCCCCATTTGGATCGTATGGCCGCTGAGGGGCTTCGGTTTACCCAGTTTTATACGGGGGCATCCGTCTGCACCCCAAGTCGTGCGGCCCTCCTTACTGGACGATTGCCGGTACGGAACGGGTTGGCCGATGATCAGATCCGGGTTCTCTTTCCTCCAAGCAAGGGAGGATTGCCCGCATCCGAGGTCACGATCCCGGAAGCATTGCAATCCGCCGGGTATGTGAGTGCGGCAATCGGGAAATGGCATCTGGGACATGTCCCCGGGCATTTTCCAACTGAACACGGATTTGACGAGTACTTTGGGATTCCCTACTCCAACGACATGACTCCCACCGCCAGTGACTGGGGACGTGCACAGACCTATCCCCCACTTCCCCTTATGCGGGGTACAGAGGTAATTGAAACAGAGCCGGATCAGCGCCTGCTGACACGCCGATATACTGAAGAATCCATCTCCTTTATCCAACGGAACAGGGAACGGCCATTTTTTCTCTATCTGCCCCACACCATGCCGCATATCCCGATCTTTGCCTCCGATGAATTTGAGGGAACGAGCACACGCGGACTTTACGGAGATGTGATTGAGGAGATTGACTGGAGTGTGGGGCGAATCCTGGATGTATTGCGGGATACCGGTCTGGATCGCAAAACCCTTGTCATCTTCACAAGTGATAATGGGCCATGGCTTACCGTCGGATTTGCAGGCGGGACTGCCGGGCTTCTGCGTGACGGGAAAGGAACCACCTGGGAAGGGGGGATGCGTGTGCCGACTATTGCCTGGTGGCCGGGAATGATTCCCTCGGGTCAGACGACCCAGTCACTGGGAACGACCATGGACCTCATGCCGACCATGCTGGAACTTGCCGGTGCATCACGCCCGGATGATCGCATCTACGATGGAGCAGATCTGATGCCGGTTCTGCTGGACCCGGCCGCTGAAGTGAGAGAAGGAATTTATTATTATCGCGGGGCACAGCTTTGGGCGGCACGCAAGGGCCCCTGGAAGATACATTACGTTACAAGAAGTGCCTATGTCGGAGATCAGCCGGTAGAGCATGAGCCGCCGCTCCTTTTTCATCTGGACCGGGATCCCGGGGAGCGGTTTAATCTTGCAGAAGAGCACCCCGAAGTGATCCTTGAACTACAGGAGATGGTGGATGCGCATCTGACCGAACTCGTCCGGGCACCATCTCAGCTAAAGATTCCAGAATGGAACGATTGACTGCACCTCTGTTTGTTTGTGCGGTGCTTAGCGCCTGCAGTCAGGGGCCGCCTCCTGCCCCGCCACCGGGCATGGTCTATATTCCAGATGGAAAAACTCAGATCGGATCGGAGGACGGCATGCCGCATGAGCGTCCGGTTTTCCGTGCGCGGGTTCAGCCGTTTTTTATGGATATCTCTCCCGTCACGGTCGGGGCATTTCGTGAATTTGTTCAGACAACCGGGTATCAAACCCAGGCGGAATCATTTGGGAGCGCAGGTATATTCAACGATTCAACGAGGCAGTGGGAACTTAAACCCGGCGCATACTGGCAATACCCGCTGGGACCGGAGGATCCACCGGCCCCTGATGATCATCCAGTGACGCAGGTGTCCTGGCATGATGCAGTTGTTTATGCAGACTGGGCCAGTAAGCGGCTTCCCACCGAAATCGAATGGGAGCATGCCGCCCGTCAGGGCAGCAGCGGTCAGTATGCCTGGGGGGATCAACTGGTTGTAGATGGACAGTACAAAGCAAATGTATGGAACGGCCGGTTCCCGAGGTTCAATACCAATGAAGACGGGTATGCAACCACATCACCGACTGGCACCTACGGGGCAGCGCCTACGGGGCTCGTGGATATGGGAGGGAATGTGTGGGAGTGGACCGCAGACTGGTACCGGTCTTACGCGGAGCGGGATCAGGAATTTCAGCCGAATGCCGGTAGTGAGAAAGCACAGCGCGGGGGGAGTTTTCTGTGTGAACCAGGCTGGTGTCACGGCTATCGGGTTTCCGGGCGCAGCCACTCCACCCCGGAGACTGCACTCTACCATGTAGGGTTTCGTCTGGTGAAAGATATCAGTCCATAGCCAGATAGCGGTCAACCGACTGAATCGCAACGGTCAGGCGCTCCTCCTGATTCCCATGGATTGGAACGATGTTGAGAGCGTGAATTTCGGCTTCAGCCATCAGGAGTGCATGCGAGCGTAGACGCTCCTCTGGACTTGCCCGTTGACCGGGGTCAGGGACCCAGGGAATATCCGGATATGTGAACAGGTATAGCCCCGATTGATGACGCGTTGCAGCATGTTCAACCGAGGGCGGGCACTTCGAGAAATAGATGCGCTGGTAAACACATGTAGTAAAAAGGTCTGTATCTATAAAGAGGACTTTATGAGCCTCGGAGCGCAGAGATGCAACTTGATTCAGATGCCCTTCAGCAATTGCATATACATCTTCCTCATCGGGAAGGGATCCTTTTCTGTCAACAAACAGCCTCAGATATTCGGGAGTCCAGCCCGTATTGTAGTGCTTTGCCAGTGAGGCGGCGAGGGTGGTTTTGCCGGTTGATTCTGCGCCCATCAACACCACGGTAGCCACACGATCAGAATTCATCAATAAATTACAGGGAGTGCAGACGGTCCAACGGTATGCTTTGAACGGGGGCGGTCTCCTACGGGTTCGCTGATTCTGGATCCGCTCGTCTCTATATGGGCTTGGTTTCGGCGGATGCAGCCATGATGTCTAGACACATGGAGGGATCCGCATGGAAGATATTTGACCTTTAGAATGTCAAATCAGTGTGGAAAACAAATACTTATCCCTGCTATCCTGCAGATTCTGCCGGGATCCCTCTTCCTTTTGCAATAGTACAGCAATCAAAGCCATCGAATCATGGGTTTAGACGACATCCCTGTCGGCCGGATATTAAGCCGCAGAGAAATCATGCAGCTTTTCGGAGCCGCTTTTGTGGCGGGTTCTGGCCGTCGTATAGCGAATCACACGGCTTCAGGCACCGGTATAGCGGTACCTGACTGCGTCGTTCGGCCTGAGCAGACCGAAGGTCCGTTTTTTGCGGATGTTGAATTGGAGCGGTCTGATATTCGTACAGACCCATCCACCGGAGCGGTCTCCGCTGGCCTGCCGCTTGAAGTTGCTATTCAGGTCTTGCGGGTTAGCCGTGAAGTATGTGTGCCCCTGCCGGGGGCCAGAGTGGATCTTTGGCATTGTGATGCCGTGGGCCGATACTCGGCATTCCGGGATCGGGGATATGATCTGCGTGAGGCAAAATTTCTCCGCGGCTATCAATGGACGGATCAGAATGGTCTGGCCCGGTTTATGACGGTCTATCCCGGGTGGTATCGGGGGCGGGCCGTACATCTTCACTTAAAGATCCGTACACAAATGGAACGAGGAAAGATGTATGAGTTTACCACACAACTGTACTTTGAGGATCGGCTGACCGATCATGTGCATGCTCAGCCGCCCTACGATGCACATGGTACACGCGTGATGCGTAATTCCGATGATCGGATTTTCCGGCGCTCAGGGAGTCAGCTAATGTTGGCATCAACTCCTGTTAACCCGGGATATCATGCCATTTTCCCCATTGGCCTTGATCTCTCCAACCTCAACTGAGGGAGATTTTCACCCTGCTTGTCGGATCCATTGAGGTAGATGCTTTCTGAACGCTTCATGTGGAATGTGCACGGACTTCTTAGTCGCTAACATTGAACGTTTTGTACCGAAAACCGGATGAACATGAACCGTCAGATTATGTGCAGGAATTCGGTGTGTACAGGATCACATGTTCACGATCAGGCGCGTATTGGGGCATACGGTGAATCGCATATACATATACTGCTATCCAGTTAAAGTGTCCTAGGTTTATATACAACCTTCAACATAAGGTAGCGACCGAGTGTGTCTATTCGTGAGGTCTCAAGATATGCTGCAGAATTACTGAACTGGACAATCCGGTTTTGGTTGAGTACATCATGGAGAGCAAGTTCTATCTGGCCGCGATTGCTGAAAATCAACCTAGATACAGAGACGTTGAGATCAACAATATCTGGTTGACCAGCAAAGACGGTTCGATCAAATGTACGGTATTCCAGTGAGGATTCAAGTCTCCAGTGTGCATTCACGCTATAGTTCAGGGTACTGTTCATGCGGGCACTCACATAACGGCGATTGAGCACATCATTACGGGAATACTGTACATCGTTCCACGTTACGTTTGTTATTATCTCTGCTTCCATTGCGCGACCAAGAAAGTACTTCAAACGGAAACGGGCACGCACTCGTCGTAATTGGCGTTCATTCGCAGCCCCATTGACGAACTCCGATCCTGAATCTACATTTGCCCTTAAACCGGCATTCCAACTCAAGCCCAGGGATCGGATGGTTTTTCCCAGGCTTATGTCGGCACTCGCTGTCCATGCCGGGCTAGAGTTGATGTAAGTGATGCTTTGAAGCCCATCTTCCTCTACTGTCCAAGCACGCACGATACTGTTGTACCTGTAAGTTACACTGGCATCAGAATCGAAGGACAGACCTGAATTACCCCGATAAATCCTGTAGTTCGCAATCATATAGTGCCAGTATTCTGGAGTCAACCCGGGATTGCCTGTAAAAATCCGAAGAGGATCCTTACGATCTTCAAACGGCTGGATTTGTCGTACTGAAGGTTCCCGGGTTCTAGTGCGGTAAAATATGTCCAGTTTTCTATCATTATCCATTTCCCAACGCCACCAAAGCTTCGGTAAAAGATGCGTGAAAACACTTCTTATTGGATTTTCGTGTTCATTGGAGACAATTCCTTTTTGCCAGGAATGCTGCAGTTCCAGATCTCCGCTTACAGACCATATCTTATTTGACCCACGCGCACTGAAACTAACTCCAGGCCGCAAATAAGCATGGTTCTGTTTGAAGACAGATGTCTCATCGACATCTTCTTTCCACTGCTCCCCCAGCCGCTCAGATCTTGCAAGATCGCTGGTCCGCATTGAATTGGACCGCTCTAAATAGACCGACATTGTACGTCCGGAACGCAGGGGCTGAATCAATTCAAGCGTTTGAGAATTACGGAGGGTATGGGTATCCATATCCCTGAGTTGATGGGATTCTTCAGAAGTACACAAGTTTCCATCCCCGAAAATATCTGTTTCTGCCAATAATTCACGAAGTCCATTCTCGTTTTGGGCAGAGATCGTTGTTTCAAGAATGATACTGTGTCCACGATCTGATATTCGTTTGCTCCATACTGCTGTCCCCAATCCTGATATGGTCTCCGTCCGATTACGTACGAAGGTTTGTGCCATCCTTTGAGACACATTATCTACATCAGAGATATGCTCTACCCCTTGGAGTTCGGATGTTAAGCGTGAATCCAAAAGGCTGCCACGAACAACCATACTGTGCCCTTCTCCGAAATTCAAGTCTGCATTCAGCGCAAGATCGTGACTGAGTGTACCATCGGAGTGATCTTCGGAGATCGAACTCAATGCGGGCTCTTCACTCCCCAGTGGTTGTCGCCTTTCAGAATCTTCGGCGATTTTACGATGACTATCCACTAGGAAGTAACTGACATTAACATCCGATTTTTTTCCTAGGATTACCGTCGTATTGACACCGCCTGCCGCGGATCTCCGCAGCCCGTCTTTCCCGCTGGAAACAAGTTTCGCCAGTGCGGCAGGATTTGCGGCGGAGACTGGCGATCCGCTAAAACCTGGCTGATTCACATTTTCGGCCCCGCCAAACAGGGCGAACTGCAATCTGGGGGCAAAGCGGAACATGCTTGCCTGTGAGAAATAACGCTCCTGCTCGGAATTTTCCCCTCCAAGACCGCCTGTGATCTGCCCAAATGCACCTTTCTGCGCATCCTCGGTGAGTTCCAGATTAATGGTGCGCTCTTCCTGACCATCTGGAATGCCGGTGAGTTCCGCACGATCCGAGGCCTTATCATAGACCTGTACACGGTCAACCGATTCCGCCGGTAGATTTCTGGTCGCGATGGTGGGATCATTACTAAAAAATTCTCTGTCCTCTACCAGCACATTTTCCACCGTGCGCCCTTGTGCGTAAATGGTTCCGCTCGGATCTACTTCAATACCCGGCAGGCGG
>JAJEFL010000107.1:0-12058 GCA_022820435.1 Rhodothermales bacterium
GGAGGTTCCACGCTGTCGTGATGCCAGGTCAGTGCGTAAAATGTATGTGATTGCATGGTTTTGATAGGAGCGTGTCTGGTGTCCGGGGCATTATCCGCACCCGCTTGAACTCCCGCATTGCGTGCAGACATAGCATGCACCGCTGCGGATGGTGATCGCGCCGCATTCTACGCAGATCGGGGTATCCGATATGACGGCGGGGACGGGCTCCGCATTCACCATGTGAATGGTGGATTCGGCGGGGGGCGGGGAAAGTATATCCGTCTCGTCGTCCGCGCTGTCCTTCAGTCGCTGAAATGTATGCGCAATCGCCGGCGGGAGAGAGGCACTCTCCAGGAAGGTGATCGACAGAAAACGTGCAATGTAGTCAAGGATCGAGAGCGCCTGGGGGATTTGAGGATTGGCGGTATATCCATTCGGTTCAAACCGCATAAACATGTACTTCCTGCAGATGTCTTCCAGCGGAACCCCATACTGCAGACTGACCGAGATCGCCGTTGCGAAGGCATCCATCATTCCGCTGACAATCGATCCGACCTTCGACATGCGGATGAAAATTTCTCCCGGCATATTCGTGTCCGGATAAAGTCCCACATGGAGATAGCCCTCATGCCCCCCGACACTGAATTTGTGGGCAATGGAAAGCCGGTCGTCGGGAAGTCTTCTCCGGACAGGCTGATGGGCCTGCTGCCCGTTCGACGAGGCATGGGCGGCTTCGGTTTGCGTATTGCCTCCCTGTGAGGTGGACAGCGGCTGGCTGCGCTTGGAGTTTTCGCGGTAGATCGCCAGCGCCTTCAACCCCAGGTTCCACCCCTCGATGTATGCATTGCTGATCTCTTCTATCGTCACATCTTCCGGCATATTGACCGTTTTGGAGATCGCCCCCGAAACGAACGGCTGACAGGCGGCCATCATGCGGATGTGTCCCATGGAACTGACGCTCCGTGACCCCTTGAATGGTTTGAATGCACAGTCAAACACCGCCAGATGCTCCTCTTTCAGTCCAGGTGCGCCTTCAATGGTGTCGTGCTCATTGATGTAATCAAGCATGCCGTCTACCCGCTCCGGGGGGTATCCCAGCTTCGTGAGTGCGCTTCGGACGCTCTGATTGACAATCTTCAGCGTCCCTTCCCCTTTGCCTGCCAGCAGTTTATATTTCACCAGCGCAATATCCGGCTCAATCCCGGTGGTGTCACAGTCCATCATGAACGCAATCGTCCCCGTTGGAGCCAGCACCGTGACCTGAGAATTTCGGAAGCCAAACCTTTTACCGAATTCCACCATCCGCGTGAGGGATTCCTGTGCCGCGTCCCGCAGATCGGAGGTCTGTTCCCATAGATCAATATCTTCCCCGGCATCCCGGTGCCTTGCAATGACCGCCTGCATGGGCTTCGCATTCGGCTTATACGCCGGGAACGGCCCAATCTTTTTGTTTGCCGCAATTTCTGCGCTTCGGGCATACGCCTCCGCATGCTCAATCGCCATCAGTGCACCGGCAACCGCACGCCCCTCTCTGCTATCGTACGGGACTCCCATCGACATGAGCAGGGCTCCCAGATTGGCAAACCCCAACCCAAGCGGGCGGTAGTCGTGACTGTTCTGCGCAATCGCCTTGCTTGGGTATCCCGCCCGGTCTACAATGATTTCCATGGCCGTAATGAAGATGCGGGTGGCCGCACGGAACCGTTCCACATTAAACCGCCCCTCTGCCCGTTCAGGATGATCCGGTTCCAGGAACCGCATCAGATTCAGGCTAGCCAGGTTACAGGCAGAGTCGTCTAGAAACATGTACTCGGAGCAGGGGTTGCTGGAGTTGATCGGGCCGCTGGCCTTGCAGGTATGCCATGCCTGAATGGTATCTTCATACTGCACGCCTGGATCCCCGCACAGATGGGTTCCCGCCGAGATTTCTGTCAGGAGCCGCGCCGCCTTTACCCCCCGGACTACGTCCCCGCTCTGCACTTTTTGCAACTCAAACCGCTCCTGGTTTTGGACGGCCGTCATGAATGCATCGGTCACGCGTACGGACTGGTTCACATTCTGGAACGCGACCGAGCCGTACGCGGGGCCATTGAAGGAGCCATCGTAGCCCTGCTCGATGAGCGCCCACGCCTTCACTTCCTCCTCCCGCTTTGCACGAATAAACTCCTCGATGTCGGGGTGTCCGATTTTTAGCGTCTGCATGATCGCCGCCCGCCGCGTCTTTCCTCCGCTCTTGATCGTCCCCCCGGTAGAGTCCTGGACCCGCATAAAACTGACCGGGCCGCTGGGAACGCCGCCCCCGGACAATTTCTCGTGGGTGGAGCGCAGTTTAGACCAGTCCGCACCAACACCGGATCCATATTTGAACAGTCTGGCGCTTTCGGACATGACCCGCCAGATATCGTCAATCGAGTCCGCCACCGAAATGATAAAGCAGGCCGATCCCTGCGGGTATTCATAGGGATCCTTCTCTTCCACCCTCTGCGCCTTTTCATCCCAGCCCCAGCAGGATCTCCCCCCGGTATCCTCCACGCCATAGCGCTCCTTCAGTCCCACATTGAACCAGACCGGCGAATTGAATGCGCCGTGCTGGTGGATGCATAACCAGGTCAGTTCATCATAAAACCGCTCTGCATCGGCTGCGCTCGCAAAGTAGCCCCGTGCTTTACCCCAGTCCGCAATCGTGCGCGTCACGCGGTGGACCAGCTGACGCAGGGACGTTTCCCGTCCTCCTTCGTCCGGCTCCAGATGCACGTTATCCAGATCGCCGTAGAAGTACTTGGATGCAACCACATTCGTGGCCAGTGCGCTCCAGTTCACGGGAAACTCAACGTTCCGCTGCTCAAAAACAGAATCCCCCTGGGGGTTCTTGATCACCGCATCCCGGCGCTCCCACTGGATGGAATCCAGCGGGTTTTCACCCTCCGCAGAAAAGATGCGGGGGATCGTGAGTCCATCCTGTATGGAGGGAAGAGGTTTCTTATTCATTCGTGTTTTGTGGTTTATCCGCGTTCCATGGAGGGTTCGCATTGTGGAATCTCCAGCTGCCCGGTCATGCCGACACCGGCCTGCCGCGCCAGTGCCCGGATCTGCGCCGCAACGGCCACCATCGGGTCCCCCCGCCCGGCGGTCAACTCGGAGATATGTCTCCGGGCCGCTTCCTCTCCCGCAATCGTCGCCTGATCCCAGATCTCGCCGGCAGGCGTATCCGGGGCGGCTCCGATGACACAGATCTCCGTGACATCAATGTCGTGTTCCCCGTGGTTCAAATCCCGCCAGTTTGCTATATGGGGATTCAGCACCGCCTGCATGGCGCTTACTACGCGGTGGTAGCCGGAGCGCAAATGCTCCATGTACTCAGGGATCTCCTCCCATTCTGCCGTGCCTACATGCTCAATCCATCTCGGATGATCTACACGGTAATGGGTGCGGCACAGATTCCAGGCATGCTGCTGGACGGCTTCACGGAGCTGATGTGCTTCCGAGTAAGGAGACGCTGCGGGGGTGGGTCTATCGGTGTTCCGTGCAGGCAACTCCATTGCCTGGTGCGCGGCAGCAATGGGCTTCGCCCACACCTCATGCCATGTCGGCGTGTTCGCCATTGCGGGGGTCTCCCGGAAGGCCGCATCCAGCACCGCAAGTGCTTTCTGATACTGGGCATGCAAAAAAACGCAGATCCCCGCTTCCTGCGCCGGAGTCCAGTTCTGCCGGATCCACGCTTTCCTGTGAACTCCCGACACTTTCCTGGCAATGCTCCACGCCGTTTGGCGTACAATGAAGGCGTGCGGGTTGGATCTGTTCATGATTCTATCTGTCAGGTTGGATTGTTTACTGAACTCCAGCGGAGACGAACGCCCGGTAGCGCTCGGCATACAGCAGGGCCTGGTCCCTGTCATCCCTTCGCCGGTGGATATCCACCATATGCTCCAGCAGAATCTGCCGGTCTGCCGGTTCCAGGCCTTCCCATCCCGCCTCGGCACGCTGTGCGGCCTCCAGGGATGCCTCGGTATCGTTACGGAGCAGCAGAGAAAGCGTTAATGCGACCTGAGGAGACTGTGAGAAACCGGTCGCCTCACTCTGCAGCAAATACGCCATCGCCGCCCGCAGATCCCCGTCTGACTGTTTCTGCCGCGCAATCGTGTAGGCAACCAGTCCATAGTCTTCCTGGACCCGCTCCCGGAGCGGGATGGTCATCGGAGCCACTTCCCGCCATACTGCAGAGAGGCGTATGATGCCTGCGTCGGGATCGCCCGCGTTATGAAGCATGAGCCCCAACTGGTACTCCACCTCCAGCTTTGCAATGGGATTGGTGACCTCATTCAGCAGCCCTTCCAGTCCCGAGGCGGCCCCCGCCGGATCTGCGCCGCCCTGCACCAGAAGGGAGTCATATTGCTTCCGTGTCCACAGGACTTCGTCCCACAGGATCCAGTCCTTTTCCCCCTGCAGGTAATCCTGATTCCCCGCCTCCACCGCGAAGGGTTCTGCCTCCACCAGCGCGGCCAGCGCCAGGTCTGCTTCGTCCGCTTCAATAAAGGCGCGGGAGGCGTTGGCCAGATAGAAGAATACGATGGCGGTGTCCAGCACCGCCTCGGCATCCAGTGAAAGCGTGTACTCATCCTGTGCCAGCCCGGCCGCACGGTGCCACCAGGCCCCCGCATCCTTCCAGTCCTGCACCGTCCTGACCGGCTCGAACGCCTCCGCCAGCAGACTCGCATAATAACTGCTCTCCGGATGGAGTTCGGTCAGCCGCCGGAGCACATCCACACGCTCACGTACGGCCCCTGCCTCTCCCAGCCGCTCATACTGCAGTTCATAGACGCGGCTGAGCCAGTAACTCGCCTCTGCATCGTAGGGGTTTGCCGCCAGTGCCAATTGAAACTGATCCGCCGCGGCCTGTAATTCCTGCAATCCCGGGGTCTCGGACTGGAGCGCCTCCGCCCCCGCATTGAACCGCCGGATCGCTTCATTCTCCATGTCCAGGGTCACCTGCACCGAATCTGCATCGAGATCCAGATGGCGCGTCAGGCTGTCGGCGATATCCAGAAGATGTCTCCCTCCCTGAACGCTTCTGCGGGCATCCTGCACCGCCTCCTCCCCAATCACGCCGCCCCGCTGTGCATACGTCATAGCAAGCTTTATAAACACACTGTCCACACCCGGCAGGGCAGGCGGCGGGGGAGCGGGAATGGAGTCCACAATCAGGACAGTTCTGCCTCCGCAGCCCAGAAGCAAGCACAGAAGTGTGCACCAGAGGATGCCGGATACAGATCCCTGCACCTGTTCCTGAATGCGCCGCAGAGGCGCGGTCTTTGGCATTGATTGGGGGCGCATAAACGTGCGCATGGCTACCGGGGGGGAGGAGAATATTGAGACTGCGTTTCCCACCAGTCCATGAAGATCCGGTAAAACATCTGGGACTCCTCGCTGGCAATACTGCGCTCCTGGGAGACGATGCGGGAGATTCGTTCCCCGTTCCTGCTCACCGCTCCGACCCGGAACCGGGACACCTTCTGGCGCAGCCCCTGATCCACAAACAGATAGGAGTTGGCACCATCCACCAGCACGACATTCAGCTGAGAGTAGCCGGCCCGCACCAGCAGGAAGATTTCTATCGGCCTCCCGTCAAACTGCAGCGAAACTGCGCTCATATGATCACCGTCCAGATAGTCCATATGCCGGCGGACGACACCGGGGACCGGTGAAGGGTTCTTCCTGACCCACTCCATGATGGCGAAGGTGCGCTCATCCCCGGAGGTCAGGGTGGTGGAATCAAAGACACGGACCTCCGCGGCCATTGCCTCTTCCCGCTCCAGCTGCACTTCCCGGTCTTTCCGCTCAATCTGAATATTCGCCACGCGTTCCCGCTCGACCTGCACGCGCTGGGCGGGAAAGGCCGGCCTCCCCGGGATCGGAGCACGCCGGCGCTGCAGCGTATTTGCCGATCGCGCACGCGGGGGTACACGTGGACGATCCACCGAAAGGGGGGTTCGTGTGGTGGTGTTCACACGGCCGCCCTCTTCCACCGTTCTGCTGGTCATGGACGACGGCGCTTCCCGCCGCGCCAGCGCGGGGAGCGTGGACAGTGTGATGGTCTCCCGGACGGGGGTCTCTCTGGACGGGGTGGGGGTTGCGGGAGTTGCGGCGGCGGACTCCGGCCCCGCCGCGGGTGCCGGGGCCGGCGGGGATACCACCGAAGAGAAGGTCAGGATCCGGGCGGCATACTGCGTCGTGGAGACATTGGAGAATGCCGCAACCGCGTACAGCAGCAGCAGCAGTCCCAGTGTGATTCCCCCGCCGCGCAGGCGATCCTGCACACTCCGCCGCGCAAACACGCGGCGGAGCTGCTTCGTCAGATTGGGGGTCTGATCTGTTTGAAGCCTTGTAAACAAAGTCTTCACGTGCTCTATGTGCTTCATGATTTCTAATAGCTGGCCGAACACCGGACACCGATACTTGCGCACACATCCAGCACATCCACCAGGCGCTGGACGCGCACGCCTTCCTCCGGTGTGACCAGGACACTCGTGTCTTCCGACGTGTTGGATTGCAGACACTCCTGCAGTTGCAGTGCCCGCTCGCCCCCGCAAAGGCGGCGATTGCCTGCCGAGATGGTCCAGGACTGCAGGGCTAAACGGATCCGCAGGGTTTCCTCCTTCCCCGCCCCCGCTTCTTCGCTCCCGTGCGGCAGCCCCACATCCCGCTCTATTGCCAGATCCGCCTGCAGCAGGAACGCCATCAAGAGGATCAGTGTCAGGTCCAGAAACCGAATCATCATCCGGGTGTCGTGCATCGCATCAGGAAGTTAAGTGGGTTTGAAGAATGGCGGCCTCCATGACCTCTGTCATCTCGATGCATGCTTCACAGATCCACTGCTCCATCCGTTCCTCGAACTGCTCCTCACTTTCCCATTCGGCGTGCCCCCTCCGGGTCACCTCTTTCATCTGCTTGACCGGGATCCCGGACGGGAGATGCCGGCCGTGTGGCTCATTGCCTCCCATGGCGACACATAATTCGCATTGTGCAGGTTTCGGGCGCATCTAGTTTCCCCCGCCTCCCCGGTGTTCCACGACAAATGCAGACGGGCGATCCGCCGCTTCAAGGATCTGGTGGATGCGCAGGAGTTCCTGTGCATCCGCATTCGCGTCCACGCGGAGTTCCACCGGCCGCTGCTCCTGTTGGCTGAGAGCGGCCAACTCCTCGGCCGTCGATAAACCGAGCCCATCAATCAACACCTCTCCGTGGGAACTCACGGATGCCTCAATGGGGGACAGCACGGCGCCCTGGTCTTCCAGAGCCTGACTTACCGGGAGCTCCACCTCAAACTCGTGAATGCGCACCACTGCCAGCAGACTCAATAAGAGCAGGAGCGTGAGATCAATCAGTCGGACAACGAAATTGGACTGCATTTAGCTTTTCTTCCCGGCAGGTTTGGCGGCGGCGCGTTTTGGGGGCGTGCGTTTGGTCGTTGTGCGTTTGGATGTCCGAATCCGCTGACTGGTCTGCTGCAGCGCACTGAGGCGGAGTCCCACCTCTTCCCCCCAGCCCCGTCCACGTGCCATGTATTTGGTGGTAAAGCGATTGACGGCCGTGTCCGCCGCCTCCAGGATCAGGCTGGCCGCCACGCCAAGCAGTGTGGAAACCAGCGCAAGACTGATCCCCACAAACACGGAATTCGGATCGGTGCCTGCAGCGGCAAAACTGCTATAGATCCCGACCAGCGTTCCCGCCAGACCAAGCCCTCCCGCAGCACTGCTGCAGTAGGCGACAAGTTTATGCGTCAGTGCCAGAGATTCCTGCGCGGATTGCATGATGCTGCTCACGGTACGTTCCATGACCGCGGGACCTGCATCCACCTTCGTGCGCTTCACGAGCCCCTGCAGCAGAAGATGGTAAATGCTCCCGCCCTCCGCATCCGCTGCGTCTCTGAAATCCTTCGTCTTCAACGCCTCAATCTCCATGACGCGGAGCACCTTGGATTCCCGGTCGTCCTGATAGAGTTTCACCAGTGTATTCATGAGTGCCCCCAGTCCGAGGATGAACACCAGCAGGATCGGCCATTGAAAGCCTCCTGCAAGTCCAATAATATCAAGGAAGTTTTGTGCACCGTTCGGGGCTGTAGCGGTCTGGGCCAGAGAATCCTGGATCAGAGTTGAGAGCGTGTCCATGGAGGAGCGTTTAATTTTGTACCAGTGTAAATAATAATATAAGAACTATTTTCAACATGAAAAGATCCAGACGGATAAAAATAAATCACAGGAATGGCTTTTGAGACTCCGTCCCCGGTGTGCCTGTGAATGCGATGCCGGATTCAGCGCACAATGATAAATTGCAGTGCGGAACTTCAGCAGGGCTTCCGTGTGTATGTATGACACTACCGAGAGGCGGCTTTATACCACCGTCTTTCCAGAATCCAGGTAGAGGAACATGAAATATCTACCGCTGGTAAGAGATTGCCTTAGTGCCTGCCCGTTGGCGCAAATGAACGGGCACTCCGGGGGTAGCTCAGTTAGTAGAGCGTCAGGACTTGAGTTCCTGAAGGACGCTGGTGCAAATCCATCTCCCTGGGCACAAACCAATTTTAAATTGGGTGCGTTGCATCGTGGGGCACCCGCAAAAAAATAACGGTGCATCTTATGGGAGCGGGTGGTGGTCGAGTCGCTGGGTGACGATCTAGTCAAAGGCACCACCGGGATGAATGTTTTCCAGTCCAGTTGCTCGGACAGGAGACAGTGAAGGTTCGAGACCTTCCTCCCATGCTACTACTTACGGGAGCGTGGCCGGTGTTTAGTAGAGGATTGATCACCTTGGGGAGCATCGGTTGGAATGGCAGCTGCACCGATTGATGAGACGAGTCATTCTCATCCCGTCCTCTGTGAAGGTTCGAAACCTTCCTCCCGTGCATACATCCTGTTGTAACGGATGCTTCTGTACCGGGCATCATGAAAGTCTAGGAGAGGTACCGGAGCGGTCTAACGGGCTCGCCCTCACCGAGCCCTTCGCTCATTTTTATCCACCCTTCATCCGGATCTCCATCATTATTCTTGACACAAAGAAGATGGGCGCCAGCGCAGCAGCGCTCACAGCTGGATTTAGAACTGGCTTCAAAAGATGATCGGGGACAAGAAGGTGGGCGGCGAATTTGCTGGCCTCTTGCTCATGTGGATTATTGTTACTCGGCCTGCTGAACCGCGGAAGCACGGGCCAGGTCTCTGGATTTTCCACAAAAATACTTCGGTGCATGACCCAATGTCCTAATTCGTGTGCAATTGTGAAGCTTTGTCTCCGTGGACGGTCGGCGGCATTGACGAACAACTTGGCCTTTCTGAAATCGCAATATCCAGCTACGCGCTCTGAACTGGACCCGAAATTGGCAAAGATTACGTGGACACCATTCTGCTCCGCAATTTCCAGAACTGGTACCGGCGGTGACGAATAGACCTCTGTCAACCTGTCTGCTTTGCGCTTGGCCATGACCAAATTCGCAACTCCTGCAGCATTGCGTACCATAGTAAAACTCTATCAGAATGGTCTCTGAACTGCGCCCCGCTGCCGTCGGGATTGCCCTCTATACAGGTTGGGGTTCTCCGTGATCTATGGGTCTCCCCATTAATTCTCTTAACGCCCCCAGATCCTTGAGCGTAAACCAATAGTCATACAACGCCGCTACGAAGCAATCCGGCAGCATCGAAATACACTCCAGGTGACGAACCGGACGTTCGCGGAGATGAAGATGGCGCAGGAAATACTCACTCATCTCCATTGGAGATAAGTCCATTGCAATCGCTCTGGATTGGCTTGCGTAATAGGTGGGTACAAATTTTCTGGATGGATCCACATCCTTTACAAATGCAACGCGTTCCGCCTTCCGCATACAGGACAGGATTCGGTATTTATCCAGATTCCTGGTGTATCTCTTCGGTTTCCGCGTCATTACGGGGCCGCGGGGGCCCAGGACGATAAGCCCTACCCAGTCTGGAACCACCCTGTGAAACTTCCCTGAATATCCATTTTGTGTCACGAGAACCACCTGGTCAAAGACTTTGCTGTAATCTGCAATCTGTCCCTCTAATTTTGCGGTGGAATCATAGCGGGTTTTGATTTCATATGCAGTCCCCTCGCCATCCGAAACCACCACTACGTCAATGGCGCGTTCCGGACAGAAGAACTCGGTTTGGATAAAGGCCCCGGTAGTATGACTTCGGAGCCAGATCAGGAGCTCGTTCTTCAGCACATATTCATTGGGGTGCTGGTCTCGCAATATCTCATAGGACATGCGAAACGCTTCATGCGGATACTGTACCCTGAAAAACTCCATCGTTTTTGAAAGGTAATGGCATCGGCCGCGCAGTGCCAGGTCACGCAGCGTCTGGGCCTGAAAGAGTATCTGGAAAGCGGCGGGCTTCATAGAATCAGTCACAATGTCTTTGGTGGCATTCCGTTATTTCGGCTCCCATTTAGAAAATTGAAGGTCTTCTGCCCGCTCCGCACCAGTATTCACCATGGCGTGAAACCGTGCATCCGGTTCGTCTATTCTCGCTGCCACAAAGTCCGGCAGTTCGCTCATCGGGATATGAACATGTTCCCGGACTGACCAGGCCGGGATGATAAACTCCACGGTCTTGCGATCTTCACTCACGGAGATCACACGCAGGAGCGTCCGCCAGGGGCGCTGAGATGATTTTATTTTTTCGAAATTTCAATTATCCCTTGTTTGATCAGAGATGGACGAAGTACCTCTACGCATACGTCATCAGGACTGGAATATGCAAATACCGCCACTTCAAACCCTGCGTCATCAAGGTGCTTGAGCGCATTCGCCAGAAAGTGTTCTGCTTCCTGTTGTGTCATAGTTTTATTGTTCTTGTCGATCTTCATATTTCTTTCGTTCCAGGATTACGTTGTAGCGGGCATCCATTGCATCTCGAACAATCCAGAACATGTCATTGAGAAGATTATCGAGTTGGATCACCGTTTCCGTGACCGGGATTCCCTGCAGGTGATATGGGCGGCCATCAGTTTGAGTTCCAGTTCAGCAAGTTCCTGATTCGTCATTTGACGAAGTTCTTGTACATTTGCCATGAGTTTCCTGGTTGGTTATAAAGACTGGGGGTTTCGGAAACAGACGATCCTCTAAGCACTGCATGCCGACACCAAATGGCAGATTCCAAAGCCGCTGATACCCGCGCACCGGGATCGGAACAAGACGGCAAACGTTGGCAAACTTCCACAGCCAGCGCCCTTTCTCAATGTGCCCCCAGTGTGCTTCCTGCCGATCCATCCAATGCTCACGATTATTGTGATCAATGACCAGCAGACTGTAGCCAAATCTTTCGTCGTTGGGTGATAATTCGAGACAGTCGATCACTTCCTCGGCCTGGAAGCACGCTTCCAGTTTTGCGGTTGCGATCACGGCCCCGTAGTCTTCCGGATAATGAACATGGATGCCGCTAGGGAGGACGACCGTCACCGGCCTTCGCTGATTCCGTTTCCTGGCACTGTGAATCGCAATCACTTCTCCGATTGTTTTGTCCGGAGCTTTCCAGGAACGGGTTTCAAATCGTTTCTTGCCATGAGCGATCAGGGATGCCCACGGCTGGTGTACGGTCAGGGCTCGCATGCTCCACTAATCCTATATCTGTTCCATGCCGTTTAACTCACATCCCATCTCCACCTGTCTATCTTTTTTGCTAGATGATTAGATGGGGATTGGCGATTCTCGCGGAGCGTCTCCAGGATGCGCAGATAGACTGTAATGCCTAGAAACAAGAAATAGAAGTTGTTAGGCAGGAAAATGGATATGAATGTGCAGATCATCAGGAGAGTCTTTGTCTGGGAAAACAACTTTTTCCATTCTTCGTCATTCATGGATGATTCATTCATGCTCTTGCGTTGAGGTCTGCGTCTACCGCCGCACCACCTTTCTGGACTGGCGGAGCACACCGTCCACGTGCATCTGCACGAAGTACACGCCGCTGGCCTGCTGTACACTTTCCCACCGCACCTGATGATCTCCGCGCGGGTACGCCTGATCGGTGACGGTCGCTACGCGCCGCCCCAGCACATCCAGGATCTCCAG
>JAJEFL010000201.1:0-12572 GCA_022820435.1 Rhodothermales bacterium
AAGAACTGGAAGCCGCAATCAAAAAATATCTCGACATCCACAATGAAAACCCCAAACCGTTTATCTGGACCAAATCTGCGGATGAAATCTTGGAATCTGTCAAAGTTTACTGCGAAAGAATTAATGATACACTACACTAGATAACGAGAATTGAGAAAACTAATGTTCGGTATAAACGCGAAAGTTCCAGGTTCAACGATTTCTGGCGGGGCTCCTCCGGGAATGCCTACGGGTTCAAAATTGCGGACATTCTCTCCCTCAAATCGAATGGTTTGAATGTGACGAAACTGATCATCGTAAATGAAAATATAGGGGAGCCCGCAATACACCACGGCAACTCGATTCCCGTCAGGGGAAATTGTTGTAAGGTGTGCCTCTTCTCCCGTCCGGTCAGGCAGATCTAAAACAGGAAGTAATTTTCCAGACTGAACCCAGGCATAAGGAGGAGTGGCACTGCGGACGCAAACTAACCAGGCATGTGCATGTTCTGGGCAGGGATCAAATATATATTCTGACGAGACCGAGAATCTCCACTGATACATGCTAGAAGAAGAGAACGAATCAATAAAGTCAAATTGCTCTGTGAAGACTTGTATGCGCCCCTGATCCTTGGCAAATATGTTCAATCCATTGTACTGCAGTCCATTCAAATGAGCAAACTCGCCAGGCCCTCTTCCAGTCCTGCCGATTTTCCGGTTAAGAGAACCATCCGCCCCTACCGAGAAGATCGTTGTAGCGTCAGATATGTAAACACTATCCCCTATCGCAATCATGTACTGCGGCCTGCCAAGGACTAGTGAGTCCGTCGGAATCCCTAATCTAGTGGTGGCAACCCATTTCTCCGCCTCAATATCCGTATTGACCACAAAGTGGGGAGCCGAAGCCAGCAGGCTGTCAATGATTGGAGAATCTTCAAATCTTGTCAGGTGGGTATCCCCGCTCCGACAGGCCACAAGGGGGAGCAGCAGGAGCAATACCCCCGCGCTCCGCCCCCTGACGAAGAATGGAAAAACGAATTCCATCACACCTGATTCACCGTAGAGAAGAGATGCTCGATGAGCATTCTGCTGTACTTATTCAAACGTGACGGAGGCACCGCATAAACTACCTCCCCAGGCTCCGCTTCCCCCACCTTCCCAAGTGTTACCTCCTCCGCAATCAATTGTCATGTACCACGATTTTTTAGAGGTCGTAACGGAACTTGTACACTCACCATTGTCACATGAGATTGTAACCTCCGGGCCGGAACTGGCAACGTTTGCAGAAAGGGCACCTCCGAGAAGGAGAAATGCGCCTGCACAGGCGAAATTGAAAAGTCTTTGCATTTCCATACAAATGCCGGTAGAACCCCAGACAATATAAGAAAATAAAATCAATCCAGCCCCAATTTCGCTAAAGTTTTTGGATTTAGGGTTCCAGAGGGTCGATTTCTTGGCCTGTTTCAGCATAAACAGGACAAAAATGGCATCCGTACGGTGTCCCATACAGGCATGCGAAAAGGATAGTCGTCTCCATCAAGTCATTATCGCTAGACACTCAAGTGCGTCATTTGTGTCTATTAACATTAAATCTCAAAGAAGCGCACAACTTGATCCGATTCAGATACACAATCCCGCCTCCGTGAGTCCAAAGACTTCACTTCCGATCCAACGAGTCACGGCTGAATATAGGATTGGTCAATTTCTCCGGCGGATATTCAAATGCCCAATGTACGCTCTGGCTCGCTCACGGTCCCCATTCCTTCGGTATAACTCTGCCAGATACCGGAACAGTTCTGTCCGGTCATTCTCATCAAGCGTCTCTATGCGTGCTTCCGCCATGTGTGCATACTTGAGTGCTGCGTTGAGATTGTTTCTCAGAAGGAGTGCCGCATCAAACGATGCTCTGGCGGCAATCTGTGCATTCAGAGATGCACACTGCAGGAGATAGGCAAGTGCACTTCGCAGGTCTCCGCTCTGGCGTAACTGCTGGGCAAGATTGTAGGTCATGACCGCATAATCCTCGACAAGATTCTTCTGATCAGGAGCAGCAGCCACTAAATCCTGCATCAAACCGGCCGCATCTTCCTCGCTGCCGGATGCATATCTGGCCAGTGCCAACTGATGACGCACCTGTATCCGGGCCTCCAGGCTCTGCACCTCTTCAAGCAACTGGAGCAGGCCTTCGGCTGCGTCTGCCGGGTTTACCGAAGCCTCATTGAGGAGAGTATCAAAGTGCTTGCGTGTCCGCAGATTCCCATCATCCCATCCCAGCCAGGCGCTATCTGCATCCACGAGGGTGCGCTCTTCCTCGGTACGCTGCCATAACCGGGCACTGCTCAGTGAAGTGCGGGCAAGTGAACTGTGATTCGCCAGTATGAATGCCCGGCTTGCACGTACATGGTAGGCAAACAGGGCGGCGGAATCGGGAGCCATGCTCAATCCCATCTCTACATCATCCAGAAGAACCTCTGCAGCACGCTCCCACAGGGCACCCGCCGCCATTCCTGATGCTTCAGTCGGCAGTGCTTCCTGCGCCGCGGCCAGAAGTGCGATATAGTCATGCCGGTCCTGATTCCACATGACCAGCCGTTGCAGTACGCGGAGCCTCTCCTGAACGGCCCCCGACTGCTGGAATCGCTCGGCCAGCGTCTGGTAAATACGTGCCAGCCACTGCCGCGCCTCCGCGTCAAAGGCATCTGCTTCCAGGGCTTCCTCAAACTTCACTGCAGCATTTTCGAGCAATTTGAGTGCCTGCAGGCTGTCGGTTTCCGGGTACTGTCTGAGCAGATTCGCCCCCGCATTAAATAACGCCAGCGCCCTCACCGTATCCCGTACAGAGGCTTCCGGTGCTGCCAGGAGGATACTGTCTGCAAGAGCGGTCAGTTTTCGCCCTTCGTCTGCCGCGAATGCAGCGGCTTCGGCATCCCGCGCAAACGATGTTTCGGCCAGCCGCCAGGCTAAGTTGACCTGCATGCTGTCCACTCCGGACAGCACGGGATTGACGGGGACCGGTGCATCTACAATCCTTGATGGGGCTTTGCAGCCCGTGAAGAAGACAATGTGCCCGAGCACAATCAGTACAAAAACAAAATTTCTCATTGCAACGTCAATCGTAAGTTGTCCCACCACGCCAGAAACACATCATAGTGGCGAACTGCCTCGCGGCTGGCGGCGGCGCGTTCCTCGGAGGTGATTCCGGTGATCACGCCATCTGCCCGGCGGGCGGTGCCCACCCGGAACCGCCGTCCATCGCGCTGAAAGCTTGGATCCACGACATAGTAGGTGGCACTGTCCCGGACGATCACCACATGCAACTCTTCCGATGGCATGCGGGCCATCAGATAGATCTCCCAGGGTTCGCCCTCATGATCAAGGAGCGCGGCTGCCGTGAGATTTCCCGGCCGATACCCGACATGGCGTTGAATGCCGGGCGGGAGTTCGGACTGGGTCACCCGTATCCACTGGACGATCTCTTTTGCCTCACTGGCCTCCAGAACACGGGTGGAGACTGGAAGGGATTCGATTTCAAGGGAGGTGCCGGACGGATTGGCGCGTCCGGTTACGTTCATTGCGGTCTGCGGAGCCTGGCGCGGGCGCTGCTGCGCTGTGACAGCATGGGATCCATGGACGGCCAGTGCGGAAGTATTTGGAATGGCTCTTGCAGTCAGCGTATCTGGATACGCCGTATTTAGCGATACCGAGGTTCGTCCAGAGATCCTTTGCCGCGCACTTAATGGAGTCCGCACCTGCTGCAGTTGCAGGTCTCCAGGATGTGTACGTTGGAGGGGAGCGGTCACCGATGGACTGGACACAAGGACTTCCAGCATCTCGGGCATTCGCCTCTGGGGGACGGGTTCGGCGGGTTTTGGTGGAATGGGGGTCGGCGGCAGGCCGGTAACCGATGCAAAACTTTCAGTCAGAGACAACGGTCGCAGTTTTGGGGGATCACTGTGCACCTTGACCCAGGCGGCAATCAGTCCCAGCAGGATGAGGAGCAGGATCGTCATGCCGCACGCAAAGAACTGTTCCTGTGTTTTGGCGGTCATGGTTGCAGGGGTTCAATCTCACACAGATGTGCAGTTCTTTTACAGATATCCAGAAGGGTCACCACCTGCTGCACGGTCGCTGCCTCGGCCGGGGTGTTAAGATATGGGACAAGCAGGAAGCGCATGGGAGCATGCCGATTCATGCACGCGGCAAGTTCCGCGGTTCCTTTTCCTCTGCAAAGCACCTGTGACGGGTTCAGACGCGTGACGGCCATTTCCCAGTGCCGATTAAATTCCACGCGGGCGACTGCCGACTCCTGCAGACCGCCCGGTTTGCCGGGCAGGGGAACCTGCAGGGTGGGGTTCAACTCTGCAACTGACAAAAAGGCAAGCAGCAGCAGGAGACCCAGATCAATAAATCGTAAAAGATGTCCACTGCTCCGCTTCATCGAGCACCTCCCTGCTGTTGCCGCACCAAAAATGCGGCCTGCCGCTCCAGACGGTTTGCAATGGCATGCGCTGCAAGTAATCGTTCTGCAGGTGCCTGTGCATCCGCGATGAACTCTATCTGGCCGGGCCATGAGGCGATCAGATGCTCCAGTTCGTCCAATGTGAGCAATGTGCCATCCTGGGTATAGATGCCGCCATCGTGTCCAGACATGTCGGGCGTAATGCCGATCTGCATTGGTGCAGGCAGCATTCCCCCGTCTTCAAGTTCGTGCGTGACAGGAGGCTCCAGTCTTGTGGCCGTAAAACTGGCCGCCGCCATCAGGCTGAGCAGCAGGAGCAGCGTGATATCCACTAGCCGTACGATCAGGGATCCGTTCATATGTCTGCCTTCGTGTCTGGATACCCCGTATCTGGATACCCCGTGTCTGGACACCCCGTGTCTGGACACTCGGAAAGAACAAGTACCCGGTTGCGCACTTTTTGCGCCCAGACCTGTGCGGACTCAATGTACCGGCTTACATAGCCATGCATTACCGCCTCAAAGAATTCGAGCAGGATGCTGGTCACAATGCCCAGAAGTGTCGAGACAACGGCAATGGCAATCCCGGCAAAGATCGTCTGGGCATCACGTGTACCTGCAGAGAAGAGTGCATAGATTCCCACCAGTGTCCCCAGCAGACCCAGTCCGCCCGCGGTGCTGGAGCAGTAGGTTACAATCCGCTGGGTTCGCTGATAGGCGGTGTGGGCCGCAGTCGCCACATCGCTGACCTCGCGGCCCATGGCTTCGGGATTGCGATGTAATTGCAGCACTCCTGTCAGAAGCCGGGTATAAAGGCTGTCGGAAGCACTTCGCCGGGCATTTGTCAGGTTAACCAGCGTGATGGACTCCAGACGCAGCTGCATGAGTGGACGGGCTGCGAGATGATCCCGAAACAGACGGACGACCCGGAGCATCAGCACCATCAGGCCGGCAATCAGTACCGCCAGAATTGGCCACTGAAAGCCGCCCGCCTGACTGAAGAGTTCAAGTATCGAAAACGTCTGGATCTCCGGCGGGAGAGGCATGGAATCCTGCAAAGTTTCGGTCATAGACTGGTTCATGCGTTTGGTTTCGGTTTTAGGTTGGTGTGTGTCTGGACATTGTGCCCGTTGGGTCTAAACCGGTTGCATCCTGCGGATATGGCAAAGGAAGCGTCCCTTATTTCCACAGGGACCCGGCAACGTTCTGAAACTTTCCCTGGAGGGGCGCGATCTGCCCTCTCCCCGCTGGCATATGCGCGGCTGAATCCGGGTGCGCCATTCAGGATCTGCCGAACTCCCGGGACTTCGGCCCCGCGGTTCCAGACGGAGGCACCGTTCAAAGGAAGAATCTCCCGATTTGTCATCGGCGATCCTCCTCCAGATGAATCACAACCCGGATCGGCCGGGCATCCACCTGGATTGTTTTTTCGGCGAGAGGGATCTGATCCAGAATATCTACGACCGTGAGCGTATACCGCCCGGGGCGTAGATGCAGGGCGAATCCGCCGTCCCGGTACACCTCTGCTTCTTTTTCCTGATCTAAAAGAATATTGAGTCTGAGCGGGGTTCGATCCAGTCCGGTGACCATCCCCGTCACCGGAACGAATCGCTGCATCGGTACATGCAGGATTTTTCTTTGCCCCGGGTCTGCGGTAAAGCTGAACTCCGGCCCGGTGGCGGGGTGAAGGGATGGATCCCGAATAGATGCCTCCAGAATGCGGATCTGGTAGCGCTGATAGGGCTCCAGATGGGCCGCGTACAATGCTCCGGTCCGAAGGCGTGTCCAGCCGCCCTGAAAAAGCTCCGCCTCAATATGGGAAAGGATCGGCTCGGTGTCCTCCTGCAGACCGTTCCCGTTCCCATCCTCAAAGATTCGGAGTTCGACAGCGCTCTGTTGAATCCCGTAGGGAGCAAGCTGTACCCTGTCCCAGAGATGGATACTTCCCTGAATCTGCTGCGAATGCGTGATCCCCCGTACATCCCGCTGTCCACGGGCAGACAGGCTCCCGAACGGGGAGGACATCTGAAAACTGAGACGACCGGTCATCATCTGATGATCGGCATCCCACCCGGTGCGGAACGCCAGAGAGGAATGCCCAAGCATGAAGATCCCTTCCAGACCATAGGCACTCTGGATATCGTCCCGCGTTGCAAACCCCGTCACCCTAACCCTTGAGAACATCCATCCAGCCCCGAAATGCCAGCGGTGATGCGTCTCCGCGGAGGCACCATGCAGCCAGTCCGACTCCCAGCCGGCCTGTATCCGCAGACCGCTGTGATGATGGAGCCAGATCGCAGGGTGCAGTGACAGCCGCTGCCCCCGCCCGTTAAACGGGGACAAAAAGGAGGACCTCGAACCCTGGAGCAGTACACTGATCGGACCTTTACCGGCAGAGGCCGTCATGTGGAGGTTCTGGACGTGACGCTTCCGGCCGTTCAGATGGGCAGTCACCTGCACCCCGGAATGCCAGAGTTGAAATCCCGTCTGCCAGTGTGCAGGCAATAGCTGCATCTCTGTGCTCACCGCCAGAAACGTCACCGGGCTCCATGTGGATCCGACCGATGCCTCTGGATGCACGCCATGGTGTGCAAGTGCACTTCGGAGTGTCCATCTCGGATGGATGCCGTACTGCACATGAAGATTCGCATGCTGCTCCCCGATACGCAATCCGTAGAATACTTTGCCGGGAGGGACCATGGAGGCGGGGGTGAACAGGTACTGAGGATCGGACTGTGTGCGCCGGCCGCCGAGTGGATGTGTCCTTATCTCCAGTTTTGTGGTTCCATACCATACGGGGGCACTCAGTTCATAGTACCCTTCCGCATCTGCCTGCACCTGATCCACGATCTCTCCGCGGATCACCGCCTGTAGGAGTGCGTGCGGATCTGATCGTCCGCGGAGGTGACGCATACGGTGCAGCCGTTGTCTGGCCAGAGGTACATTCGTGATGGCGAACTCGGTGCTGCCACGGGCATTACGTTCTGCCTGCACCTGCGTGAGCCACACCTTTTCCGGCCGGTCATACCGGTATGCCCATGAAGCACCATCACTCAGTTCTGCCTCGACGCTGCCGTGCAGGATGCTTCCCGTAAATCGAAAAAAGGGATGTATCCCGAATGCGTCCCGCCGTAGCTGCCAACTCGCTATCATTCCGCCCCAGATGCTGCGCGTGCGTCCAAACAGATGCGGACCCGGCACTTCGGCCCAGCTGCGCTGCCGCGCCCGGAGCGAACGCACATCAAACGTCGACGCGGCCGATGATGTCGTTAAATGCAGACGGTTTTGATCAAAGTGCAAGGCGCGGCCAAGTACCTCCAGTACCTCCGTCAGAAAAATCCTGCAGGATGGAGCGGAGGGATTCGAGCATGAAAACGTATGACGGTGCCGCGTATCCAGTGCTTCCAGCCCTGTGCCCGTAAGCTGCACGGCAAATCCCAGTGCCTGAAAGAGTTCTTCGCCATCCACAAGGAACGCCTCCCCATCATACCATGCCCGGACAAGTTCCTCCCTGCCTGGGAACTCCAGCAGGAGCGGCACTTCCATCAACACCTGCGCGGAGGCGGCACGGATCATGGTGAAGACCAGTACGGACCGGAGGATCCACTGCTGCATCAATCCCAATGCAGATGGATGGGATCCGGGACCCCAAGCTGATGCCGGATGGCGAGAGACAGCCCGGTGTAATTCGAATCGAATTTCAACTGCAGCGGCCCTGGCAAAGGACGCTCCGCCACGGGGATCCGTACGACGCGTGTCGTATAGACGGCGGCCTCGGCGCTGCCGAGCTGCCATCCATTCTGAATCACACGCACCCCGCCTAGAAAGGGCCATCGGCTGTGATTCTCCAGATAGAGATGCAATTCGTTCGGCGTTCCTTCCAGAAAACGGGCAGATAAGACGGGCATGCCCCTTCCCTGGAGATAGATCAGGGGAGCAACCAGATTGTAGACAATACGGAGTCCGCTGGCAACCGCGGGGATCTGTCCGTCCACAATGGCTCCCCGCTCCTGCATGGCAAAATGCAGGAGCGTAATATGCGCCCCTTCAGGGGCTTCATGGATCCGGTAACGTACAGTCTGCTCCCCGCCTGCCGGCAGGATGCACCGCTCCGGGAAAAAGGTCAGATACCGGGATAAATCTCCCAGCCTGCCCGCTTCGCCCAGAACCACTGCCGTGGTGGAGTCCGTAGACGCAATCACGCCGTGATGGGCGCCAATGGTGACTTCAACGCCTTCGGTGCCCCGGTTAGACAGTACGAATGCCCCATAGGGTCGGTCATGGGTAATGACCGCATAGGCGGGAGTGACACTGAGTGCAGCCTGGGCAAATACCTGACGCGGTGCCCATACCCCGGCGACCAGTAAATAAGGGAGAACGCGAAGCATGATCTATAGCGGAGTAATGCGAACCGAGAGATGTCCGGCATAGCGCCCCAGGGCCGCTCCCAGAAGGTGAATGGTCCCTCCAAACCGGAGGGCGCTGCATCCATCTTCTCCAAGCACTCCTGCCGCCTGTCTTGCGGGGACGCGCATAAATGCGCCCTGATTGCAGCCGTGGCTCTGTGCCCAGGACGGCGTAAAACGGACCTCACGGTGTCCGGATACAGAGCGCCCGGACACGTCGCTGCCGCCCATCTGATGGAGAAAGACCGGGGCATCCATGCTCACCAGAAACCCGGCCCCGGCCGGGCCGTACACCAATACCTCCCCCATCGCGTGGGGGCCGCCTGCCTTGCGGTCGGCAAGCCCGGTGGCGGGGTCCAGCGTTACCGTCCCTGCATCGGCACGCTGCTCTGCAAAATCCAGTTGACTGCTGCTGACGCTCACCGTCAGCACACGTGGAACCACCTCCAGCTGAACCCGCATCGTACCGGTGGTCTGGGACTGCACAGATCCACAAACGAAGAACAGACCAAAAAATATATACCCCCTCATGTTCAGTTGCAGGCTGCGGTGGTCGTGATCGTCCCCGTATAGGTTCCGTTCGATTTACTGAGCGTAATTCCGCTCACGGTGCCCCCAAACCGGAAGAAGTGACTGAAGCTCGTCCCTGCGCCGCCTGCGGTGCCGCTGTACGCCGCACCGCGGATTAAAGTGTATGTGCCGCCGGAGGTCGCGGCCTGTGACCATGCACCGCTGTAGGTTAAACTGCTGCCGGAATTGCTCAGCGTCGCCGGAAAGGATCTGCTCACATTATAGCTGGCCACATTCGTTCCGCTCAAACGCGTCTGCCCGGCACTGGCGCTGCCGCTGACTGACAGTGTGCTGCTGCTCCTTGTACCCGTCTGCGCATGGATGACAACGGAACCGGTCCCGCTGCCCGGCTTCTCTACCGTACCATAATCGAGGTTGGAGACGGTTGTAATCGTACAGGTCGGGGAAGGGGCAGATAACGAGAGGGTCGCCGTTACGGATGACGACTGCCCGAATATGGGCATCGTCCACGCAAAGCTTAAAACAAAAAACAGGATCGGAAATCGCATAGGAATCAGTTCTAAGTGATGGAAATTTGTGGGTCTAGACACGCCGTGAGGCGCCTCGAAACATTCATACGGACCGTGCAGTCTGATACAGTTTGACCGAACAGCATAAACCGCCCTGATGTTTGCCCTTTCCGGAATGGTCGGGCGAGACCAGACACTGCTTCTCCGTCAGGTGCCGCACTGGAATTCACATCCTCTGCAATCCCCGGCGCACACATCGCCTGCGGGACACGCAACTTGATCTGAACCTGTGTGCTTACCGTCTGTCTGGACACGGTGTCTTGACGCACGGCCTGCGCATCGGGAGCAGAGGCTGGCAGAATCGCCAAAAGGATCCCCTTCATTCGCATGGACGCGTATGGACCTGGCCCGCTTCCGCATAGGTTTCAATACAGCCGGATGCATCCCTGAAGGCCATCACGATGGCCGGGGCCGCAAACTGGAAGGCCTGCCAGAGCGTGTCGAGACGGACAGAGCCGGGGGGCGCCCGGTACTGCAAAGCCTCCGGGTCGTAGTTCCAGATTTCTAGGCGGACCCCCTCCGGATCCTGAGACATGCGTAAATCAAACGCATCCCCATCATAATAGCGGGCCACCGCGCTCAGCACATCGCCCGTGAGCGCCGCCCGTGCATCCTGATCCAAATGCGCATCCGCCGGAATCCGCATCGCCTCCTGACGTGTGGCATCCAGACGGTAATCCGCGGCGATCTCCCATGATTTCATGGACTGTTGCAGCGGCTTCGGCACATCCGTACCGATCTCATAGGTTTCCATGGAGGGATAGAGCACCACCAGATCATTCGGCCCAAACCCGTTGGCCGTTACATCCACGACATCCGCCTGATCCACCTGCCCAGCCGCTGGAATGAGGAGCGCATCCAGCATGGCCCGGATCTGCGTACGGTCGGTCAGCGTGGCCACCGGCCGGGTGAGCTGATCAAACTGCTGCGCACGGGATGCCCGCACAGCAATGGACAGAAGGAGAGCAGTCGCGAGTATTTTAGTCATTGGATTCCCGTTTGAAGTATTTGAGGTCTTTCAGCGGATGAATGATGGTCAGCTGCAGGGGCACTTCCGTCAGCAGATGATTCTGCCAGTTCATCGGTTCGGGGAGCGGGATGTGATAGGTTATGGAGTAGGCAAAGCAACGCAGTGTTTCATCTTCGTACAGCTGCACAGGTCGTGCAGCCAGGAACGCCTGTTCCAGAAGATCTGTGGTCGCCTGCAGGCGCAGGTTCACCGCATCATAGTGTTCCATTACCTTCCCGCAGCGCCCGGTCCTATCAATGCGCACGAGCAGTTCCCGCGTCAGGAGATCGGTCACCAGCCGCCTTGCCAGCGGACTGGCCGCGCTGTCACTTACAACAATCCGGGAAACGACAGACGAGTCATGTGCCGCCCGCCGATAAAGTTCCCCCGGCACCGGTCCGCCTGGTCGCATCCACAGCACCAGCGCCAGTGCCAGTCCCAGCGTACCCGCACCTGTGAGTAGGTATTTCATTCAAATGCATGTTTTTATGTGATTAATGTATACGCCGTGATTGGGTGCGGGAATGGGAATTATTCGACGGTTCTGACAAAAACCGCAGAGACATGAATATGCATCACCTGAGAAGACTGCCCATGACCAATGCAGGCACGAGGGTATAGAACGACACCTGTACCGATGAGCGAAAACGGCGACGATGACCGTTTATGGAACACGCAGAGGTGAGTACCTGCGGAGAATGGATCCAGGATACTCCGGATGTATTTGGGAACTTGGAGTAAACTGAGATTCAATCCCGGTTCTCTCTCCTCCGTCACGGGGAGCCCCCCTGCTGGTTGAAGGAAAGGATTTGTGAGCCGGAATCCCGAATTTCAACGAATGATGGCGCATCTCCGCCATCGCCATGGCGCTGGTGAGCTTTCTCGGCAAATTGCAGAAAGGATGATTGCGCTTGTGCAACGTGTTCAGGAAGCCTCGGTCACCGCAGATGATGTTGCGGTTGGCAGTATTGGCCGGGGCCTGTTCATCTTCCCGGGAATTCATTCACAGGATGATCAACGGGAAGCAGACTGGCGGGTACGCAAGTGTGTACGCCTCCGCATTTTCCCGGATGATGCGGGGCAGATGAATCTATCGGTTGGTGACCTCGGTGCAGATATTCTTCCTGTATCGCAATTCACTCTTTATGGGAATGTCAGGAAAAGACACCGCCCTCCTTCATAGAAGCGGCTCGCCCTGCGGTTGCCGAACCTCTGTATGAGTATGTGAAGTATCGCCTCTCCAAAGAACTTGGATATCCGGTTGCCGGTGGCAGTTTCGGTGCCTTGATACAGGTTTCCCTGATCAATGATCTGCCGGTCACGATCTGGATGGAACGCAGCCTGGAAAAGACTCAAAATTCTCCCGTCTCTCAAACAGAGATTCGGCAGGGATACCGCCCCAGCACCCTCATGGTCCATGTCCCCCAGTTCCTCAGAATAATTTTTGAATGAGTTGAGGCGCATATGTCCGACTCGGCGGGAAGATAGCGCTGCGGAACGATCCAGGAAGAGCGGGTTTCCTTGGCTGTTTTGACATTTTTCCGGCAATCGTTGCCATAACGTAACAGGTTTTTGGGAATTATAATATAAATTATATATATTATGTGCAGTATAATGGATG
>JAJEFL010000197.1:0-36656 GCA_022820435.1 Rhodothermales bacterium
GCCGCTAAGCGTTCAGGAAAAGCCGGGTAAGAACCGGTGCATGGTCAGATGGACGCTCTAGATCACGTTCCTCGACATCGACCCAGGAATTCCTGCTGAGTTTGGAGAATTTGGGGGTTGCAAGAATATGGTCAATCCGCACCCCGTCATTCCACTCAAATCCTCGTGTACGAAAATCCCACCATGTGTAGATGCCAGGGCCTTTGGCGTGTTTGCGCAGAAGATCCGATAACGCAAACTGATTCATAAAGGTATCCAGTTTTTTGCGGGCCGCCGGATCGCACAGGACCGAATCCCGCCAACTGTCCGGATGTGCCACATCAAGATCATCAAAGGAAATATTAAAATCTCCTGTCAGGATGAATTCTTTATGCTTCTCCCGCTCTGCATTCAGGAACTTACGCAGTCTGTCAAGCCAGCGGAGTTTGTAGGCATGCTTCGGAACCCCGATGCGCCTTCCATTGGGTACATAAATGTTCACGATCCGCAGGTTATGGACACTGCCTGCGATCACCCGCGCTTCGTTATCCAGCCCCGTCCGAATTTCATCCACCACGCCTCTGGCAAGAATGGCCACGCCATTATAGGAGGGCTGGCCGTGGATGAATGCCTGATAGCCGGCTTCCTCAATTTCAGCATAGGGGAAGGTTTCCTGTGTGGCCTTGATTTCCTGCATGCAGACGACATCCGGATTGTGCCGTTCCAGAAAATCAAGAATCCTGACGAGTCGGGCACGTGCAGAGTTCACGTTCCATGTGACGATTTTAACGGGATGAGACATACGTTCTTGGTCTACGGTTCGGCACTAAGATAATGGTAAATATTGACAGAATCATCTCCGCGTGTCTAGACACCGCAAGGAGGGTTCATTCAAGGTTCCTGAGATTTTTTTCGGTGACCGTTAAAATGGTTCAGAAAATAACCTGCAATGCGCCGAAACAGCAAATATGGTCGACCGTGTGCAAAATGAGATCCGTAATGATGAATCACCGCCGGCGAACATTAAGACGGGAGAATCCACCTGGGTCAGACACCGATCTAACCGGCAGGCTCACGGCGAAGCAAGTGATCCAGACGGTGATGCATCATCATTAGCGCCGGCACCAGCATCATCAGGATAACGGTGGCAAACAGTACACCCACCCCAAGGCTTACGGCCATCGGAATGAGAAACTGTGCCTGTGTGCTCCGCTCAAGGATCAGAGGGAGAACTCCCAGAAAGGTGGTGACCGAAGTGAGCAGGATTGGACGAAAACGTGCCTTCCCGCCTTCCCAGATCGCCTCTTCCATGGGTACCCCCTCCCGCCTTCTTTCATTGATAAAATGAATCAGCACCAGCGAATCATTAATCACAATTCCGCTCAATGCCGTGATCCCAAACAAACTGAGCATGCTCAGATTCAGCCCCATAACGATATGCCCGATCAGAGCCCCGACAAACCCGAAAGGAATGATGGCCAAAATAATGAACGGCTGAACATAGGATCGAAAAGGGATGGCTAACAGCGCGTACATCACAAATAAGGCGATAATAAATCCTCTCGTCAGCGCATCCACCGCATCGGCCTGCTGTCGCTGCTCCCCTTCAAAACTTACGCGGAGGCCTGGAATATCGGACTGAATGGCAGGAATGACCGCCGATTCCAGTTCGCCGATGACGGCATTCAAGGTGTTCTGTTCCTCGTTCACATCCGCGGTAACCGTGACAATGCGGCGGCGGTCACGTCGATGGATGGTGGATGGTCCGGTACCAAAGCGTGTTTCAGCAACTTCGCTGAGAGGAATTTCGGCTCCGACAGGGGTTCGGATACGGAGCCGCTGCAGGTCTGCCGGCGTATTGCGCTCCTCTTCGGGCAGGCGAACCATCACTCGAATATCGTCTCTGCCTCTCTGAATACGCAGAGCCTCAGCGCCAAAAAAGGCATTCCGTACCTGCTGGGCCATATCCTCAAACGTTAACCCGAGTGGGCGCGACTCTGGAAGCAATTCCAACTGCACTTCGCGTTTTCCGCCGTCCTGATCATCGTCAACGTTGGAAACCCCCGCAATACCCGTCAGCTCTTCCCGAAAACGTATTTTCGCCTGCTCCAGTGCCTCCACGCCGGGCGCTGTCAGTTCGGCCCGAATGCTGCTTCCAAGCGAAATCAATGCAGACTGAAAGACGAGAGAGTTTACGCCAGAGACCTCGCCAACCTTTTCACGCCACACCTCCTCAAACCTGAGAGCAGGGATCTTTCGTATTTCTGCACTGACCAGTTCAAAGCTGACCTCGCCCAGATGAGATTCGACAATGGTATGTTGGTCCGCCGCCATCGGATCCAATCCAAGGGAGGGCTGATCGCCGACAATGGTCATCGTATTGGTCACCAGAGGCGGGTGATTTGCAGGAAGCGTGGTTTGTAAATCGGCGGCAGTTTCATGCCCTTTCGTTTCAAGTAATTCAGCCATCTGCTGCGTTCGCTCAGCCGGGGTGCCCAGAGGCATTTCAATACGTGCGGTTACAACCTCTCCTTCAATTTCAGGGATAAAAATGAACTGGATCAATCCGCCACGAACCAGAGCAAGTGAGAGGCAGATCACAACTACCGAACTGGCCAGAACAAGGGCATAACGACGTGTAGTGAACCGCAGCATCCGATCCAGTGGACCATGTATAAAGCGGTTCAGGCCCCGCGTCGTTGCAGACTGAATCAATTCCAGCCGCTGCATCATCCTGCCGGGGTTTTCCCTCCTCTTCATATGAGATAGATGCGCCGGCAGAATAAAGAGGGACTCAATAAGAGAAAACAACAGAACCGTAATGGCAACCGTCGGGATGGACTGCATTAACTTCCCCATTGACCCCGGTACAAACAGCATCGGTGAAAACGCTGCGATGGTCGTAAAAACCGCGAAGGTCACGGGCGCACACAGACGCGTAGCTCCCTGAATTGCAGCACGCAGGGGGGGAACCCCACGCTCCTGCTCCCTGAATATATTTTCACCAACCACAATGGCATCATCAACCACAATTCCAATGGCAACAATGAAAGCAAACAATGAGGTCATGTCGATGGAAACTCCCAGTAACGCCATCACTGTGAACGACCCGATAAATGATACCAGAAGCCCCAGCGATGTCCATAAGGCCAAATGAAGATTCATGGACAAGACCAGAGCCAGTGTAACAAGTATGAAGCCGGCGATGCCATTTTTGATCAGAAGATTGAGTCGGCTTTTGAGGTAGTAATGCTCATTCCGCCAGGTATCTATGGAGATTCCTTCCGGCACTCCCTTCCGAAAATCAGCCAGATACGCTTCCGTGGCTTCCGCAATATCAAGTACCCGCTCATCGCCCGTGCGGGAGACCGATACCAGCGCCGCCGGCTGCCCTCCAAATCGTGCAATCAGGCCTGCATCCTGAAATCCATCTGTGACGGTGGCGAGATCGGCAACCCGGACGGCGGCACCGGTCGGGCTCGCCAGAACGATAATTTCCTCAAAATCTCCAGCCGTATAATTCTGCCCTTTGGAGCGAACCAGAATCTCTTCGCTGCGCGTATCCAGACTGCCACCGGGTAATTCCAGACTCCCGCGACGCACGGCCGCCGCCACGTCGGAGAGGCGCAGCCCATAGGCGGCCAGTGCATCTTCCGAAACTTCAATAGAGATTTCATAGTCCCTTACCCCCGTCAAGCGCACAAACGAGATTTCGTCAAGCGCAGTCAATCCATCCTTGATCTGTTCTGCCAGTGCTTTGAGTGTGTGCTCACTGACATCCCCGTAGATCGCAATTTGCAGAACATTTCTGCGATTGGTTAATTCCCGCACCACGGGACGCTCTGCTTCAACAGGAAATGTATTGATGCGGTCCACATTGTTCTTGATATCGCTGAGGGCCTTATCTACATCCGCACCCAATTTCAGGCTTACGGTCACCACGCCAACATTCTCTGCGGCAATGGAGGAGATCTGATCAATGTCGTCCACGCCTTCAATCGCCTCTTCAATACGCCGTACAACCCCATCTTCGACCTCTTCAGGGGAGGCACCGCGGTATTCTGTGCGGACTTCCACCGCGTCAAGGCTGGCCTCCTGAAAGACTTCCTGCGGAATTCTTGATACATTAAGAAGTCCGAGGAACAGAATCAGCAGCATGAGCAGATTCGCTGCGACGCTATTTTGTGCCATATAGGCGATGGCTTTCTTCATGTCGGCAGGCTACATGCTTCTGACTAATCCATTTCGGTTCGTACGCGCATACCGTCCGTCACAACATCCAGCATATTGGTGACGATCAGGTCTTTGCCTGTGATTCCATTCAGAACATAGAGCGTGTCCTCCACTTCCTGAATCACTTCAATGGGCTGCGTATAGAGGCGGTCTTCACGGATAATCCAAACGACATCACCGTCTCTCAGACTTTCGCGCGGCAGCGTGTAGTACCGCTCATAATGTCGCCCTTCCAGGTATGCAGTCACGAATGTGCCCACAAGAAGAGGTGGACGCACATCACTGTTTTCGTAGGGCCGCTGCACGCGGACAATCACATTGAGCGTCCGCGTGGACGCATCCAGAGCCCCTTCCGTGCGATGTATCATGCCCATCCATTCATACTCTGCACTGCGGTTACGGGCCACAAGTCTGGCATGTGCAGTTCCACGGGCCAGCACATCACCAAGGAGTGTTATATCCCGACCTGCGATCGGCACATGGATCTCGACGGCATCTGTTCCATAAAAGGAGCCGACCACCTGTCCCGGTCCTATGAACTGCCCCAAATCCGCCCCCTTATTTCGTAACTGTCCGTTGTACGGAGCCGTGATCCGTGTCCTTTTCAGGCGTATCTCTGCATCCTGCAGGCGTGCCTGCGCTCCCTGAAGCTGGGCGGCCGCCGCCTGCCGATGCGGCTCTTTGAAGACAAGGCTGCCGAGTTCTGTGCTGTCAACCTGCCTTTGTATGCCGGTTCGTCGTTCCAGTCGATCCCACTCCTGTCTTGAAATTTTCATTTCCTCTTCAGCTCTCAGCAGATCAAATTGTCGCTGTACGACCTCGGCCCGTGCCACGGTGACGGCATTGGCATAATCTGTGGAGTCAATTCGGAGGATTTCCTGCCCCTGACGGAAAGTGCCCCCCGTAACAAATTCCTCTGCCACCCAGGTGATCCTTCCTGAGACCTCGGCAACCAGCGTAACTTCCCGCAGTGGTTGAACGGTTCCATTACCGCGTATCGTGACATGCCCTTCCTGTACGGTAGGGACAACCGTCGAAACAGACGGGAGAACCGATTCCGATACCGTTTCCGGCGTATCGGAACGCCGTTGAGATAGTACAACCGTCAGGACGATTGCACCTCCAATGATGATGCTCCCTGCAATAAGTACAAGTCTTCTTCTGTTCATGACCGCTATATGTGCATAAATGATTGCGTCAGAGAAGATTCTATGGGGTTTCAGGATCAACCGGTTCGCCTTCGTGAATCCAGGTTCCGCCGAGAGACCGGTGCACGGCTAAACGGGCATCCGCCAAGGCGCGGCGGGATTCCGTGAGTGCCATTTCTGACATAACAAGGTTGCGCCGGGCATCCAGAAACCCCAGGTAATCGCCCGTCCCCCGAGAATAGCGAAGTTCCTGAATATGGACTCGGTCACGGGCCGAAGTCTGGGCGGCGGAGAGAAATGCATGGCGCTCCTTCAGTTTTCCATAGTGTACGAGCGATGCCTCTACATCCCTGAAAGCCGTCAATACGGTCTTCTCGTATTGGGCAGCCAGTTGCTCATACTGAGCCCAGGCGACCTTGATATTCGCCCGTATCTTTCTGGCATTGAATACCGGAGCGGTCAGGCCGGAACTGAAAAGCCAGAAGTTCTGGCTGGTCTGAACAATATCGGACAGTACACTGCTTTGGGTACCCGCCGCTCCTGTCAATGAAAAACTGGGAAACCGGGCCGCGCGTGCGACTCCGATGCGCTCCCGGGCGGCTTCCAGGCGCTGAAATGCCGCAACTACATCCGTACGCTCCTGTAGTAAATCGGAAGGCAGTCCACTCGGTATGTCCTCCAGTGCATAGGTATAGGCGTTTTCGGGAACAAGCAAGGTGTCCATCGGCATTCGGTAGCGCCCTAGAAGCAGGGCAAGTTGCCCCCGGGCTGCATCCAGTTGGCTTTCCAGAACGGGCAGGTCTGCTTTTGCAGCATGAAGGTCTTGCCGGGCGGCATGGAATTCCAGAGGAGATGCCAATCCCCGTTTGTACCGGTCAGACAGGATCTGCGCACGTTCTGCGAGGATGTTTATGTTTTCCTGTGTCAGTTCGAGCGTATGCTGCCGGGCGACAATTTCAAAGTAGGTGGTAATCGTCTCCCCGATAATCCCCAGAAGTACGGTGCGTACATCCGACTGCGTCGCAAAAAACTCCTGCAGGGCGGCCCTCTTCGTGCCTCGAACCCGTCCCCAGAAGTCCATCTCATAGGCAAACCCAAGCGAGGCGCTGTACGTCGTAATTTCAAACCGGTCAGGAAATACAGGTCCTCCCGGCACATTGACACGATCTCCGATCTGCCCCCCAATCCCTGTATTGGAGGGAGTATCCTGCTGCTCCCGCCGCGCAGACAGTTCCACAGACGGAAACTGGTCTGCCCGCGCAATGCGAAATTGATTTTGCAACTGAGTTACACGGGCCACAGCCACACGAAGATCCAGATTTCGTACAATGACAGAATCCACCAACTGATTCAGATATGGATCTCCGAAACCATGCCACCAGTAGGGCTGCGCATTCTGGTCGGCAAGTACAGCGGCTTCAAATTTTTCAGGAAGTGGCGGTGCGGGATTCTCCAAATGCGGTGCACTCGAACACCCGGCAAACATCATCACGGCAAGCAGGCCTGCTGCAAACAAAAAACGCACATGCCAGAATGGATACGCCTGGTCACCACATGTATACCTCATTGACGTAGGAATAAAACCCAAAAAATGAACAGCAGGGTTACCTTTCCCTCGGTTCAATGTTCCAACAGTGCAAGCATCCGGTGGACCGGGCATTAAGGATTAGGAGCACAAAATCATCCAACGTCTGAGATTTGACGGGAACACATGCAGCCCATAATTGTTCACCCTGCGAGAAAGCGGGATACGGGATGTGATCATCAATCGTATCCCAATCTTGAAAATAACTGTCAACCATGACCTTGCTGGAATCTTAGAAGTGTAAGTAAAGACTTGTCGCTGAACATCTAACCAGAGTCTTTTCATCAAAAAAGATCCGTTCATTTCGTCATTGAGATAAATTGGGATTTGGTTGTGTCCCCTGTGACAGTTTAATGATGATGCTACCATGGTAAATCCTAATGTTGAAATCAATCAAAGCGTTCCCCCCCCCAGTGTTATTCCAGCCAATTATCAGCCAGGCTACGCAAAAGCACTCCAAAAGAACCGGGCCTTAGCTGATCTGTATATTCACCATACGACCATTGGTGATCCTGAACTGGATCCAATCATAGAAGAATGTTCGTCCGTATTGGAGCCGGATAAATTTAACCGGTTTGTGCGGGCCGGTATTGAGCAGAAGGAAGAGTTTCTGGTTGGAGCGCCCGACAGTTTGCGGGAATTCTTTCACAAGGTAGACAACACGAAGCCATCCTGGCTGAACTACGAATCATTTCGACCTTCATGCCGTGTGGTCTACAGAAATGCCGGCCTGGTGCTTGCCGCTTTTGTTGCAGGTGTCCTTGTGGAGGGGTTTTCAACGATGATTGCCAAGTCTTTCCGGATCACGGGAAGAGTTGGTTCAAAGAATACCAAGCGGCGACTAGGCTACAATTCCCGACATCTACTTGAAATGTTTTATCCTGATGGCATGCTGCGGCCAAACGACGGATTCAAAATGACTCTGCGCATCCGCTTCGTTCATGCCAAGGTGCGCTACCTGCTCAACCATTCCGATGAATGGGATCACGAGGCTTGGGGGCACCCCTTGAGTGCCGCTCATCTAGGCTACGCCATTTCGGTATTTTCCATGCGAACTCTGCATTTCTCCAAGCTCCTGGGGGTGCGATTCAGCAGGGAAGAGCAGGAAAGTTTTATGGACACATTCCGCTACGTAGGGTACCTGTTCGGGATCCCGGATGCCATCCTGTACGAGAACAAAAAAGAAGCCAAACAGATCTTCAAGATCGGTCTGTTGTGTGAACCGTATCCGGATGAGGACTCAGTCTATGTAGCCAATCAACTGGTCCGTGCTGTACCCCTGGTTGTAGGAATTGAAAATGCGGAAGAGGCGGAAGAGCAGATCAAATTGGGGTACGCCCTTTCCCGGGTCCTCATTGGGCGAAAACGGGCAGATGCTCTGCAGTTCCCGAACTATAACGGATTCATTGCACTCCTGTTGTTCCGCAGCCGCATATTCCTTGAGAGCGTGCTCAAAGATACCCGGTTCATAAGGAGGAAAAATTTTTTGGAGTTATTGGGAATTTCCTCGTTTGACGAAATCATAGGAATCAGTTATGAACTGCCGACCCATGTTAAGGACGCTTTATCCCAGAAATGGTAATAAAGGGGGGTCTCAGCGGTCGAATTCCAGAAGCAATTCGCAGAACGCCGCAGACTTAGCTGGTACGACTGGAATTGACTTGAAGAAAGACCGCCATCAACGCAGGCAGAAGCAGCATCAGAAGCCCGGTTGCAATCATGATACCAATCCCGAGTGATGCCGCAAACGGGATCAGGAACTGTGCCTGAATTGCGGGTTCCAGAATCAGTGGAGTGAAGGCGAGAAAGGTCGTCACGGAGGTCAGCATAACGGGACGGAAGCGACTTTTCGCCCCGTCAATAATTGCCTGCCTGGGTGCAGTGCCAGCCTGGATGCGCCGGTCAATTGCATCCATCATTACCAAAGCATCGTTCACGATGACCCCGCTGAGTCCGAAAAATCCCAGAAAGGAAGCAGCGCTGAGCGGGATTGCAAGGATCAGATGACCAAGGATCACCCCAATCAGTCCAAATGGGATGATGGCCATCACCATAAAGGGCTTGCGATAGGATCGTAACGGAATCGCCAACAGAGCGAATATTGCCAGCATCGCAAGGATGAATCCGCGATTCAACGCATCCAGAGACTCCAGTTGCTCCTGCTGTTCTCCACCGAAGGAGTAGGTTAACTCGGGATCGGCATTGGTCAGTTTTTCGAGAAAGGTATCTTCCAGAATCTCATTGGCCTGCCCCCCGGAAATCACCTCATCATTCACATCGGCCGTCACGGTGATAATTTGTTGTCCATCCTTGCGCCGAATCACGGGAGAGGATGTCCCCATTGTAATCGTAGCCACCTGATTGATGGGCACTTTCCTGTCTGTCGGGGTTTGGATCAGGTATCGCTCCACATCGGTGATGGCTTCCCGCTCGCCAGTTGGCAACCGGGTATAGACACGAACTTCTTCCTCTCCCCGCTGCAGCCTCACGGTCTCTACCCCGAAAAAGGCTGCCCGAACCTGCTGTGCAAGATCTTCAACCGTCAGGCCGAGTGTACGTGCGGCTGGTTGCAATTCCAGTTGAATCTCCCCGATCCCGTGTGCATGATCGGACCGGATATCAAAGATGCCTGCCACGCTGTACAGATCATTGACGACCGAGTCGGCCGCGCTGGCGAGGTGCTCTGGATCTGGATGCGAGAGAACGACTTCCACCGGATTCCCAAGATTAATAACTTCCCCGCTGAATGCGATTCCCTGCACATAGGGGAGAACTCCCACCTCCTCCCGCCAGGCCTGCACGATCGCAGTGGTTGATAGATCACGGTGCTGGGCCCCCAGCAGTTTAAATTCTACACTGGCAATATTGGAGGGCGGATTCATCGTAGGAGCCGGATTAAGCCCTCCGCCTTCCACCCGGGGCCCCTGCCCGACCACAATCGTCACTCCCTCCAGCAGCGAAGGTGTCCCTTCGGGAGTTTGCTGATTCAGGCGCTCCAGCACGCGCTTTCCGGCTGCCTCCAGTTCCTGAGCAACTTCCAGTGTTCGTTCTGCAAGTGTGCCTTCCGGCATTTCAAGTGAGGCCGTGACAAAATCTCCCTCAATTCCTTCGGTAAGGGTTGTCGGAATGATACCTGCCGGCACGAATGATACGCAAAGCACAAATAAGCCGATTGCCCCTGCCACAATAATTGCAGGAGAATCCATGGTAAAGTGAAGTGCTCGATTCAGAGGGCCCTGCAGAAACCGATTGAGCCACTGATCTGCAAAGGTCCGGGTACGGAAAAAGAACCGGTCAACTGCACTGGACGGTGTCCACTCCGGCCCCGGCAGATGAACTAGATGCCTTGGCAGAATGAAGAGAGCTTCAACGAGTGAAATAAAAAGCATTCCGATAATGATTACCGGTAATGCAAACCAGATCTCTCCAATACCACCTGGAATGAAAAGCAGGGGAGTAAACGCGGCCACGGATGTAAAAACTGCGAAGGTTAACGCCGTCTTAATTCTTCGTGTCCCCTGGATTGCCGCAACGATTCCAGAGAGTCCCGTCATACGGCGGGCGTAAATTTGCTCTGCCACAACAATGGCATCATCTACAATAATGCCAATCGCCAGAACGAATGCAAAAAGTGACTGGGTATTGAGCGCAAGATCAAACCAAAGCATGATCGACAGCGCCCCGAACCCGGAAGTGATCAGGCCGAGAATTACCCAGATTGCAAGCCGGATCTCAAGAAAAAGAGTCAGTGCAAGAAATACCAGCATGAGTCCGAGAAGACCATTCCGGACCAAAAGGTCAACACGCTCCGCATAAATTGGGGATTCATCGTTCCAGACATTGATCCCAATCCCATCAGGAAATGAGGGCAGAATGGTGTCTTGAATATGTTCATTTACGGCTTCCGAAATTTTCTTCACATTCTCTCCCTCTCCCCGAAAAATCTCAACGAAAACGGCTGGCATGCCCTGATGGCGAACCATGACATTGGAATCTTCAAAGCCGTCCTGAATTGTAGCGATGTCTCGGAGACGCAGTGCAGTACCGTCGTTTTGAGCGACCACCACCACCTCTTCAAAATCAAGTTGATTATAATTCTGCCCCATGGTCCGTACACGAACTTCGGCCTCCCTCGTCTCAATGCTGCCGGCCGAAAGATCAAGGGATCCCTGGCGCACAGCATGGGCAATATCTTCCAGAGTTAAGCCGAGTGCACGCAATGTCGCAAGTGGTACTTCAATGGAGATTTCATCCTTCTTCGTGCCGTTGACCTCAACAATAGATACATCCGGTAGAGTCTTTAATTCTTTTTTAACCTGGTAGGCTAGTTCCTTCAGTGCTCGCTCGCTGGTATCCCCGAAAAGGAGCAGACGGATCACACTGCTTCGGTTGTCCATTTCACGGAACTGCGGACGCTCGGCGGAGGCCGGAAAAGACTGGATTTTGCCCAACACCGCCTGCACTTCATCCATCATGTCGCTGATTTCCGTTCCGCTCCGGAACTGAATTCTTACAGACGCAGCTCCAGGGGCGGCCAGAGATCGGATGGTTCGGACATCCTCGAGGGTCTCAACCTGTTCCTCAATCTTTGCGATAATAGATTCTTCCACCTCTTCGGGGGAGGCTCCAGGATAGGCCATAAAGACTTCAATCATATTGAAGGAGACCGTTGGCCAGGCCTCCCTGTCCAGCCCCCCAAGGGATACAAGACCGAGGGCGAGGATGCCGAACATCAACAGATTGGGCGTGATCCGGTTGCCCGCCATGTAGGCGATGGGCCCGGGCGGCTCACTACCATAGGAGACTTGCCGGTTCATAATCCAGTCCGCACCGTCATACCGTCAATGGCAGTCTGAATTCCACTGACTACGACTGCCTGCCCTTCCGCCAGTTCTCCCGTCACAAAAACCTCATCCTTCGAGCGCTGCAGCACTTGTACAGGAACCCGACGGATCCTGGTATCAAGCACAACCCAGACCTCATTGTTGGGTCTGAGTGCAGAGCGTCGGATTCTAAAATACGGTTCCGGAGCAGCCCCGTCAATTTCGACATCCACAAATTTCCCGACCAGCAGGGGCGGGAAATTATTTGATGGAGCAGGATTCACGGCCCGACCGGATGTGAACGGGGCCGGTACCCGGATGACTACTTCAATCGTACGTGTCTCTTGCTCCAGAGCTGCCTCGGCACGATCAACATAGCCCGTCCATAAGTACACATTATTTCCATACTTAGCGCTCACGCGGGCGGTGATCCGCCTACTGTTCGTCCCAGGTTCCAACTTCCAGAGATTCGGTATCAGCGCTGCGCTCTCGTCTGGAAGCGGTACCACGACTTCCACCGCATCCACCGCATACAGGCATCCTACACTTTGACCTGCTGCCACAAATTCTCCCACCGCCACAGATTCGCTGAGTACTGCTGCAGAGAATGGACTGTAAATGGCGGTGCGGGAAAGGCGCAATTCAGCTTCTGCAAGCTCTGTCTGATCTCGCTTCAGTGCAGTTCGGGCGGCTTCTATTTGCGGTTCCCACAGGGCCAGCGGGCCGGGAAGCTCTGGATCCTGATTGCTCTCCCGGTTTTCGAATTGAATTTTGGCCAGATCGGCCTCCGTGGTCACACGCATTAATTCTACTTTCTGGGCGGCTACATTTGCCTTCGCACGATCTACCTGACCTAAATAGTCGGCATCATCAACCCGAAACAGGATGTCGCCTTCGGGAATCTGTCCGCCGCTCTGGAATGCGGGATTCACCCATACCACCCTTCCAGAGACCTCCGCGGTCACATTCACTTCAGCATGTGCGCGAACGGTGCCTCCGCCATAGACTGGAATCGGTCCATCTCCATTGGTTACAATGGTTGTGCTCACAAACGGGATACGTGACGGAACTGCCTGACGGGCCGTTTCAGGTCTTTGGGCAATAAGAATGGCAGCCACGGCTATACATCCAATGAGGATGGCAGCGGCGACGACAAAAGTAAGTTTCTTGCCCATTGCGATGATTCAGGTTTGATTGGATTTTACTATATTTTTCCAGATATGCTGAAAATTAAGGGAAATTGTCCTTCTGAACCTGCAGCAAACAAAAATTTCGGGAAATCGTTTCACGGTTGACTTTCCTGTATAGCCATGTTAAAATCTGAAAAATCCGCACAGTCCATATGGATGTGAGTGTGCTCAATCAAATTCCGTCATTTCCCGAGGGATGGTACTTCGTGACCAGTCGAAAGAATCTGCTTGAAAAGAAGTTGATCCGTAAGATCTGGATGGGGGAGGAAATTATTGTCTGGTGCAATGACGCGGGTGATGTCTGTGTAGCGGATGCATTCTGTCCGCATCTGGGTGCAGATTTGGGCCCTGAATCTGGGGGACGCGTACAAAACGGCCGTCTGGTCTGTCCTTTCCATGGATTTGAGTTTGAAACAGGTGGCAGTTGTGTCTCTACTCCTTTTGCTCCGCCTCCGAAAACGGCGAAGTTAAAGCTCTATGACATGTGGGAGATGAACGGGATGATCTTTGCATGGTGGGGAATTAATGGACGTCCCCCGCAATGGAATCTGCCGGAACATCAGGAGACTAGGGGGGACTGGACGGATCTTGCATTTGAAACCATGCGATTCCCCGGACACCCTCAGGAAACGACGGAGAACTCCGTAGACTTGGCACATTTACGATATGTGCACGGCTTTGAAAATGTGAAGCGAATGGAACCGCTGAAAATAGATGGGCATTACCTTCGGAGCCATTTTGAACTCGTTCGATCCCAGAATGTGGGTGGGCTGAAGATCCATCTTAATGTCTGTGCAAAAGCGGAGATCTATGGGCTTGGTGTCTCTAATGTGACCATCCACGAAAGATCCATTGACATGCACATCAAATTCTACATGTTTACGACCCCGGTAGATGGAAAATATGTTGATGTCGTGCTGGCCACGCAGGTGAGGCAGTTGCGCAAACCGAAGCGGGCAATTATTGGAATGGGATTTCTGCCAGTGAGTTTTCGAACCAGCATCATGAACAGGTTGGTTCTGTTTTTTCACAGGAAGGAGGTAATGGATGATGTCTTTATCTGGCAGAACAAGAGATATGCCACACAGCCGCGATTGTCCAAGTCCGATGGCGAAATCGGAAGATATCGCCGCTATTGCAGACAATTCTACCCATCATAATTCCTCAGGAATTCAGCTGTTAGAATATGGTACGACCGAAAAATCGTTGGTAAAACGAATGAATGAAGTTCTTGAAAAACCAATCATCCATGCTAAAAATGTTCCTGGGTGCACCCAGATCAACAAAAATCTTCAAGATTGGGATTTTGGCACGAGACCATATGAAAAATGTGCACACATCCGTATCACCCAAATGAAGTGACTCCCTTGAAATTCTGAATCCCTGTCCTCAGCCATGATCATGGCCTCAGTGAGCAGGACCCATTCCGGGTAAGGTGTCCAGAATGGGTCCATTGATCCACGAAACAAACAAAATGACTACCCTATTGTCAAAATCTTCCCAATCAAGGGAGATTTTGCGGAAAAAGCAAACCTGGAACTTCAACAAGGTTTGCGCATAGAAGTGACCGATTCAAACAAAAGTCAATTGTCATTCATTGAGTATTCTTATAGATGTGATCTGAATAGACGGGATATCCGTATCTTAGCCACAGGCGGGCAGGCGGAGATTCTTCTGGAGGCGTTCTTATCCTGTTTTCGTTGGTCTGATCAAAGACTGCCACAAATTACTGGAGCATCCTGCAAAACCCCCAATCTTGAAAGTTTTTGTTCACCTGAGTGCAACCAGGAGTGCTTTTTAGTCTGGATTATTCGTTTTGCAAGAGCCTCGCTAGGTTGTTATTTCTTCAAACGTACATTCCATATGTTACCCGTAAATTGAAAAATGAGCACGAACACCCCTTCCTTTGAAATTAGCCTTGCAGAAGAGTTAATTCTTCTCATGCTAAACGAGAAAACCGGCTATCTGGAGATTGCGCCTGGCTGGAGTTTCGCCTGTACCATGGCAGGAACGATCATTGCCGATCTTGCACTCAGAAACCGAATTGATACAGACTTAAGTGCACTTTATTTGTCTGACCCTACCCCGACCGGAGATGAACTGTTGGATCTTACATTGCAGGAAATCACAGAGTCTAAGGAGAAGGGGGAAGTTCACGACTCGCAGTACTGGATTGAACGAATTTCAATCAGATCGGATCAAATCGTTAGTGCCGTGCTGGACAGCCTGGTTGAAAAGGGGATCCTGAATCGCGAACTTGGCAGGTTTTTCAGTCTCAGCAAATCAGTTTTGCGGACGGGCACCTATCCCAGCGTATCAGTCATGCAGCGCGAAGCAAAGGCAAGAATCTTTGATGTAATATTCAGGACAAACATTCCCGACCCGAGAGATGCAATTTTAATTGCCTTAATGCATGTAATAGAGGGGTTCAGGTTTTTGCTTGAAGAGGAAGACTATCAGGATGCAGAGGATCGGATTGAATTACTTGCAAAACTTGATCTTGTGGGCCGAACGGTTGCTGCAGCGGTCGAGAACAGCACCGTCCAGCCTAGGCGTAAGGCCGCCCCGATCAAACCCATTCCGAATGTTAAAGTAGTTGACATTTTTCGCCAGCGAGACTTTCTTGATGGACATATTGCAAAGGGATTACAACGTATCCATGCTAAATACGGATCCGTCGTGAAGATGCCCTTCAAAATGAAGGGGTTCCCTCTTTATGCTGTGATGGGAGCGGATGCCAACCAGTGGGTCCACAAACATTCCCGATTTTACTTTCGAACCAAGGAGTATATCGGGGATCTTGAGAGCGAATTCGGTTCTACGACAACCTTGCCAGGATCCGACGGCGCAGATCATTATAGAATGCGCAAGACGATAAAAGGAGCCTATGCTCGTTCTGCACTTGGAAACCGTCTACCCGAATTGTATCGCCATAACAGATCCTCCATAAAAGAATGGAAAAGGGGGGATGTCTTCTCAATGACCCCCACGCTCAGAACGTTGGCCAGTGCTCAGGTCTCAAACCTGTCCACAAGTGTAGACTGTACCCATTTCTCCGAAGAGCTGCTAGACTACGAACACCGTGCATTGATTACGCGAGTGGCAGGCGGTTTACCCCCATTCATGATGCGAACCCCTAGAATGAGGCGTTACAGAAAGCGGGTAACTGAACTCAGGGAGATGATCATTGCCTCACACACGCCAGGGCAGCGAAAGGGACAGCCCGTTGATATTCCAGACAAATTTATGGAATTACACAGGAATGACCCCCAACTTCTTTCAGAAACAGATTTAACCTTCTCGTTCGTCTCCATCATGGTCGCAAGTATATACATGGGGGCAGCCATTGCCTTTGTACTCTACTGTATGCTGAAGAATCCAGAAATATACGATGGTGTCTATCAGGAAGCGAAAAAACTTTTCGGCAGTGGACGTATCCCCGAAGAGAAAGATTTTTGCTTCAGAAATGCCGACATTACATACCGCCTTATCATGGAGACCACACGTATGTATCCCGTGATACCATGGCAGATCAGAGGAGTGGTGAACCGGTGCTCCTATGACGGTTATGAAATCCCTCCAGAGTCGCGGGTACTCATTGGCAGCACCGCCCCCCACTATGATGCAAATCTTTACAAAGATCCAGACAAATTTGATATAGATCGCTATTTGCCGGAACGTGCAGAGCATAAGCAGCCTGGAGCCTATGCACCATATGGTCTAGGGACTCATACCTGCCCTGGGCAGCGCCAAACGGATCTACAGTTAGCAGCAAACATCATGCTCCTTGCATACCATTTTAAGATGGAGTTGGCCCCGGAAAACAGGGAATTCAAGATCAATCCATTTCCATCCTGCGCACCAAGAAAAAACATCAAATTTCGCATTAACGAAATTAGAAATCCCATCCCCAGTGCATAAAAATTCGTCAGCCTGTTTCCAGTGAGAGTTCAGATTGCATAGCCGTGTTGGGGTGTGATACGGTCTGTCCTTAACATTCAGGGAGCCCACCTTCTGGTTCAATATCCTCCTTGTTTGACACCAAATTAGTCTGGGGGATGCTCAACTCAGCTTTTCCCGCTGAGGATCTGCTGCGCGGCATGGGTTCCACTGCGGATACAGTCTGGAATGCCCACGCCATCCAGATAATTTCCCGCAAGATGGAGACCCGAATGCGAATCCAGGATCTGACGAATTTTCCTGATCCGCTCTAGATGTCCAATCGTATACTGCGGAAGTGCTCTGGGGAAACGATACACCCGGGTAAACTGAGGATCCGATGTGATCCCCAGTGCCTGATTCATCTCTGCACATGCCTGTGCAAGTAAAGCACTGTCGGTCAGTTTTGTGGTGCGCAGATAAAGCCTGAACAGCAGATGCCCGTCCGGGGCACGTCCTGCAAGTTTGGTCCCGCTCCAGGTGCATGCGGCGACCGAAGTGCCCGGACTTGCAGCAACCAGATGACCGTATCCGTTCAGCGGCCTAGGCGAATCGGTCCGGCGGTAGGCCAAATGGACGATGGTGCCTGCATGACAGGGAATTTGCCGAAGGAGTTCTCTCAATTCCGGGACTGCGGTACGAATTACATCTGCCGCACTCCAGGCAGGTACGGCTAGAATGACATGGGTCGCCGACAGGGAAGGATGTCCCTCTATGCTGATCTTCCAGTCCGTATCGGTTTTGCTTATATTCTTCACCTTGTGTCCAGTGCAGATCCGGTCTTCATTGCCTGCAGTCAGTGCATGAATGATTGAACTTAGTCCCTCAGGAAGACTTAGAAGGGAGGTCGTGGGATGCCGAACGGATGTTCGGTCCATTCCGAGGAGGATGCTCCCATACCGGGATTCAATATTCACGATATGCGGCAGGAGTGCCCTCACACTGAGTTCCTGGGCATGCCCCCCGGCTAGTCCCCCAAGGAGCGGTTCAATCAGATTAAGGAAAGCTTCCCTGCCAAACCGTCTGCTGAAGAAGTCCGCAACCGATTCATCTGCCTCATCCGTCTTTGGCGGGATCAGCAGTTCAGCAAGTATGCGCAACTTTCCCTGAATACTGATCAGTGGCGAACGAAGAAGCGGGCTGATCCGGCCCGGCACCAGACCACTCATCCCCTCGGGCACGGGATACAATTCCTGCCCCCGTCTCAGGTACGCGCCCCGCTGCTTTTCGTTTGGCTTCTGAAGGGAGAGTCCCAGCGCCTTGCACAACTGCACAGCCTCCGGCTTGCGAGCCAGGAATACATCCGGCCCATGCTCCATCAGGAAGCCGTTAAAATGTTCCGTATGGATACACCCTCCCAGCCGCTCACCTGCCTCCAGAAGTACAATTTCGGGAGGATGGGGAGACTGCCGCAGTGCCCAGGCAGCATTCAATCCCGTAATACCGCCCCCGATGATCACGACACGGCTCATGCAGCCAGCCAGCCGGCATGTACAGCCTGTTCACGGATCCGCCGTACCAGCGTTTCAACAAAAAGGGGATCACTGTTGAGCGAGGGGGGGCGCTCAAGTCGCATATTGTGTTCTTTTGCCACCGCCTGTGCTTCGATGTCAATATCATAGAGCACCTCCACATGATCCGAGACAAACCCCACCGGGATGCTGATCACATTCCGAATGCCCTTATCGGCTAATTCAACCAGATAATCCTCTAACTGCGGCCCGAGCCACGGCTCCGGACTCCGACCCTCGGACTGATAGCACCAGGACCATTGCGTTTCATTCAATCCGCTTGTTTTGGCAATGAGTGCGGCGGTTTCGAGGCATTGCACGGGATAGGGATCGTTTTCCTGAACAATCCGCGTAGGCAGGCTGTGTGCGCTGAACACCACATGCACCTGATCCCGTTCCTCTTCCGAAAATCGTGCCAGCCCAATGTGCACCCGTTTCGCAAATGCATCAATCAGGCCCGGATCATCGTGATAACTGTGAATGTGAGAAAATTCAATGTCTCCATGATAGAAGTCAAGGCCTGCATGGATCTTCCTCTGATATTTCGCAATACTCATCCCGCTGTACTGGGGGGCCAGAACAATACTGACGGATCGGCGGATTCCGTCTTCAACCATCTGCCCGACGGTTTCCTCAATCCAGGGAGCCCAGTGCCGCATCCCCAGATAGGGCTTAAACTTTTGGGGCTCCCCGGGTGGGTCCAGGAGTTTCATCACAGCGGAAGTGGTTTCCCGGGTGAGTTCCAAGAGGGGAGATGATCCGCCAATCAGCCTGTAATTGCGTGTGATCTCCGCAATCACTGCTTTGGAGGTTGTGCGACCTGCACGAATATCCGCCAGATAGCCCGGTATATCCTCCAGACGATCCGGGCCTCCATAGGCCATGAACAAAATACCAACCGGGGATTCGGAATTAGTTGTCATGATCATAGCTGTGTACGTAGTCCACTAGTCGCTTTACATTTTCGAGGGGGGTTTGCGGCAGAATTCCGTGTCCAAGATTAAAGATGTGGCCGGAGCATCCTGCCACACGCTGCATCACATCCCGGGCATGGGGGAGCAGTTCACGCCATGGGCCGAGGAGCGTACAGGGGTCTAGGTTCCCCATGACGGGGCTGTTCACCCGCCGGGATGCTTCATCGATGGGGATTCGCCAGTCCACTCCGATCACATGACCGCCCGCCGCTGCGACCGACTCTAGATAGGGGCCCGTATTCGTACTGAAGTGAATCACGGACCCCTTCGATTCAACCGCCGAGAGAACACGATTGCTGTAGGGTTGAACATAACGCTCATAATCATATCGGCTGAGTGCCCCGACCCATGAATCAAAGAGTTGTACACAGTCTGCGCCGGCCTGAATTTGTGCACCGAGGTAGTCAATGGTCAGACCAGAGAGTTTGATCATGAGCCGATCCCAGGCTGCCGGCTGATGGTACATGAATCTCTTCGTGTGCGCAAAATTGCGTGTAGCCCCCCCTTCAATTGCATAACTGGCCATGGTAAAAGGGGCCCCTGCGAACCCGATCAGGGCCAGGCCCCGTGCATCCAGTTCCGGGCGGACAAGCCGGATTGCATCCAGCGTCGGGGCCATCGTTTCCCGGGCGGGAGGAACCCGAAGCATGTCGATGGCTTTAGGAGTTCGGAGCGGGTTCTCAATGGAGGGGCCATGGCCGGGGACAAACGTAAGATCCAACCCCATCCCCGCCAGCGGAGGTAGAATATCTGAAAAAATAATAGCCGCATCCAACTCAAAGTGCTGCAAAGGGAGAAGGGTGATTTTGGCGGCAAGTTCGGGAGTCTGGATCGCAGTTTCCATAGAATGCTGCCGGCGCAGTGCACGATACTCCGGCAGATACCGGCCGGCCTGCCGCATGATCCAGATCGGGGTGCAGTCCACCGCTTCGCCGCGGCATGCAGACAGAAATCGCTCACATCCAGTCATGAAAGAAAAGTTCAGGGATTCTATCCGGTCAGGAAGCGGAAGACTGCCAGAGTGCACGCCCGACAAAGAAAGGACCCAGACTGCTCAGGTAGCGTGAGGTCTGCCGGGTCCTGCGCATCCGTTCGATAATCGCGGACAGCGGATGTAAATCCTTGCTCAGAAGCCCCACCACAAAATCGTTGTCATTCTGGTCCAGCCCGTGACAGGCAAGGCGGATATCGTGGGCATGATCACTGCGCCCGTACGCAAGCCCGATGCCGCCATGCTCCATAAGAATTTTTCGGCGCTCCTCCGCACTTAAATGTTCAAAATCACCCGAACGGCGAAGCGGATACCAGATCGCCCATGGCCACGCAGGATTGCAGATATACCGCCTTGGACGGTCAAACAACGTCTCCACCAGATCATTTTCGTATCCAATTGCATAGGTGCGACCGATCATTGTCCAGTCGGTACGGCATTGTAAGTCCTTAAACCCGCTATCCTGCAGGAAGGATTGAAGCTCGGTCACGAAAAACCGGGGATCTTCGGAAACCGTCAACAGGCCAACCCCGTTGGGGTCATGGAGACTGGAGTAGAGCGCACCACAGAAACCGGCTCTCTCCATCCGGGAAATCAGAGTCCCGGGAGGTAAACTTAATCCCGTAAAAATCAGGAGTTGTATGTACAATCGGCCATCATGATAAATGGTGCGTCCCTCCGCATCCTTCCCTTTTTCCCGAAGATCCACTCCGACCTTTCGATTTTCCTGTATATCAATAGCCATTTACGGTATGGAATAATTTAGCCAGCGAGCCGCTTCCAGCGCATGATAGGTAATCACCGTCTGAGCTCCGGCCCGGCGGATACTGGTCAGAACTTCAAGGGTGGCAGCGGATTCATCCACATAGCCCTGTGAAGCGGCGGCTTTCAGCATCGCGTACTCTCCACTTACATTATATGCCATCAGCGGCACCTGGGGCCAGCGGTTACGAATCTGGCGAATGACATCAAGGTAGGCCAGCGCGGGTTTCACCATAATCATATCTGCTCCCTCTTCAATATCCAGAGCAACTTCCTGTAAGGCTTCCTGGGCATTGCAGGGATCCATCTGATGGGTTTTTCGATCTCCAAACTGCGGTGCTCCGCCTGCGGCATCACGGAACGGTCCATAGAAGGCAGATGCATACTTAACACTGTAGGACAGGATGGATACATCCTGATGGCCTGCCGAATCCAGTCCATTCCGGATGGCGCTCACCTGGTGGTCCATCATTGCACTAGGTGCGACAACATCTGCTCCACTGTCTGCATGAATACGGGCCATTTCAGCGAGGAGGGGGAGTGTATCGTCGTTGGATACTCTGCCGTCATGAATCACACCACAGTGCCCGTGAGATGTGTAGGAACAGATGCAGACATCGGTCATGAGCACGAGCTTCACCCCGGCATTCTTGAGCACCTGAAGGGTTCTCGGTATGACTCCCGATGCAGACAGGGCCGGAGTCCCGGCGGCATCCTTGAATTCAGGGATCCCAAAAAGAAGAATCCCGCTCACCCCCGCTTCTTCCGCCTCCCGTGCTGCCTCCAAAGCGCCCTCTACGGTATACCGGAAGATACCCGGCATTCCTTTGATCGGGCCTTCCTGATCATGGGTCACAAAAACAGGATAGATAAAATCTGCAGGAGACAACCGGGTTTCCTGCACCATTCGGCGCATGTCACCGGTGACGCGCAACCGTCTTGGACGTTTATGTTTACTTGTGTTCTTCAAAGTATTCTTCCAGAGCCGTCAAGAGCCCCTCGGTGGTGTATGTTTTTGCGACAACGGCAACCTTGAGCCCGGCATCCGCCGCGACCTGAGCCGTAATCGGACCGATGCAGGCTGCAGGGACGGAGTTCATGGATTCCGGAGCAACCGCTACAAACCCTTCAACCGTTGAGCCGCTGGTAAAGGTGACCGCATCCACACCGCCTGCAAGTGCGGCGTACGCCGCACTTGGGGGGTGGTTCACATGGGTTTCGTAGGCGGTTACGCAGGTCACGGCTGCCCCCCCGCCGCGCAGCAGTTCTGCCAACGCGGGACGAACCCTGGAAGCGCGTGGAAGAAGGATGGATTGGCCCCGAACGGATCCAAGCCCCTGTGCAAGTGCTTCCGCTACATACTCGGACGGGACAAAGTCCGGTGTGACTCCGTGAGCACGGAGTGCAGCAGCGGTGGAAGGTCCGATTGCGGCAATATGTACGGAATCGGGCCAGGGATACTGCAGGTGCTGCCAGGTATGTGTGACCCCGTTCACACTGGTAAAAATCACCCGGTCAAAGGTAGACAACTCGCCGAGCGCATGCAGTAAGGGCTGTGGATTTGATGCGGATTCAATACGAATGGTCGGGAATTCCACAATGGCAGCTCCACATGCTTCAAGCATCTGACACATTGAATCTGACTGGTGTGCCGGACGTGTGATGACAATCCGTTTTCCTGCAAGAGAACTATCCATGCTGCAGCAGTTCCCGGGCTCCCAGATGATTTGCCTCTTCTCCTAACTGAAATCCCAGATCTACCGCATCCTCCCCGCTTCCCGACAGGGAGATATGGCGGCTCCCATTTGGAGACCGGACTTCACCAAGCAGGTGGATCTCTTCGTTTTTCGTCTCTGCATAGGCTGAGACCGGAATGGAGCAGCCTCCTCCGGCGGTTTCCAGAAATGCCCGTTCCGCCGCAGTCGCGGCCCAGGTCGCCGGGCAGTTGATGGATTCCAGGATGCGGATCATGTCGGGATCATCTTTCCTGCACTCGACCGCCAGCGCCCCCTGCGCGGGGGCGGGGAGCATATGACGCATGGGGATACGCTGCGTGTACTGTTGGGGAATTTCCAGTCGTTGCAGGCCCGCCTCTGCAAGCACAACCGCCTGAATGTTTCCGTCCAGCACCTCCTGAACCCGGGTATCAATGTTGCCTCGCATAGGGGTAACGATGAAGTCCGGTCGAATCGCCTGCAACTGGGCTTTCCGTCTGAGGCTGGAAGTCCCGATTGCGGCTCCCGCAGGCAATTGAAAAATGGTCTGGCCGGAGAGGGTCACGACCATTTCAAACGCGGTCGTTCGATGCGCAATGGCCGCAATCACCAATTCCTGCGGACGATCAATGGGAAGATCCTTCATGGAATGAACCGCAAAATCAATGGTCCGGTTAAGGAGCGCTGTTTCCAGTGCACCGGTGAAGACCCCTGGTTTTGAAACAGGGAGAGGGCCGATGGTCTGATCTCCAAGCGTAGAAACCGTCTGGACAATAATGTCCAGACGGGGGTGGGATGCCCTCAAAAGCTGCAGAACATGATCGGTCTGAGTTCGGGCCAACAAAGAGCGGCGCGTACCGACTCTTAATGGCCGCGTCATTTCGTGGATGGAGACTCCTGCAGACCGAAAAGCTGACGGACGGTATCCGGATCCAGTTCCGTACTTCCATGCCTTAGATGGAGTGTCGGATCATGAAGCAGTTTTTTGACCAGTGTGCTGGAAAAATGCTCAAGCTTTTCTACGGTCTGCGCTTCAATCGGCCCGAGTTCATTGAGCATTCGGGCCAGTTCAGTCTGGCGGATGGATTCGGCTTTTCTGCGCAGGTCGGTGATGATCGGTTCCACATTCAGCATCTGGAGGCGCTGATCCAGGATGTCCAGTTCCTTTTCAATAATTTTTTCTACCTGGGGTACCTCCGCCAGCCGAGCGGTCTTTGACCGGGCAATTCCATTTTTCAGATGATCAATATCCAGCAGGGTGACTTTTGGCAGTTCATTCAGGAACGGATCAATATCCCGGGGCACCGCCAGGTCAACCAGCAGCAGCGGCCGGTTTTCACGAGATGTAATATGTTCGGGCCCGAGGATGATGTGAGGCGCATCCGTTGCACTGATCACCACGTCGGCATCGGAGACCGCTTCCCGAAGTTCTTCCATGGGGACTGCCTGGGCACAGGCGGCAACTGCGAGCGCTTTTGCACGCTCATGGTTACGATTTACAAAGGTGAGTTGCCGGATCGTTTTTTTTCGGAGAATTTTCCCTGCCAGACTCCCCATCTCACCGGTACCGATGACCGCAACATGCAGATTGTCTAATGGACCCGCCTCCAGAAGGATACGCTCAATGGCTACCGAGGCAACACTGACCGGGAATTTCCCCAGAGCGGTTTCCGTGCGTGCACGCCTTCCGGTCTTGATGGCCGCCTGGAATACGGTGGTCAGTGCAGGGCTTGCAAGCGAGGCCGCCTCGGAATCCAGAAGACAGTCCTGTACCTGCCCCAGAATCTGAGACTCTCCCATGACCATTGAGTCCAGCCCACAGGCAACACGCATCAGGTGACGAGGCACCTCCTGGCTTTGTTTCCAATAGAGACAGGGCTCCGCCGCGGACAGATCAAAGGAACGTTGCAGGAGTGTATACAATGCATCTGTGGCCTGTTCAGATCCATTCGCATGACCATAAAACTCTACGCGATTACAGGTGGACAATACCGCCAACCCGTCAAAGGATGTCCGCGCGGTATCAAAAAATTCAAGTTTCCGCTGCGGGAGAAGGGTAAGACTTTCCCGGATTTCCACGGGGGCAGCCCTGTAGCTTAGTCCAATAAGTCCCAGCGACGGATCAGCCATGAAATAGTGCAAAGATGATCAAGCAGCAATTGTACAGAACAGTAATTTAAGGAAAATCAACAGAAGGCTTTTCAAATCCGGTCAAAATGCGGACGGAATAATGCTTTCACTCCACTTTTTTGGGTAAAAACCTGAAACGCGTTCTCCCACTGAGAGAGAGTAAAGTCATGCGTGATGAGCGGGCCGGTTTTGACGGTGCCATTCTGGAGCAGATGAATTGCGCGGATCCATGACTCCGGTGTAGATGCATTGCTGCCGGTCACCGTGAGTTCCCTGTAGCATACCTGATCCAGATCCCATGCCACAGATTTACCAAACAGACCGACCTGTACATAGCGTCCACGGCGGCGCACGAGGCCCAGCAGCTGCTGGGCTGCCGCCCCCGCCCCCGAGCATTCGTAGACGACATCCGCCCCAAGCCCCTGGAGGGATACATCCTGAATGAGTTCGTGAATGTTTCTTGTTTCCACATTGGCAACATAATCTGCCCCAAGGTCACGCGCCAAAGTTAAACGGTCTTGATCTGCACCGGTCCCCAGAACCACCACCGTTGCGTGGCTGGCTTTAAGGATCTGCAGAGTCAAAAGACCAATGGCACCCGGTCCGGCAATGACCGCCAGATCCCCCGCCCGTACCGTCGGTGCTGCGAGTAACACTCCGTGCACTACGCAGGCCAGTGGTTCGGTGATCGCCCCTTCGCGATAGGAGATGTGTTCGGGGAGCCGGTGCACATTCTGAGCGGGAACAACAAGATATTCCGCAAATGCCCCATTCACTGCCGAGCCAATAGACTGCCGGCTCAGACAGAGATTGGCGTGTCCATCCCGGCAATAGCGACAGACGTTACATGTGCGGAAATAGGTCTCGGAGGTCACCCTCGCACCCAGGAGCCGCCGGGGAACGTCTTTGCCCACTTCCACGATCTCTCCGGCGACTTCATGTCCGAGAACAACAGGCGGACAGGCCTTGAACTCATCCTGATAAATATGTAAATCTGTCCCGCAAAGACCGGCAGCGTGTACCTTGAGTTTGATCTGGTTTGGGCCGGGGTCGGGTTCTGGAATGTCCGATACGGCGATATGGCCGATCCCCGGTGCGACCTTCATAACGGCCTGCATGATTCTAATCTTTTTGGCACTCCCCAAGAATAAAGGGCTTTAACCTTCGATCCAGATGAACGTTCAGATACATCGAAAGAATTCGGCTGATTTGAACTCAGTTCCAGATCGTGACTTCATAGAAATTCCCAAACAATCCTCCGCCGGCCGGGATTGGAATGCTTTGACAGGTAACCCGGGGTTCTTGCAAAACTAAGAATCCAGACCAAAAAGTGCTCCTGGGTGCACTCAGTGAATAAAAATCTTCAAGATCAAGGGTTTTGCAAGAGGCTCACGTTAATTATTGATTTCAGAACTTTGTATATTTCAGCGTTTATTTAAGATGACCGCTTTGCAGAACTCTTTTACGAAATTGGGCTCAGGCGGTTCTGAACGAATCACATACCTATGCGATTTACCTCCTTTTTTGCCCTGCAATAGATTTATGCTCAGCTTTAGGCGGGCAGGTGTGATTCTGGTATTTTTGGGTGCCTTTCTGCCGCCTGCAATTCTTGCACAGTCCGTTGAAGTGGAAATAGTCAGCGGATTGACAGACCGATCCTTGAATGATGTACCGCTTTTTTGGTGGTCCCTCAACGAAGGTGAGGCGGCTTCCTTCAGGATGCGACCTGTACAGGGACAGAATGACCCATTCAGAACTCACGGCCTCACCGTTGAATTAGATCTGCGTCCGATGCCGTCAAGGGCACCCGTTACGGCGACACATGGCACGGCCACGGGTTCGGTGATTGAAGTCGTTTTTGAACCGGCAAATTTCTATGACTGGAAAACCATAGAATTGAACTCGGTGCAGGATGACGATGGCTTCGGTGCCTGTAGACGTGTAGGTTTAAAGATTACCCCCAATCCAGACGATGACGGCAATTCGACTGGAGATCCGGAAGATTCTAAGGAGTCACTATGTGTCGTAGATGATGAGGGCGGTTACGAAGTCATCCCGGACAAAATCGAAATCACCGAAGGCCAGTCCATTGACTTCAAGGTGCGAGTTAAGTATGCAAACTACGAGGAAGCACACGGCGAAGACGGCTACTCCTATTTGGGCCCTTTTGGTCCTATAGTATCTGCATTCGCATATCGTGATGACCACCTGAAAGATCGGGTAGATCTGACGAAAATAGTCCAATATGAGGGTGAGTCCTATGTACAGCGGGTAAGGGCATTGGTTTATGACAACGGCAAAACCGAAAGAACTGTTACGCTGACTGCGAAGGACGATGCTGATTTTAACGATGACAAAGGTGTGATTCGTTTTGACTCTGGTTCTTGCTTTTCATGCCCTTTCGTCTACAATATCGCAGAATTGGCGGTGACGATCCTTGACGATGACTCCCCGATTAATGCGCCGGCATCGGTGGTTATGGAGGAAGGATCCACGGAAACTTTCGAGGTCAAGCTGTTAGCCGCACCTACCGGGGCAGTAACCGTGGTGATTACCGGGTATGAGATGTCCGACTTGGCAGGTACCCCCCCGTCCCCCTCCAGCCTCCCCTTTACGCAGACAGACTACAGGTTTCCGAGAACCGTGACGCTGACGGCAGATACCGATCCGGATCAGACAGATGACACGCAGACCCTGACCCTCACCAGTAGCGGCCCGGGCATCTATGATGGAGAAACCACAACCGTTGAGGTGACGATTACCGATAAGGATAAGCCCGATGTTGAATTCTCTTCGGCCGAAGGCAGCGTGAACGAAGGTGCCGGCACTCCCTATGAGGCGGCGGTAACGATTGATCCTGTGCCGGAGACCGATTTTACATTGTTTTATACTTCGGAGGAGGGGAGTGCGATACCAGGCGAAGACTTCACCACCTCCGGGAGCGTTTCCGTATCTGCTGGAGCGAGTTCGGTCGACATTCCGGTAACGATTATTGATGACAGGAAAATCGAGCGTACCAAAACCGTCATCCTGGAATTAATGTCTGATGCGAGGTACACGATAGGAACTCAGCATAGACACACGCTGAGAATCACGGACAATGATGTAGCCCCGGAGGTTACGTTCGCGTCCGCTTCAAACAGCGTGGACGAAAGCCTCAGCAGCTCCCACGATGTGACGATCAATATTGATCCCGCTTCCGCGTCGGGTTTTACACTGACCTATACCCTGACGGGGGATGCAACACTGGACGAGGATTATGCGATTGATGGTGCAAGGACGGTCATAGTGCCTGCAAATGCTGCTTCAGTGAACATTCCAGTGATGATCACCGAGGACAGCGCGGACGAAAATAACGAGAAAATCATCCTGACGCTGACAGATGGCAGCGGGTACGATCTGGGACGTATCAAAGTATATACGTTAACGATCACAGACAACGATACACCGGAGACTGCATTTGCTTCGGCTTCCGACAGCGTGGATGAAGATATCGGCACCCATAAGGCGACGGTGACCATTCATCCTGTTTCCGTGTCGGATTTTACACTGACTTATACTCTGGATGGGACGGCGACATCAGGCGAGGACTATACTGCCTCTAAGAGTGTTTCTGTACCGGCAAATTCGCCTTCCGTGAACATTCCGATCGTGATTGTGGATGATCTGGAGGTTGAAAGTAACGAAACGGTCACCCTGACGCTGACGGATGGCACGGGGTATACAGCAGGCAGTGCAAAAACCTACACCTTAACGATCACGGACAATGATGTCACCCCGGATGTTAATTTTGCCTTACCCAAAAGCAGTGTGGCCGAGGGAGAGGATGTACAGCATGTGACCATTAACATAGATCCTGCACCCGCCGTCAAACTCACCGTAAAGTACAGTCTGGAAGGCAGTACGGCAACCGAAGGAACGGACTACAGCATTGTTAACTCAGGGACACTTGATGTGGAAGCAGGTGTAGCCTCTGCGAACATTCCGGTAAAGATTACGGATGATGGTATGGATGAAGAGGCCGAAACCGTCATCCTAACACTGTCAGAAGGTACGGGCTACACAGTAGGCAGTGCAAAAACCCATACCTTAACGATCACGGACAATGATGAAACACCGGAGATTAATTTTTCCTTACCCGCAGGCAGTGCAGCCGAAGGAGAGGATACACAGCATGTGACCATCAGCATTGATCCTGTGCCCGCAGAGGAATTCACCGTAAAATACAGCCTGGAAGGCAGTACGGCGACCGAAGGAACCGATTACAGCATTACCGGCTCTGGAACCATCAAAGCAGCCGCTAGCGAAGCCTCGGTAAGCATTCCGGTAAAGATTATTGACGACAGTGTGGATGATGATGACGAGTTCATTATACTGACGCTGACGGATAACCCGGGATATACGGTCGGAATGCAAAAGGTCCATACCCTGACGATCACCGACAACGATACGCCGGAGGTAAGTTTCACTTCCATGTCAGGCAGCATAGGCGAAGCAGGGGGTACACGGGATGTGAGTATAAGTATTCGTCCTGCCCCCGCAGCAGATCTCACGCTGAACTACAGTCTGGATGGGAGCACGGCACTGGAGGGAGCAGATTACCGCATCACCGGCTTGGGGACTGTTAAAGTGGACGCAAAGGTGACCTCGGTGACTATCCCGATAACCATCACCGATGACAGCGATGAGGAGAATGACGAGATGATAATCCTGACACTGATAAGCGGCACAGGGTATACCGTGGGAAAGAGCAGCAAACATACACTGACCATCACGGACAACGATGGATCGGCATTGCCAAAAGTTGCCTTCGCCTCCACTTCGGCCAGCGCAAAAGAAGGGGTTGACTCCTATGACATAACGGTAAGCCTGAGCAGTGCTGCGCCTGCAGGAGGGCTGACCTTAAACTACCGGTTCAGCGGCTCGGCGACCCGTAACACCGACTATACCGGTTCAGAAAGCGTTCCCGTGGCTGCGAATGAGACCTCGGTGAATATTCCGATTGCGATTATTGATGATAACATTGTGGAACCTGATGAGACGGTGATTTTGACGCTGACCAGTGGTACAGGATATAATGTGGGGAGTGATCGTGAATATACCTTGTTGATTCTGGACGATGACGCAGTGATGCTGCCAGAGATTACTTTTGCGTCCGATTCGGATCATGTGGACGAAGCTATCGGCACCCCCCACAATGTGACCGTAAGTATCCGCCCTGTATCCGCCGCGGGATTCATGCTGGCGTACAGTCTGGAAGGCACGGCACAGCGGGACACGGACTACCGCATTGATGAATCCATTGCCGTGCGCACAGGTGCGGTCTCGGTGAATATTCCGGTAAGGATTCTTGATGATGATCTAGAGGAAGATGACGAGAAGATAATTCTGACACTGGAGACTCGTCCGGAATATACGGTAGGCACCGCAGACACCTACACCTTGACGATTACCGATAATGATGAGGCGGTGCTCCCGGAGGTTGCATTTGCTCTAACCTCTGCAAGTGTGGGCGAAGATGTGGGTACCCGGAACGTGACGGTAAGCATCCTCCCTGCACCGGCGGAAGATTTCTCCCTGAACTACAGACTGGAGGGTACCGCGCAGCGTAATACGGACTATACGTCTCCCGAAACCGTTTTGGTCAGAGCAAATGCCACCTCGGTGAACATCCCGGTAACGATTACCGATGATGACGAAGAGGAGGGGAATGAGACGGTCATCTTAACACTGGCAGGCGGCACGGGATATAAGATCGGGAGTGCGAACGCATATACACTGACCATCACGGACAATGACGGGACACCTCCCGTATTTACGCTCAGGCCCGAAATTACCTTCCTTTCGGCTTCGGCCAGCGTGGGTGAGGATGTGGGTGCCTACAGCCTGACCGTGCGACTCAGCGCGGTGCCAGAAGAGAGTTTCACCTTGAACTATCAACCGGGCGGCACCGCGACCGAAGGTGCCGACTACATGATTGACGGTTCAGGGGCCGTTTCAGTCGCCGCGGGTGCGACTGCCGCAAGCATCGTGATTGCGATTGCAGATGACAGTCTGGCGGAGGACAGTGAGACCATTATACTCACGCTGACAAGCGGTACAGGGTATGATTTAGGAAGTGTAGATGTGCATACGCTGACGATCACCAACAACGATGCAACGGTTACGTTATCTGCATCTCCGAATCCGGTGGCCGAAGGCGAGGCCGTGACCGCAACGGCCACTTTAACAAAGATGGTCGCCGGCGCGGTAACGATTCCGCTTGTGTTCACCCCGGGCACCGCCGAGGGGGACGACTACAGCACAATCACCTCTATCATCATCAACCCGGACAATTTGAGCGGGACCGGCGCAATTATGACATCTGTGGATGACGACCCTGATGACGAGACATTCACGGTGGCACTCGGAACTTTACCTCCGGGAATTCTGGCAGGGGCACAGGCTTCTATGGAGGTTCGGATCACAGATGCAGGCACAAGAACCTCCATAGAATCGCTGGAAGAGGTGATTCCGTCCGACTTCTCTCTGGAGCAGAATTATCCAAATCCGTTCAACCCCTCCACCGCCATCGAATTTTCGATTACAAAAACGCAACATGTTCTGCTCACGGTGTATGACCTGTTAGGGCAGCGGGTGCGGACACTGATGGATGGTACACAGCCGGCGGGACATCATAGCGTCCTGTTTGACGGATCGGGACTCGCCAGCGATACGTACATCTATGTTCTGCAGACCGAAAAACAGAGGGCCGTGAAGATTATGACACTGCTGAAGTAGGCGGAGAGTATTTGTCTGACTGACGATTCGGACATGAAAGCAGGAAGCCCGAATCCTGATTACTGCCGCCAGACAAACCGGACCGCTTCTCTGCTTGGATTGCCTCCATCTTATGGGACCGGATCTTGACCTTGAAGGCTCCCCTGAACAAACAACCCGGCAGAAAAATAAATAGATATTTTAAATCTATATGACACAGCCACGTGCGTCTACAGGGATTTCGGAAACCATCGAGTCTTCGTGAACAAGAAACATCTGGTCCACCGTGTTCACGACCACACATGCATGATTCGGAACGATTTGTACACGATCTCCAATTTGCAGGGTACTCCCTCCCTGCACCTCGCCCCAGCCGTGCTCCTCCGAAAGCCCCGTAATTTTTGCGTGAGGATGGGCTGCACGGACACGGGGGTTATACAGGATACAGCCGTAGTCGGATCTGTTCTGCAGTGTGTCGCTAGTGAGTATCTTTCGTCCTGCATCCAGAATGAAACGCTCGGTACCGTGGGCGGTGCGGTGTCGGCTCACGACCGTGGAAAGAACCGTCAGTGCGCAGGCATCCAGCGAACAAACTCCAAGTTCAACCTGCATTCGGTCGTTAAAAATATAATTGCCTGGACGCACCTCCGTAATCTGGAAGCCATCTTTCAGCCGATTTTCAAAAACATGGATGGAGGGGGTGGAGCCAATACTGATTTCAAAGGAGGATGGATAAATGCACCCGGCTTTATGCAACTTGATTGCAACCTCAAGCATTCGGTCACGTGTCCGGGCCATGACTGCGGCCCGATTTGAAGGATCCTGAACGTACGCATTCCCTTCATGTGTCAGAATTCCACATAGATTCAACCCTTTCAGTTTCTGAATTTCCGAGGTAAGAGCAACTATCTCATTCCCGTCACAGGGGACACCGCACCGATGATAACCCGTATCAATTTCCAGAAGCACATCAACAGAAATATCCGCTTTTCGAAAGGCATCAGAGGCCCGCGCTGCCCCTTCTCTGCTGTCAATACAAAAAGAAATACGGGCTTGGTGTGCGAGTTTGATCAGGCGTTCAAGCTGCCTCTGACCTACCACGGTATAAGCAATGCGTACATCCTCAAAACCATGCTCAACAAATCTCTCCGCTTCACTGACTTTCGCCACGCTGATTCCACAGGCACCGTGCCTGAGTTGACGTTCTGCAAGTTCGACGGATTTATGAGTTTTCGTGTGGGGGCGCAGGGAGACGGACCTGGTCCTTGCGGCCATTTGTGCAAGATTCGCTTCCATGCGCCTCTCATCAATGAGTACGCACGGGGTTGCTAAATTGTCCAGAGCACGCATGATCAGAGAATCAGAGGAGCCGGGTCGTTGAGTTTTGAAACTGGTTTATATCCATGAGTGCACATAATTCTCCTTAACGGAACTCTTAATTATTTGGACTGCCGGGCCTGCGTCTTCTTCCGGTTCGCCGCCTCTACTCCGATGCGCCGGACGGCGGCCCGGATCATGCCATACTTTTCGACCGGTACGACCTTGTTTTCACCGGCCTCAATGCGGCGGACAATCTCAGCGTTCCATTCGCCCATCTTTTCATATTACCTCGTACAGATACCAAGAATCAGGCGGGCCAGCTGCTCCCGCTCCGCACCGGTTATGCGTCTTCCTCCGCGGCGGACCCGGAACACAAAGACTGATCAGTTTGGGCCTTTTTCCTGACCTGCCGGCAGATGAGGCTGACGCTGCCCTTTGAAATTCCGAACTCTTTGGCAACATCTTCTATGGTTTCCCCCGCTTTAATCCTGCGCACGATATCCGCGTTCCGGATCTGGCGTTCTTCCTGCTTAAAGGCCAGAACGCTGACTCCCGCCTTCCGGCAGATTCTGCTCACGGTGCCCCGTACTAGACCGAACTCCGCGGCAACAGCGGTACGGCTTCCCCCTGCTTTGATCCTCCGAACGATCTCGGCGTTCCGGGCCTGAGTTTCCTCCTGCTTGATGACCCGAAGGTTGACTCCTGCCTCCCGGCAGATGAGGCCGACATGCTGGGGGGTCATTCCGAACGCCTCCGCAACGGCGATCTGGATTTCCCCTGCTTTGATCCTGCACACGATCTCGGCATCACGCCTCTGCCGCTGGTCTTTGTCATCAATGCGTTGGCGTTGCCGAAATCCCGCCCGCCGACAGATGTAGGTGACCTGGTTATTTGTCAGTCCGAAATCCTTTCCAACGGCGGTGGGCGTTTCCCCTGCCTTGACTCTCCGCACGATCTCTGTATTGCGGGCATGGAGTTCCTCCCGGATTCGTTCCGCTCTTATTGCATGGCTGCTGACTCCCGCCCGCAGGCAGATGCTGTTTACGGTGCCTGTTGCCAGTCCGAACTCCGATGCAACGTCTTCATAGGTTCCCCCTTCCTTGACCCTCCGCACGATCTCCGCGTTCCGTTCCTGTATCATGTCCTGTCTATTGACTCCCGCTAACTTGCAGATGCGGGTGACACCGGCCGGTGACATTCCGAATTCTCTGGCAACGGCTCTCTGGGTTTCCCCTGTCTGAATCCTGCGGACGATCTCCGCGTTCCTGGATTGGCGTTCCCGCCCCTGCAGGGTCTGGGTGCGCACTCCCGCCTTCCTACATGTCTCTTTTACTGTATTCAATGACAGCTCGAACTCTTTGGCAACGTCTTCCAGGATTTCCCCCGCTTTGATCCGTTCCACGATCTCTGCGTTGCGGGCTTTTTTTATGCCCCTATCACGGCGTTTCCTGTACTTCCGAAGGCCTGCTTTCCTGCAGATGGTACGGATGTTGATCGAAGTCATTTTGAATTTTCTGGCCACGGCCTTTGTGGGTTCGCCTGCCTTGATCCGTTCCACGATTTGCCGATTCCGTTCCTCCCGCTCCGCTCCGGTCATCCGTCTTCCCCCTCCGCGCCGACACCGCGGACATACGGAATGCTGTCTTTCTTGATGATGTTGCAGACTGCGTGGGTCAGCTGAAGGTTGGCCCGGTCGTCGGTTCCTCCTCTGGTTCGCGGCACGATGTGATCGATGTGGGTTCCTTCCAGAGCCATGACCTGCCCGCAGATGCCGCAAAGTCTCCCCTGCTGAAGGTGCAACTCCCTCCGCAATACTTCCTTTCCCAGGGGCTGGCGGTCTGCTACGCTCCGTCCAGCCCTCTGGCAAATTCTTTGTACGGTTTTCCATGCCAGCCAGAACTCTTTGGCAAGGGCAATGAAGGTTTCTCCCGTCTGGACGCGTTCAACGATCTCGGCGTTGCGGGCGCTGCGTTCCTGCCTGCGAAGGTCTTTGGCTCTTGTGCCCGCCCTCGCGTATATCCGGCTCACATAAGCCTTTATCGTTCCGAACGCTTTGTCGACATCTGCCCGGCTTACTCCGTTGGTGGTCTGCTGAACGATCTGACGGTTACGCTCCCGTCTGGCCCCTGCGTGCTCGGTCTCCAGGTGGGCGTTACGGCAAAGCCATTTCGCATAGCATGGCCTGCATCGGTGATGGTACGGGGCTACCGTCATGCTGAACTCCATGCTCATGGTGTGATAATTCTGACGGGGAGGAGTCTGGTTTTTGCATCCTGATTCAATGCAGGTACGCATCCGTTTCTCTCTCTCCTTTGCCTCTGCCCTGGCCTTACGGGCGGCTTCCTTCCCTGCGGCCAGCTCCTCCGGTGACCGCGGGTTGTTTTGCCTGTATAGAATCTCTGCTTCCTGTGGGGGCATCGGCATGGGTCCCATCTTATCCCGGCTGACCTTATGGACGGCAACGGGGTGCTTCGCTCCCACTGCGCGGGTGCAATGGGAGGCCTGTTTTGGGCCTCCATGGGTGCAGAACGGTCGCTGGACGGTTTTTGGCTTCCGCTTTGGAACATGACAGACTCCCGGCAGCGGTACGGTGCAGTCAGTCCGACGGAGATCCGGCGGAGCCAGACCCTGCCGGCGCTGGTTTTGGGCTTTGGGCTGTCGGTCATGGGGTTCAGATGTTTATCTTTGGAACGGGCTTTGTGGGCGGGGGTTCCGGCAGTGTGATGCGGGAGGAGGGGATGGCAGATGTTCGCGTTTAACGGTCCACGAACCCCTAAAAACACCTCATGACCTACGGCAACCATAAACTCGAAAATGCTTATGTCGAGGTTCTGATTATCGGTAATTCTCACACCTTCACGGATTTCAGAGGTTTATACGAACGAACTGGCAAATACCGGCGGCGGGGATAAAGACTCTGATTTCCCTGTAAGCATGAATCCTAAAGCAGTGATTGCACAAGATTCAAACTCCACTTACCTGACAATTCTGAATGGGAGCTCCGCGAATACACTGATTTCGCACCCGATACCAACAGGATGGAATGAATCGCACAGGCAGCCTGTACGGGGCTGAATCCTGTGCGTCGATAGACGGATGCACCCGGAAACGGGTTCACCGGATCTGTCCTGCGGTCTATTGCCCGGTCAGGATCCCAGGCCCTGCACATTACGGGACAGAGATCACACCATTCTTCATACGGAAAATGAGGTGGTTTGCGGGGACGTATCCACGATTTTATGCGAATTGGTGGAATCAAATCACAGATTTGATGTGATCATCGCAGATCCTCCGTATAACCCGTCTTCACAATCCGTATTTTTGGCATCACGACGGATTGCGGTTCAAATGGAATAGCGCCCGTTTAGGCTCACCAGATGAGCGTCCTGCCATACCAGAGGATGTCTCATCCGGTATGATCCATCTATCAGCAAACCGTCTCCGATCTTCAACCCGGTGCGGAGGGGGAGGGATTCGAACCCCCGGTACCTTGCGGCACGCTGGTTTTCAAGACCAGTGCATTCAACCACTCTGCCACCCCTCCAGAGTTCATTCCCGCCTGTGGGCGAAATCATACATTACAGAAGCGGAGAGGGT
>JAJEFL010000096.1:0-19602 GCA_022820435.1 Rhodothermales bacterium
AACCTTTCCCTTTCCGAAAGGCTGGGAAACACTTCCTGCCCTTGAAGCCGTTGGGGAAGCCTACTACAAGTTTCGGGCGGAACTCATGGTCAATAATAATGAGGGCATGACGAAAACCTATAATCGCTTCCATAATCCGGAGGAGCACGGCTCGCAATTTGCAGAACTCCGAAAACTCCACGCCGCAATGGACCGCGCCGTCCTGGATGCCTACGGCTGGACAGATATTCCCACTGACTGCGAATTTCTGCTGGATTATGAGATTGATGAAGCAACCTGGGGAAACAAGAAAAAACCGTATCGCTACCGGTGGCCGGATGATGTGCATGATGAAGTGCTTGCGCGGCTTCTTGCCCTGAACGCCAAATACGCAGAAGAAGAATTGATCGCCGGCAAAACCAAGAACGGATCATCATCATGAATCCAGAACCAACCTTTGTGTCTAGACACTTCGAGAACAGTGCCTCCGTCAGAGATTATCTGGTCAGAGCACTGCGGCTGGACCTGATCGGCCCCGGCCCGCAGGATGAAGATCTCCTGTATGAACGACTGGAATACGCGCCGTCCAAATGGTACCTGACGGGATTTCTGGTTCCGTCCGGCGCCCCCATTGAGCAGCGGGCACAGGATACCGAAGAAGAACTAGACGAGCCGACTGAACCGGAACACGGTGCCGATGATGCCAATACCCCCGAACGAGGCAGTGGAAAACGCGTCTTTCTGCCCTCCTCCATGGGACTGAGCATACTGGTGGATCCATCCACCCCTCGGCTCAATATTGCACTGACATGGGGAGACTATAAGCCGGAAGAACCACCGGAAAAAAACAGGGATTCTGCCCGTGGCAGTTCCCATCGCCGCAGCATCAAATCCTGGGCTCGCACACCACGCTCAGAAAATGTATCCCTTGATCTTGCATCCGCAAAAATCGGTAACCAGATTTCACTTGATGTTCCAGAGAGTAACGGCCTCCAAATCGTCTACCTGATTCGGAAAACAACCGTGTACCAGACTGACAAAAAGAAACCGGTTCACGCAATCTCCCTCTTTGCGGTGAATCACCGCCAACCGGCAAAGGATGACAGTCTGCAGGACACTACCTTTGCGTTCCAGGTTAGCCTGTCGGTCACCGCGGACCTCCCCTTTATTCCTCGATATGATCCGCGGGGACTTGAGAGTGATGACTGGGATGATCGCCTTGCAGATCTGCATTACCGGGATGCAGCTGAATATGCCGTCGGTCATAATGTATCGGTTCGCACAGAAACCACAGATGACCACTGCAATCAGGTATACACCGAATGGATGCCGCAAGCGGCCGTGGAACGTGTAGAGCCGTCACAAATTCCCAATGTAGAATTCGGAATGGAGGCACTCGGCAATCTGCAAAGTGGAGCAGCGGCGCAGCAGGCATTAAATCCGCTCGTTGAAATGTATCGGCACTGGATTGAGGGCCAGAAAACCGATGCACAAAATTTTTCTGGCCGCCGCCGTGAAGTTGCAAAGGAGTTGGTCAGGCGGGCAGGATCCGCGGCGAATCGTATTCAGGAGGGAATCAATCTGTTAACAGATCCCCTCTTCCTGGAAACATTCTGTATTGCAAACAGGGCCATGGCCGCCGCAGCCCGGCGACGGTTTGCGCAGGAAAGGAATTTGCCCCCCGACGAAGTGGATGCGCCCGCATGGCGGCCCTTTCAACTTGCTTACATTCTGATGAATCTCCGCGGCGTAGCAAAACCAACACATATTGAGCGCGAAACCGTTGATCTTTTATTTTTTCCAACTGGAGGTGGCAAAACAGAGGCCTATCTTGGTTTAGCCGCATTCACACTTGTTCTGAGACGGTTGCGTAACCCAGAACCGCATGGTTACAGAGGCCTGTCCGTGCTCATGCGCTATACGCTCAGACTGCTAACGCTTGACCAACTCGGTCGCGGTGCAGCTTTGATCTGTGCACTTGAACTGGAGCGTGAGCGAATACCAGAGCGACTTGGAACCTGGCCATTCGAGATTGCACTCTGGGTGGGGAGTGCCGCAACCCCCAATTATATGGGAAAAAAGGGAGACTCCTCTAAACATACGGCGCGTGCCAAAACTTTAAGATTTAAGGGAAACAGCAAACAGGATCCGCCGCTACCTTTGGATCGCTGCCCCTGGTGTGGGGAAAAGTTTGGGAAAAATTCCTTCCATCTGCATCCCGATTCCGATACTCCAGCGAATCTGCATGTCTACTGTGTAAAGCGAAATTGCGATTTTTCCGGAGAACGTCATCTGCCCATCGTCGCAGTGGACGAACCCATCTATGAGCGCCTGCCTGCCTTCATGATTGCAACCGTAGATAAGTTTGCCGCCATGCCCTGGACGGGGGACACTGCAAGGTTTTTTCGGGGGATGGATCCAAATAATCCCCGGCCGCCGGATCTCATCATTCAAGATGAACTGCATCTTATCTCAGGACCCCTGGGAACCATGGTTGGACTGTATGAGACGGCGATTGACCACCTCTGCCAAACCCGTATTGACGGGAATGCGATACGACCAAAGATCATTGCATCCACGGCGACGGTTCGCCTGGCTCAGAAGCAGATCCGCGCTTTGTTCGGAAGAAAGACCGTGGAAGTTTTCCCGCCGCCGGGCATTGACCGGCGGGATTCATTCTTTGCAGAACAGGTGCCGAAAACCCAGAAGAACCCAAGGATTTACCTCGGGATTACCGCACAGGGACGCGGACCAAAGGTGGTCTTTTTGCGGAGCATGATTACGCTCATGGCGGCCACTCAATTCGCCTGGAATACTGCTATGGGATCGGACGTATCCAATCCCGCTGATCCCTATATGACCGCAGTAACATACTTCAACGCCTTGCGGGAACTGGGAAGTGCACGCCGCATCACTGAGGATGAGATCCGATCCCGCCTGCTCAAATATGCAGATCGCAAGCGCATTGACAGTTCCTCGGGCCTTTTTGCCAATCGGAAAATCGGGTTTGAGCCCGTGGAACTGACATCCCGTGTAAGCACGGCTTTGGTGGCCGAGGCCAAACGAAAACTTTCCCTTGGTTTTACTGAAAGAGATTGTGTGGATGTAGCATTGGCGACCAATATGATCTCGGTTGGGCTGGACATCACAAGACTTGGCCTCATGGTAGTATCCGGCCAACCGAAAACCACATCCGAATATATTCAGGCAACCAGTCGAGTCGGACGAGACTCTGAACGCCCTGGATTGGTGGTGACACTATTAAACGTTCACAGACCCCGTGACCGATCCCATTATGAACATTTCTCAGCCTGGCATGAGTCCTTCTATCGTGGTGTGGAAGTAACGAGTGTAACCCCGTTCTCTCCGCGTGCACTGGACCGGGGGCTCGCCGCAGTCACGGTTGCTCTGGCAAGACTGGGGATCCATGAGCTGACCCCAATGCTGGAAGCCAGTAAGATTGAAAACTTCAGCGAACCAACATCAGAACTTACCCACGCGGTGGGGGACCGGGCTCGTAATCATTCCGAAAAATACGCCGAAGATATGATTGACCATATCCGAAGTCGCGTCCAGAGTCTTATTGACGACTGGGCTTCCCTTGCCCATAAAGCAGGGCAAGATGGTGTGACATTTGGCTACGCACGTCAGGGCAAAGGAGTCAATACGCCTCTTTTGCGTGAAATGATTGACCCAGCCCGTGATCAACTGAACCAGAAACAGCTTCAATTCCGCGCACCCCGATCTTTGCGTGATGTAGAGCCGGGGGTTCTTCTCGCAATTAAAAACCCTGACGGACGCAGGATTCAATAATAATGCCCGACAATATTCTTCGTCAAAGTCAACTCATCACCACATATGGACCGGGCGCTATGATTGATCTGCCTGATCGGTCTGTGATCATTTCCGGGCTGGACGATTGGTCGTACAGAGGAGGGGACCGGATTGAGGAGTCCCGGCTGACAGCCAAGCTCAGGGGGCTTTTGAATGTTCCTTCACTGGATCTGCGGACACCGCCGAGTCACGAAGAAGGAAAGAGGAGAACTTCCCCCGTCGGTGCGTACATTTTTCCGCGCTGGTTCATCGTGAAAGATCCCATTTCCTCCCCTGTTAATCCCCAGTGGAGACGACAAAGACTGGTAGAATGGTCTCATTTAGACCGATACCGTTTTCTGGACGATGACGGAAAACGGAAAAATGTAGTCCCTGTCCGTTTTGTGAGCGGTTGTCGTCGGGGCTGTGTCGACGATTTGGACTGGCGCAGACTTGTGCATCAGAGAGATACAACATGTCGCCGTCCGCTCTGGCTGGAGGAACGCGGAACCGGTGCAGGGATCGCCGACATCTTCATTGTATGCGATTGCGGCAAAGAACGCTCACTCTATGAGGCCTCAGGGCCTAAATCGGGTGTACTCGGCAGATGTAAGGGAAAAAGGCCCTGGATTGGACCATATGCAAGAGAGAGATGCAACGAAAACAATCGCCTGCTGGTGCGAACGGCGAGCAATGCCTATTTCTCGCAAACCATGAATGTCATCTCTTTACCAGAATATGATTCTGGGCTGGCATCCACCGTTGCCGAACATTTCAAGCCTTTAGACACACTGGCATCTGTGGAAATGCTTGCCGATTTCCGAAGGAACTCAGACCTGAATACCGTCTTTGAGGGCTTTGACGATCAGGATGTACTCGACGAATACCGTAGACAGAAGGGAGGCCGCGAACATGAAGATGTGCCCGTCAAAGCTGCCGAATTTAAGGTGCTCAATAAAGGCACAGAATTTATTGGCGAGAACGATCCTCATTCAAAATTTTATGCCGAGACCCTGCCTCATAGAAACTGGAATTCCGAAACCCATTCCTTTTCCGCCCTCATTGATAAAGTGGTGCTGGTTCACCGCCTCCGTGAAGTGGTTGCCCTTCTTGGCTTCACGAGATTTGAGGCAGTCACACCTGACAAAGATGGAGAATTGGATCTTGATGTCCGTAGAGCCTCTCTTGCCGAAGAAATCAGATGGCTGCCTGCCATTGAAAATCGTGGGGAAGGTGTTTTTCTGTCATTCAAAATTGACGAGATCAACCATTGGCTTAAGCGCCCCGGCACTGAGAAGCGCGGACAGGAACTTCTGAACGGGTACTGCACATGGGCGGAAGAGCGAAAACGTTCCGAAGAAGATTTTCCTGGCATACCCTATATCATGCTGCACTCACTCTCGCATATGCTCATGAATGCTATTTCACTTGAATGCGGTTACCCCGCCAGTGCACTGCGTGAGCGGGTTTATGCGGGGGATGGAGGCTACGGGATTCTAATCTATACTGGCTCATCTGACTCCGAGGGAACATTGGGTGGACTGATTGAAGCCGGAAGACGGCTTCCGCGACACATGGAGCGGGCCCTGAAAGATGGTGTACTATGTTCGAATGATCCTGTGTGCGCCGATCATTCCCCCAATGATGTACTTGAAGGTCGCGAATTACAGGGAGCTGCCTGTCATGGCTGCCTCCTGATTGCAGAAACCAGTTGTGAGCAGCGCAATAATTTTCTTGATCGCGCACTTGTCGTTCCAACAATTGCCACGCAGAATGCTGCCTTCTTTGAACCTCCAGAGTAATCATGTTTGATGGACTGGCTTCACTTGGTCGAAAAGAACTGTTCCGACTCGCAGAACTTCTGGTCGAAGATCCATCATCACCGCCTCTGACCGAACTGGCACTGCGAAATCACCTGAGTCAGGATCATGCATCGGAAGTCGCAAAATGCATGGAGAACTTGCTTCAGCAAGACATGTCACCTGCCCATATTGCCCTGTTGCTCCGTGCCTTTGCTGCCGGCATTGAGAGTGTCTGTGATATCCCGCCGCCGATTGAGGTCGTTGTAACGGGCCCTGATGCTACAACCAGTGCCCGTGACACCGCGGTGGTCGTTCGACAGATGTTCCGAAAGGTGCAAAAACGGGTTTTCGCCGCGGGGTTTGCAATTCATCAGGGAAAAGCCGTCTTCCAGACACTTGGAGAGCGTCTGGATAATGACCAGACTCTGGAAGCAATACTCTGCCTCAATATTGAACGCAGACACGGGGATACAACTCTCAGTCAAGACATTATCCGACGTTTTGCGCACGACTTTGTGTGCAGTGCATGGCCTGGAACGCGGTTGCCCAAGGTATACTATGATCCTCGCTCTCTGGCCCCTTCAGGAAAAACGGTCACATCAATGCATGCAAAATGTATTGTGGTTGATCGTAAGGAAGCGTTCGTGACCTCGGCAAATTTCACCGAGGCAGCTCAGGAACGAAACATTGAACTTGGGCTTCTGGTCAACTCTCCCATAATTGCATGCAGGATTGAAAATCATTTTGAAACCTTGATACGAAACCGTTCACTGCAAAGACTGGCATTTCCCGATCAGGTTGAATGAATTACTGAAAATTAGATCTGCGGGCAGATGTGTCCTTTTTAGTGACCGGGCGGACTGGACAGGACGAAGCGCTCTGCCCATCATGTGCCGCAGATATTGACCTTGATGCGGATACTGACCGCACTTATTGAGCCATCACAGTCTACTGTGCACGTTGCAGGATGCTGATCCTGCTGGTGTAGTTTACCATTAATTCTTTCACGGTACTTTCAGACTGATTTCAGAATTTCATCCGCAGATTTTGTCTGGATCAATGGTTGGGAATCCTTATTGTGGAGGTCGGAGTAATCCTTGATTACGTTTTCCAGTCCTCTGGTACTTCGGTTCGTTCTACTTCGTATCTGATCTTAGGGAATGGTGGCAAACCGGCGTTCAGTGAAATTTAGACAGAAAGAACTCGTGGGCGTAAGATGGAAATGAAAACATTTACGGCGAACATATCGTAACTGAGAAGGAAGATGCAAACAGCGACTATGTCCATGACCCAGAACAGGAACGATTCCCGTATCGGGGGATATACACTAACCGTACATCGTCACACTTCGCCCAGCAGAACATTCCTATTGGACGGGACAGAACATGGAAATCTCCCCTTCAGCACAGAACCTGTAGAGTTGACACACCGCGCGGGAGGCGGCCCAGAACAGAGAATTTCAACAGTAAGGATTAGCCGGCGGCGACAAATGTGCCATATGCCAGAATGAACATGAGTACACCGCCAACACCTGCAATCAGCCAGATCAGGAGTTGATACCGGCTGTCCAGAAGTTTGCCGAGCGCCGCCAGTTGTGCCTGATTGGATTCCGACTGTGCCTGATTGGATTCCGACTGTGCCTGATTGGATTCCGACTGTGCCTGCATAATTTTTCCAAGGGCATCTAATTGTGCCTGATTCGACTCGGACAGAGCGGCGATCTGTGCATGATTCGACTCGGACAGAGCGGCGATCTGTGCATGATTCGACTCGGACAGAGCGGCAATCTGTGCCTGATTCGACTCGGACAGTGCAGCGATCTGCGCCTGTACAGCGTCCAGTTTTGCACCGAACTGTGCGACAATATTGTTTCCAGCCATGTTCATGATCTCATTACTCAGTTCGTTGGTTTCGGTTGCGCTGAGCCCCTTGTTATGTTGCTTCCTCAGCAGTTCGAAAAGTCGGTTCGTGTCCGTTGATGGTTCAAACATGCTAAATTAAACAAGGTTTGTTGATTTTGGTTTCCTTCGTTCTCCTTTCCGTAAACTAGAAACGTCACTTACGATCTCAGCATTCACACAGGTGTCGGCGTGCATCTCCGCTCAAGTATAATCTTCAAGCAGTCCGAGTTGCTTAAATGCGGCTTCGGTTTCTCCAGTTCCCGCTTTGATTATTCCTCTTTCATTCCTAGAAATACCCGCCGAATCAACCATTCGAATCCCAGCCCCTCCTGTTCTGCGAGCGTCTTGGAATGGTGCCAGTCCCCCCGGTCAACCGTACATTGTAACACTTCGCCACCTCCTTCTATTCGGGGCAGAATGTTCGGATTCCCGTCCACCAAGCCGTTTTGCCCGTGGCCACCATTGCCTCCACAACTGCCATCTAATGTACCATTATTTTTTCGCAGTAACTTTGAACAGATCCCAGAAATTCATCAGCAAATTTTGTCCAGATCAATGGTTAGGGGTCTTCATTGTGGAGGTTGAGATAGTCCTTGATTGTGGTTTCCAGTCCTTTGGTATTTCGGTTTGTTCCACTTCGTATCTGATCTTAGGAAATAGTGGCAAATCGGCGTTCAATGAGATTTAGCCCAGAAAGAACTCGTGGGCGTAAGGTGGAAATGAAAACGTTTACGGCGAACATATCGTAACTGAGCAGGAAGGTGAAAGCAGCGACTGTGTCCATGGCCCAGCACAGGGACGATTCCCGGTATCCGGGGATATACACTAACCGTACATCATCACACTTCGCCCAGCAGAACATTCCTCTTGGACGGGACAGGATATTGGAATCTCCCCCTTCAGCACAGAACCTGTAGAGTTGACACACCGCGCAGGAGGCGGCCCAGAACAGAGAATTTCAACAGTAAGGATTAGCCGGCGGCGACAAATGTGCCGTATGCCAGAATGAACGTGAGTACGCCACCAACACCTGCAATCAGCCAGATCAGGAGTTGATACCGGCTGTCCAGAAGTTTGCCGAGCGCCGCCTGTTGTGCCTGATTGGATTCCGACTGTGCCTGATTGGATTCCGACTGTGCCTGATTGGATTCCGACTGTGCCTGCATAATTTTTCCAAGGGCATCTAACTGTGCCTGACTGGACTCGGACAGAGCGGCGATCTGTGCATGATTCGACTCGGACAGAGCGGCGATCTGTGCCTGTACAGCATCCAGTTTTGCACCGAACTGTGCGACAATATTGTTTCCAGCCATATTCATGATCTCATTACTCAGTTCGTTGGTTTCGGTTGCGCTGAGCCCCTTGTTATGTTGCTTCCTCAGCAGTTCGAAAAGTCGGTTCGTGTCCGTTGACGGTTCAAGCATGAAAAATTAAACAGGGTTTGTTGATTTTGGTTTCCTTCGTCCTCCTTGCCAGAAACCAGAAACGTCGCTTACGATCCCAGCATATACACAGGTGTCGGCACACATCTCCGCTCAAATATAATCTTCAAGCAGTCCAAGTTGTTTAAATGCGGCTTTGGTTTCTCCAGTTCCCGCTTCGGTTATTCCTCTTTCATTCCTTGCAATGCCGACCGAATCAACCCTCCAAATTCCAGCCCCTCTTGTTCTGCGAGCATCTGGGAATAGTACCAGACCCTCGGTCAGCCGCACATTGTAACACTTCGCCATTTCCTTCCATATCAGGACAGAGTATTGGGATTCCCGTCCACTAGGCTATTTTGAGCAGTCTAATCTCCAAAGACCAACCCGAAAGGCGTTCCTCAGATTTTTCTGGACTTTATCCACAGGCTGCTAGACGAGGAAAGAGTTCCTCTGGAAATTTATTCTTTAACCCTTAATGGCGCACCCCTCCAAAATAACAACTGATCATAATACATCCCCTGCTTGAGCATCTACAACCAACTTCTCAAATAGCTTCAAAAAAAAAGGATAGGATGTTGATCTATTCGAGTCGTAATCCGTATCATTACAGATCACCTAAACCATGGATCCATAAATGACCATCAAAAAGTTTTTCGATGCAACCGAAGAGAGCATTAGCCTCAAGCAGGTGAAGGCGCTCATTAAGTCGGGTGCGGATCTGGCAGCAAGGAATCCGGGGAATCACTTCACTCCACTACATACTGCTGCACAATTAGCGGAGAGTCCCGATATATTACAGGCACTGATTGATGCCGGTGCCGATGTCAATGCACCCGGCGAATACGGGATGACTCCGCTTGATACCGCGGCAGAATGGAATGAAAACCCTGAAATCCTGAAGGTCTTGATTGATGCCGGGTCCGATGTCAATGCACGCGGAGACAACGGGATGACCTCGATTTTTAATTCCATCTTAGGCGGAGTCCAGTCTCCGAAGATTCTAAAACTGCTGATTGATGCGGGCGCCAATGTGAATGAAGCCGATGATCATACCCGTACCCCGCTATGGTTCGCTGCAAAAGACAGTCTTTCACTTGAGACAGTCCGGGTTCTGGTAGAATCGGGAGCAGATCTGGAAAATTTAGACTCCAATGACCGTACCCCGCTCCACTGGGCTGCCGCCGAAAATATTCTCCCAGAAGTGGTTCAGTTCCTGATTGATGCCGGCGCAAACATCAATGCGAAAGATGATCGTGGTTGCATTCCCCTGCACTGGGCTGCCGCCCAGAATCCCGTTCTCGAAATTACACAGGTCCTGATTGAGGCCGGATCCGATGTGAATGCACGAGATCACTATGACTGGACCCCTCTGATCTGGGCCAAAGAGTATAATGAAAATGCTGAAATGATCCGGCTTCTGCTTGATCTGGGAGCAGATGCCAGTGTACTCGAAGAAGAAGACAAAACAGCAATTGACTTAATTCCAGGCCAAAGTCAACTCTCGGGCACAGGACTAGACTGGCTCTTTTCAATGGCAGAAATCGTCGGGGGATCCAGTAAGGACGATGATAAGAAAAGCCCGTGAGAGTGCACCGGCACCAGTGATTGAGGTACTTGAGGCGGCTGTAGAACTGTTTCTCTGTATTTCTCACCGCACTGAACCTTGAGGGTTCTCCTGCCCTCGAAACCATTCAGCCCTCTGCCAGAATCGGCCGCCCCGCAATATTGTAGCGGTTTGGTGTATCTTCTGTCGTGATGGAAGAATTCCTGACGGTTGACTCCTTCCGTCCTGTCTTAGATTCTTTAATCAGGCTCCAGGAGGGCTGTGCACAGGTTTGAATGTGCTCTCCCTGTAATACATTGATGTGCTCCCTCCGATCCGTGCGGGGAGAGATGTCCTGCCCTCAGCACATCTGTGGTGAGGCATCCGCACACATGCAACCGTGAGCACACAGTAAATTTCTCTGACATGCATCACCGCACTTCCACCCTTGTTATCGCTGGACTGCTTGCATCCGGTTGTGCATCGCCGTCCATGAAAATAACCGAATCCCTGCCGGACGGTATGGAACGTGTCTGGATTGGCGCAGACTTTTATGCCAATCGCCTTATGGATTGGCGCTATGCTAACGGGCGGATTGAGTGCATGGAAGGGCGGAGCGCGAAACCGATGCGGACACTCCATCTTCTCACACATTATCTGGGAGAGCAGGCAGAAAATTTCACCATGTCGGTCCAGACCGGTGCCTTAAACCCGGCAGACAGTACCCATGCAAATACGTGGTCCGGATTCCTGCTCGGTGCAGGAGGACCGGAGATCGACTGGCGAATCTCAAGTCTGGTTCATCACTGGCCCGGCGAAGACGGAGGGTTGATTGTGGGAGTGGATGGTCAGGGGCAGATCATTGTCCGTTCAAATACCAGCGCAGAAGCTCCCAAAGGCCCGCGAGCCGATATTTCCGTTGACGCATGGCCGCTCATTGCCCCTGAACGGTCTACCGGAGATGTTCCCGCTGGAGGTTCCATTGAACTCAACTTGGCAGCCACGCCATCCGGGGATACGTTTGACCTCCAGATAACCGCATCGGATCCAGAAACCCGTGAGACGTTATCCGAAGCCCGGTATACCGGATTACCAAACCATTATTTTGTCGGGAATGTTGCGCTCGTAAGTCATAACAGCCCACTCATGGAAGACCAGGGGTACTGGTTTGATGACTGGAGAATTGGGGGGACAAAATTTGTGCACGATGCGAACCGGGCATTTGGCCCGGTCCTGTCATCACAGTACACCTTGAGCAAAGGCACATTAAAAATGACCGCCCAAATGCCTCCCGTCGGCGAAATGGATACCCGCACAGTCGGACTGGATCTGCTGCAGGATGGTACATGGACCCCCGCTGCAGCCGCAACCATCATCCCGGAAAGTTATACCGCGACCCTCCGCGTAGACAACTTCCAGGCAAATTCAGACATCCCCTACCGGCTGACCTATGATCTGCGTACGTCCAGCGGAACCGAAACCGCCTACTATGCCGGCACAATCCGTGCGCCAAAAATTGAAGATCAGGAGTTTGTTCTTGCTTCGCTGAACTGTCAGCATATTTCCAAAGGCCGTGATCTGGTATGGAATCACAGTACAATCTGGTATCCGCATCATGAACTCACCGCATCGGTTGCCGCACATGATCCTGACCTGCTCTTCTTTGCCGGCGATCAGATCTATGAAGGCGGCCTTGCGGGGATCATCCGTACGCCTCTGGACAAGGCCATTCTGGACTACCATTATCACTGGTACCGGTTTATCTGGTCATTCCGGGACTTGATGCGGGATCGCCCGGCCATTACCATTCCCGATGATCACGACGTATATCACGGGAATATCTGGGGACACGGCGGCAAGAAAGCCGAAGGTCCCTGGCAGCCCCAGTCCGATAACGGAGGCTACATCATGGATGCCCGCTTTGTGAACATGGTCCATCATACCCAGGTATCCAATCTGCCCGACCCCCATGATCCAACCCCCATTGAACAGGATATCAGTGTCTACTATACAGACATGACCTACGGGGATATCAGTTTTGCTGTTGTTGCAGACCGGATGTGGAAATCCGCTCCCCGACTCGTTCTTCCTGAAGCACAGGTGCGCAATGGCTGGCCGGAAAATCGCGACTACGATGCAACCACCGTCACCGAGGCACATCTCCTGGGGCCCCGCCAACTGAAATTTCTGAACCGGTGGTCACATGAATATCCAGGGGATGTCTGGATGAAGGTCATGCTCTCCCAGACCCTCTTCAGTAACCTTGCCACGCTTCCCCGCGGATTCTATGATGACCGGATCGTTCCGCAAATGCGGTATGCAGAGCCGGGCGAATATATCTCGGATGATCATCTGGGAACCGACATGGATTCCAACGGATGGCCGCAAGGTGGGCGGAACCGCGCCCTGAAGACGATCCGAAAAGGGTTCACGTTTCATGTCGCCGGGGATCAGCACCTTGGGAGTTTTGTGCAGTATGGAATTGATGAGTTCGGGGATGGGCCGAACGCGTTCATCTCTCCCGCCATTGCGAATATATGGCCCCGGCGCTGGTTCCCGCCAGCCCCTGGAGGGAATCTGGAACCGGATGCACCTCCCTATACGGGCGAGCATCTGGACGGCTTCGGGAATCGCATGACGATCCACGCAGTTGCAAATCCAGTCCGAAGCGGACGCACCCCGGAGGCACTCTATGACCGTGTCCCCGGCTACGGAATTATCCGATTCAATCGGGATACGCGCACCATCACCGCCGAAGCGTGGCCGCGCTGGATTCACCCATCCGATGAAGATGCAGTGCAATACCCCGGCTGGCCTGTGACCGTCACACAGGAAAGTAATTACGGCCGGGAGGCCGCCGGATACCTGCCCCCTATTGATGTGAATGGGATCCCGGAACCCGTGCTGACACTCGTCGATGAAAACAGCATGGATACCGTCTATACGATCCGCCCTGCAACCCTGCCCTTTCAAGCCAAGGTCTTTGATGTAACCACTTCCTATACCGTCATTATCGGAGATCAGGCGACACATCAAACCTCCCTGACCGGTATCCGGGCAGCGACACTGAAAACTCCCGATACACTACGGGTAACGTTTTGAACCGACTCTGCCTTTTGCTCCTCTTTTTGGCTGCATGCAGCAGTGCACCGCCTAACGTGGTCGTCATCCTGGTGGATGATCTGGGATGGAAGGATACCGGTGTATATGGGAGCACTTTCTATGAAACCCCAAATATAGACGGGTTGGCAGCAGAAGGAACCCGCTTTACGCAATTTTATGCCTCCAGTCCCGTCTGCTCTCCAACGCGTGCCAGTATCATGACCGGAAAGCATCCGGCACGTCTCCAGATTACAAACTGGATCGGCGGAATGGCCAGCGACCGGCTGCTACAGGCCGACTATCGACATGCGCTCCCGCTGGAAGAGGTCACCATGGCAGAGGTGTTTCAGGATGCCGGCTACCGTACCGCCTACATCGGGAAATGGCACTTGGGCACCGATGGCGCACGCCCCGAACATCAGGGATTTGAAACAGTTCTGGCAACCAATGATGCCGGGCAGCCCGGATCCTTTTTCGCCCCCTACAAAAACCCGAACTTCCCGGCTTCCAATGTACCCGGTCTCGAAACCGATCCTGACAGCACTTATCTGACGGACCGCCTTACGGACCTTGCTGTAGACTGGATCACCACCGATCAGGAACATCCATTCCTCCTTGTCCTTTCCCATTATGCGGTGCATACCCCCATCCAGGCAAAACCCCGGGATGTTCGGCGGTTTGGCTCCGGGAACATAAATACGGCGTACCAATCCGAGTGCTTCGGTGGTGTCACACGCGTGGCACAGGACCACGCAACCTATGCCGCCATGATTGCATCGGTGGATGAAAGCGTTGGACGAATTCTGCAGGCCCTGGAAGACACGGGGCATGGTAAAAACACCATTGTCGTCTTCACCTCCGATAACGGGGGCCTATCCACATTGAGCGAAAATCGCAGATGGGCTCCGACCGCGAATCTGCCCCTTCGTGCCGGCAAGGGATGGCTGTATGAGGGCGGACTCCGCATTCCCCTGATCATTCAGGGAGTTCAGGATATGCCCCCCATTATGGATCAACCGGGCACTACCGATGACCTGCTTCCGACGCTGGCCGGATTAGCCGACATCCCGGCTCCTGCCCGTATAGACGGCCTGGACATGTTCAAGATGCCCGTCTCTGAGAGAGTTCTCTACTGGCATTTTCCCCACTATCACGGCTCCGCCAATCGCCCCTCAGGTGCAGTACGCCGCGGCAGATATAAACTCATTGAATGGTTTGAGGACTATCCCGCTGAACTGTATGACCTTGAATCGGATCCGGGCGAAACCGCCGACATCAGCCAGTTTGAGCCCAGCGTGACCCAGGCCCTGCTCCGCCGCCTGCAATTGTGGCGAGACGAAGTCAATGCGCAGATGCCCCGTCCGAATCCAGACTACGCGGACCAACCAGACGGTAGCTGACAAACGCAAAATGGCGGCTGTCGGGGCTCCATGATGGTACATTCATCGTCCCCTGCCCACCAAACAGATGGGCGATAGTTTTTGGATCCTCGGCAGTCCCCGTACGCATAAGCCGGAGTTTTACATCCTTATTTGCGGGATGCCCATCTACAGACTTATCGTAGGATAGAAATACGATCCAATTGCCATCCGGTGATGGATGTGCAAACCAGTCTCCGTAGTCATCCTCCGGGGTCACCTGTATCTGATTGCTGCCGTCCGGGTCCATACGCCAGATTTTCATCTGACCGGTGCGCACAGAGTTAAAATAAATGGTCTGACCGTCCGGGGAGTATTCCGGGCCGTCATCCAGACCCTCAGCATCGGTTAACCGCACCTCTTCGCCGCCATTGCGTCCAATTACATACACATCAAAGTTATCATTCCTCCGAGCGCAGTAAACTAGTTTTTGCCCGTCAGGGGACCAGCCGTGCCAGTAGGATGGCCCTGATTCGGTGACCAATCGGGGAAGTCCGCCCGCAGCGGGTACAATATAGATGAGCGAGCCCCGATCCGGGTTATTGTGGCTAAGCGCGATCTCGATCCCGTCAGGGGAATACCCGTGATCGTTGTTGCACCGGTCAGCAAACTGCGTCTCAAGCATTTCGGGTTCTCCGCCACTTACGGGCATATGATAGAGGCGGCCTCCACGGTTATACAGCAGGGTGAGCGAGTCCGGCGACCAGTTGGGCGCTTCAAAGTGCTCCTCTGCCTGACGGACAATCTGGCGCTCGCCGGTCTGACTGTTCATGATTTCCAGTGTACTTTCCACGATCCGCTCGCCCGTCACTTCTTTCGCTTCCAGATGAACATTCTCGAATCGGGCCGTGGTCCGTGCAGTGGAGTCGTGTGCACAGGCCACCAGACCTGCGTACGCATTTTGCGGTAAATCCACCGTAATATTGGCGACAACGACTGATCTCTGTGCCGGTCTGTCCAGATAGAGAGAGAACAGATTTGCCGTGCGTTCCAGACGAATGGTTGCCGGCGCACGAACCGGGGTCGTGACCTCATGGGTTTCTCCCCCCTGCTCCGAACGCCACTGCAGGGCAATGAGTCCGTCCGCATGAATCAGCGCATCCACATACGCGGCATCTGCATCCAGGCCTTCACGTACCATCCATCCTGCCTTGCGGTACGGATGCCCGGTGGTATCTGTGAACGCAACATCCGCTTTCAGGACAAGGTCTCCGCTCATCTCTTTCCATGCAAAAAAGAATTCGTCCCGGGTGCCATAAATGTCTGCACCGCCACCGGTAACCGTATACACTTCCGTATCTTGATCAAAGATGAGATTCCCCTTCAATGAAGGATTTCCCACATCGGTGGATCCGTCAAAAATCCCCGTGGAAACGGGCGCGGTACAGGACATCAAAAGAATGAAGGTGACCGGAGCAACTGCTCCCGGCCGGTTCAACAGGTTTCCGAACATAGACCTCCGGGTATTTTCGTGTATGCACCGGCGCGTGCAGATGACTCCGTGCCCGCCGCCAGTCGCCGGTGGTTTGGTGTTCATTCTCCCCGGCTAAACAAAATAAAATGGATCCCCGCAGGGCTGGTGCACCACAATCGTACTGGGCAGGCGCGGTTTCAGCCACTCGGCAAGCCACGCCATCCCCGGCTCTTCGCTGAGTGCATGTCCGGCCACAATCAGTCCCTTCGGCTGCTCTGCCTGCCAGTTTGCATCACGGATAAATTCGGTGGTTTCCCACTCCCGAACCTCTCCGACTACGAGCACATCCACTTCCGAGAGCATTTCAATCTGCCGCTGCCCACTCGCAGACCCGACGAGTAACCCGACACTGCTGCACGACATCCCTGCGTCCCCCATCACCCGCAGACGCTTTGCACCGAAACGAACTTTCATGAACTGCGACAGCTCTCCAAGCGTAATGGACGGGATCCGGCATAATTGCGGCCGCTCCGGATCCGCATACGCTTCCCAGCCGAGATGCTTCAGTACACCGGTAGCAATACCGTCCGGCCTGTATCCATGCCAGTAATCGTGAAACCGCCACACCACAATCCCATTCTCCTCCAACATCTGCCGCTTTTTTTGATAGACCGGATTTTGCTCAAGCCAGTCTGTCTCATCCAGATAATTATAGTAGGTCGGCTCATGCGTGATGATCAAATTCACGCCGTGCCGCGCTGCATAGTCAATGGTGCGATGCGTTGCCAAAAAGGTCGTCACAACACCTCGCACCGGCTGAGAGGGATCCCCCGATTTTATCGTATCTACGGTTGGCTGCCAGGGGGCACCGGGAACTTCATTCGTAATCAGATTGATCACGTCCTGTATCGTGGGGACTTTCAGAGGAAGTCCGGCCATGAGGATCCCACCGCCGGACTGCGCTAAAAACTCTCTCCTTGTAATCATAATGATATTTGGATTGGTATGATTTTCCAGTAAAGATACTAAATTATGCTGCCATGAGGATGCGTCGTGCTCCGTTAAAATTTGGAGGTTGCTCCTAAGACATGGATAAAGGATTTTCTCCTGCTGATGTTCAATTGCAATGAATGAGGGTGACCTGTAAACACTGGTTCTGTCCGACTCTTTCTGCCCGCCGTCTTTATAGCCTGCCGGTCAGGCCATTGATGAACCCGAAATATGAGGGGATGAAATTACGTGAGGTCACGGAGTGACTGCTTCCGGCAAGAAAAAACCAAACTGTCCCTTCCTGATGGTAAGATCCCATTCCCTTTGCATCGCCCATCCATATCCATTCCTGAATTGCCGCACGGCGGATTCAACAGGCGTAGAACCGATTGGAGCCTTGGCGCAGCGCCTCTGGCATTTTGTCCCTTCTGTTTGTGCGCTCCTCACGAACGCTGAGTTTCGCCGCCGGCACTGCGTTCGTGAAGAAGACTCCTCAATAATCGTTGCGACTGTCTATGAAATTCCCGGCGGGAACGTGCTGGAAGACCTTGAGAGAGTGTAGAACTTTGTTCACCTTACCCTACCTGTTACATAATTTGATCACTTAACCTTGGTAAAAACATTTTTCACCTTGGTGGTATGGAGTCATTTTATACAACAAGAGGCTCTCAGGGGAAATATTCACTCAAATCCTTGAAATTGAGTTTGATAAGCCATACCTTGCGCGGACATGCTGGATTCATATCCGGTATCCTAATACCTTAAGCGCAATTTTGATGTTTTTATCCAGTCCTATATCGGTCTGGAAGTCTTCTGGGAAACAGGAGACAGGGAGTTCTAGGAAAAGATCCTACTGCAACGTCGGATTTGCACAAACATGTAACACCATGCAAAGATCAGTGATCATACATTATCGTGAATTTCCCCAACGTACCGTCTGTGTATTGAAACACTGCTGTGCGGCAGTTTTGCTGGTAGTGCTGATGGCGCATCTAGCCCTAGGACAGAGCCTTGAGATGGACTATCGGAGTCTTGAAGCATTCTACAAGGCCACCAATGGTGACAGTTGGACGAATAACGACAACTGGGATTTTACGGCAGTACCGGAAGAGGATGAACTGGACTCGTGGTACGGCATCTCCCAAATTTCTGGGCGGGTGAGTGAACTTTCTCTTAGCAAAAATAATCTCAATGGGATCATCCCGGTAGAAATTGGTAATCTCCAGCGGTTACGACTCTTGATACTGGATTTAAATTCTTTGACCGGATCAATCCCGGCGGAAATCGGCAATCTCCAGCAGTTAGTAGGGTTGTATCTTGCTGATAATTCTCTTACCGGCTCAATTCCGTCAGAAATCGGCAATCTCCGGCAATTAGAAGTATTGAATCTGGACGGTAATGCTCTTACTGGATCAATTCCGTCAGAAATCGGCAATTTCCAGCAGTTACAACGATTGAATCTGTTCCAAAACGCTCTTACTGGATCGATCCCCGCAGAAATTGGCAATCTCCAGCAGTTACAACGTCTAGATCTGGAAGGTAATGCTCTTGCTGGATCAATTCCGACAGAAATCGGCAATCTCCAGCAGTTACAATTCCTATTTCTGCAAAATAATTCTCTGACCGGTTCAATTCCGCCAGAAATTGGTAACCTTCAGCAGTTACAAAGCCTCCGTCTGGAATATAATGCTCTTACTGGATCAATTCCGGCGGAAATCGGCAATCTCCAGCAATTAGAAGTATTGAATCTGTTCCAAAACTCTCTTATTGGATCAATCCCACCAGAAATTGGCAATCTTCAGCAGTTACAACGTCTAGATCTGTTTGGCAACGCATTCACCGGCGAACTGCCATCCAGTCTCATGCAACTAAATCAGTTAGAAATATTTGGCTTTCATGGTTCAGAACAGCATCTCTGTGCACCTGATGATGCAACGTTTCAGACATGGCTGGATAGTATCCAAGAAGTAAGAGGCCCTAACTGTGGAGAATTACAGTTTGAGGATGTTCCTGTAACAGAAGGTCAGGGTACGGCTGCATACACGGTTCAACTTCCTGAGGTTTCTGGGGGTGCGCCTCCATATACGTACACCGTGGCATCTGATCTGCCGGAGGGACTCGTCTTCAATGCATCCACACGTACAGTCAGAGGGAGTCCAACTTCTGCCGTCCCCCCGACAACTTATAAGTACAAGGCTGCGGACAGTGACGGGACG